>NZ_JAWIIV010000148.1:0-502 GCF_035916955.1 Noviherbaspirillum album | reverse complement strand
TGAATTGCGTGCAAGAAAAAAGCTGCAGTCCCTGCTGGGCGAGGACGAGAAGTGATCGAGACGATCCGCCAGGGACTCAAGGAAGACGGCTTTACCGTCTCGATCAGCAAGATCTGCCAGTGGTTCGGCGTGCCGCGCAGAACGGTGTATTACAAGCCGGTTAGGTCGGCACCGAAGGTCCAGGACCGCTTCGCCGGTCCGATCAAGGCCATGATCGCCGAGAACCCATCCTTCGGCTATCGGACGGTTGCGCATCTGTTGGACTTCAACAAGAACACCGTGCAGCGTATCTTCCAGCTCAAGGGCTGGCAGGTGAAGAAGCGGCCCATTGGCTTCCGGCCGCGGGTGCAGGCTTTGCCATCCGTGGCGAAGGCACCAAACGAGCGTTGGGCAACAGATCTGTGTCGAGTCTGGACCGGTCGTGATGGCTGGGCGGTGCTGGCGCTGGTGATCGATTGCCATACCAGAGAGCTGCTTGGCTGGCACCTGTCCCGCTCTGGTA
>NZ_JAWIIV010000147.1:0-521 GCF_035916955.1 Noviherbaspirillum album | reverse complement strand
TGACCTGATATAGAAATTTGTAGCCACTGCTCTGGTTAGTCTTCCAGTTCAAGCACTCTGATTTTGCCATCGTTGCCGGCCTACCGAGGCCGGCGTCCGATTGCCGAGCGCAGAATGCGGCCGCTCGTTGTTATAGAACTGTCGCCACTTCTCAATCACAATCTTCGCTTCGCGGCGATTTACAAACCATTCTCGGTTCAGGCATTCATCGCGCAACTTGCCGTTGAAGCTTTCCACAAACCCGTTCTGCCAAGGGCTCCCGGGCTTGATATACGCTGGGCCAACGTTCTGATCTCGCAGCCACTTCATCACTGCGGTAGCAGTAAACTCCGCGCCGTTGTCGGACCGAATAAATGCAGGCTTGCCATACAGCCGCATCAACCGTGATAGCGTCAGAATCACGTCCTGGTTCCGCAAGGACTTGCCAACCTCGATGGCCAAGCATTCCCGCGTATGCTCGTCCAGCACGCACAACAGCTTGAGCGTTCCACCATTGGCCAGCCGGTCATGCACGAAGTCAT
>NZ_JAWIIV010000146.1:0-523 GCF_035916955.1 Noviherbaspirillum album | reverse complement strand
TCTTCCAGCGCCGCCCAGAAGCCCATCGCACCATCACCGATGGCCAGCCGCGGACCGCTCTGCAAGCCACGCGCCTTCAAGTCCAGCAGCACCTCGGCCCAGGATGCCTTCGATTCCCGGAAACCGTCGGCAATGGCCACCCGTTCCTTCTTTCCGTCCGGCGTGACACCGATGATCACCAGCAGGCACTGGCCGTCATGGTCTTCGCTCCTGGCCCCAGTATGGATGCCATCGACCCACCAGTAGACCCAGCGGCAAACCGACAGGTCGCGCTTGTCCCATTGTTTCCATTCATCGGCCCATTGTGACTTCAGCCGTGACACCACGTTCGCCGACAAGCCCTTTGCATCCTCGCCCAGCAGCACCGACAGCGCATCGCCCATGTTGCCGGTGGAGATACCCTTCAGGTACAGCCAAGGCAGAGCTGCCGACACGCGGGGCGACTTCCTGACATAAGGCGGCACCACTGACGAATTGAACTTCACGCCGGTGCCGGAGCGGTCGCGTACCTTGGGTACCTTGA
>NZ_JAWIIV010000145.1:0-546 GCF_035916955.1 Noviherbaspirillum album | reverse complement strand
GCGGCGGTTGATCGATACTTGGCAAACCACATGGAACGCCATGCCGGAGGGTGCTGGTCGAACATCCGACCGGGTGTTTGTGGCGGGCAACGGCAATAGGATGCATATTGGAAATATCAGCCAAGCACTAGCACGCCTCCAGTGCCGGCAGGCGGCTGCCGGAGCGTCGGTGCCGGCTGGCTGGCAAGACGCGCGCGATGCTCTGATGGCGCATCTGGCCCACGAATACCGCTACTCTCACAGCGCCTTGGCGGCCCTGAAGTTTAGGGAGCTCAACCAACGAGACTGGGACCCACAGACGCAGGAGTTGATCAATACTTGGCAAACCACATGGAACGCCATGCCGAAGGGTGCTGGTCGGACATCCGACCGGGTGTTTGTGGCGGGCAAAGGCAATGCGATGGATGCGACACGGATCGGCTTAGCACTAGCACGCCTCCAGAACCGGCAGGCGGCTGCCGGAGCGGCGGCGCCGGCCGGCTGGCAACACGCGCGCGATGCGCTGATGGCGCATCTGGCCCACGAATACCACTACTCTTACGGCGC
>NZ_JAWIIV010000144.1:0-605 GCF_035916955.1 Noviherbaspirillum album | reverse complement strand
TGAGCGTTCCACCATTGGCCAGCCGGTCATGCACGAAGTCATACGACCAGACACTGTTGGGCTGTGTCGCTCCTGGAATTCGGACGTCATTGCCACAGCGGCGCTTTCTAGGGCGGCGCTTGGGTAGATTCAGACCCAAGCTGCGCCACAAGCGCCACACCCGTCCCACGCTCTGGTCCGTCATGACGGCAATGCGCCGATAACCGAAGCGAGGATAGCGTGCAGATGCTTCTATGAGTTGCCCACTCAATTGCTTATCCTTGCCTGGTTGTCGCAGTTCATAGCTCGTCACCCGACGGCTTACCCCGGCAATTCGACACGCTGCGCGCTCGGATAACCCTTTAGCCTTCAGAATCTCAAGCGCTTCGCGTCTGGCCACCGGGGTTACCATTTTTTTGAGGCAATCTCCTTCAAGCCTTCAATCGCCAGCATTTGCTCCGCTACGATCTTCTTCAGCCGGACATTCTCTAATTCCAGATCCTTGAGCTTGCGAGCATCGGAAACAGTCATATCCCCGTACTTATTGCGCCAGCGGAAAAACGTCTGCTCCGTGATGTTGTGCTTACGGCAGACCTCACGAATCACCGCTCCGTCGACCTCCGCCT
>NZ_JAWIIV010000143.1:0-605 GCF_035916955.1 Noviherbaspirillum album | reverse complement strand
TGAGCGTTCCACCATTGGCCAGCCGGTCATGCACGAAGTCATACGACCAGACACTGTTGGGCTGTGTCGCTCCTGGAATACGGATGTCATTGCCACAGCGGCGCTTTCTGGGCCGGCGCTTGGGAAGGTTCAGGCCCAAGCTGCGCCACAAGCGCCACACCCGTCCAACGCTCTGGTCCGTCATGACGGCAATGCGCCGATAACCGAAACGAGGATAGCGGGCTGATGCTTCTATGAGTTGCCCACTGAGTTCTTTATCCTTACCTGGTTGTCGCAGCTGATAGCTCGTCACCCGGCGGCTTACCCCGGCAATTCGACACGCTGCACGCTCGGATAACCCTTTAGCCTTCAGAATCTCAAGCGCTTCGCGTCTGGCCACCGGGGTTACCATTTTTTTGCGGCAATCTCCTTCAAGCCTTCAATGGCCAGCATTTGCTCCGCTACGATCTTCTTCAGCCGAGCATTCTCCGACTCCAGATCCTTGAGCTTGCGAGCATCGGAAACAGTCATATCCCCGTACTTATTACGCCAGCGGAAAAACGTCTGCTCCGTGATGTTGTGCTTACGGCAGACCTCACGAATCACCGCTCCGTCGACCTCCGCCT
>NZ_JAWIIV010000142.1:0-609 GCF_035916955.1 Noviherbaspirillum album | reverse complement strand
CGCCACTTGTCCACAGAATCAGTTCCCCAACCCACGCTCGACAAACGTGTTTCAACGCTGCAACGACGAGCCGCCACGCTCAGAAAACGATAAATCCCATGGTAACTTCCTCACCCATACCAACCAGGGATCAACCAGCATGCCGGCCACCGGGATCAAGCACAAGCCGCTCAGCGACGCACTGCAGCGCATCGAGGAAACCCTTGCCACCAAGCGCAGGAGCCCGGCGCGCAGCGCAGCCATGACCCAGCTGAGCCTGGAAGCCGACGACGATGCGCTGCGGCGCAATGTCGAACAAGCCCTCATCGCCCAGCTGCCCCTGTGGGAAAACCAGGTGCGCGGGCTGCCCAATCCGCTGGCGCGCTCGGCGCTGTTCAGCGTGGCGCGCCAGAACGAGCCGCGCCAGCATCTCAAGGAGCGCCCGATCACCTCGGTCAAGGGCGTGGAAATCTTCTACACCGGCGAAGAGCTGCGCCAGGACGACGAAGACGTGTTCCTGAACCTGGTGCACCTGGCGCGCAGCCAGCCGCTGGGCCATGAAGTGTCGTTCACGGCCTACTCGATGCTCAAATCCATGGGCTGGCCGACCTCGGCGCCATCGTACGAGCG
>NZ_JAWIIV010000141.1:0-627 GCF_035916955.1 Noviherbaspirillum album | reverse complement strand
GTGGCTTGCAGAGCGGTCCGCGGCTGGCCATCGGTGATGGTGCGATGGGCTTCTGGGCGGCGCTGGAAGAGGTGTTCCCGGCGACGACGGCGCAGCGCTGTTGGTTCCACAAGCTGGGCAATGTGTTGAATGCGCTGCCGGCGACATTGCAGTCCAAAGCCCGTGCCGGATTGCAGGCGATCTTTATGGCCGAAACCAGGGCCGATGCCATCAGCGCGTTCGGGCAGTTCGTCAGTACCTATGGCGCAAAGTATCCGAAGGCCGTGGAGAAGCTCGCTCAGGACAAGGACAGTCTACTAGCATTCTACGACTTCCCGGCCGAGCATTGGCAGCACATTCGGACCACCAATCCGATCGAGTCGACGTTTGCCACGGTGCGACATCGGACGACGCGCTCACGTAACTGCCTGTCGCGGGCGACGTTTCTCGGGCTGGCGTTCAAACTGATGGAAGAAGCAGAAAAGAGCTGGCGCAAGATTCGTGGCGCCGACAAGATCAGTGTGCTGCTGGCGGGCGTGCCGTTCAAGGATGGACTACCGGTGCAAGACAATCCACCGGAACAGCAAAAACTCGCCGCCTGACGCCGCTATCCTTCAAGCCGCCATACACCAGTCTTGACACTAGCTC
>NZ_JAWIIV010000140.1:0-635 GCF_035916955.1 Noviherbaspirillum album | reverse complement strand
GTGCGCAAGATCGTGCTGCCCTATACCAAGACCGGCGTGGTCGGCGGCGTCATGCTCGGCCTGGGCCGCGCGCTGGGCGAAACCATGGCGGTGACGTTTGTCATCGGCAATGCCCACAAGCTCTCGTGGTCGCTGTTTGCCGCCGGCAACAGCATCGCCTCGACCCTGGCCAACGAGTTCGCCGAAGCCGAATCCAAGCTGCATGTATCGTCCCTGTTCGCGCTGGGACTGATCCTGTTCGTCATCACCTTCATCGTCCTGTCGGCCGCCAAGCTCATGCTCATGGGCATGGCGCGCAAGGAAGGAGCCAAATCGTGAATCCCGTCAATCCTGTCAATCCCGTATATCGCCGGCGCCTGCTGGCGCACCGGGTCGGCATCGCGCTGTCGATCGGCGCCATGGCCATCGGCCTGCTGTTTCTCGGCTGGATCCTGTTCACCCTGCTCATCAAGGGCTTCAGCGCGCTGAGCCTCGCCATGTTCACCGAGACCACCCCGGCCCCGGGCGGCGACGGCGGCGGCCTGGTCAATGCCATCGTCGGCAGCCTGCTGATGGTGGGCGCGGCCACGCTGGTAAGCACGCCGATCGGCATCCTGGCCGGCATGTACCTGGCCGAGTACGGCGAGGAAAGCTGG
>NZ_JAWIIV010000139.1:0-637 GCF_035916955.1 Noviherbaspirillum album | reverse complement strand
TGCCGCATCGCTGGACGCCCGCGTAAACTTCTGTTCGTAGATTCGGTATCCCGTCAAGGTGAGATGGCTAGGCGCTTACGTCTACTGCATGTTTTCATGCTGAGCAGATATGACAGCCTGTGCCCGGTGAACTGCAGGGGCAGGCGGCCGGTATCCCAGCGAAGAATGCGGGCGCTGCGTGTTGTAGTAACGTCGCCATTGCTCAATCACGACCTGGGCTTCCTTCAGGCTGTAAAACAGCTCACCATCGAGCAGATCATCGCGCAGTTTTCCATTGAACGACTCACAATATCCATTCTCCCAAGGGCTGCCCGGCTCGATCAACAGCGTCTTTGTTCCTACTTTTGCAAGCCAATCGCGTACCATCTTTACTGTCATTTCTGGCCCATTGTCTGACCGTATGTGCATCGGAATGCCATGCTCGAGCATCGCATCGGCCAGCGTTTCGATGACGTCCATGCCGTTCAGCCGACGTCCGACCTTAATCGCCAGGCATTGACGCGAGAACTCGTCGACGAGTGTCATCAGCCGCAAACTGCGGCCGTCTTCAGTGGTGTGAGAGCTAGTGTCAAGACTGGTGTATGGCGGCTTGAAGGATAGCGGCGTCAGGCGGCGAGTTTTTGCTGTTCCGGTGGAT
>NZ_JAWIIV010000138.1:0-640 GCF_035916955.1 Noviherbaspirillum album | reverse complement strand
CTTGCTGCCACCTTGCGTCGGGGACGCTTGCGTGGCACCTGTAGACCTTGTTCTGCCCACAGACGACTGCATTTCTCCTTGCCGACAACGATGCCTTCCCGTCCGAGGAACACGTGGATACGGCGGGATCCGTAACGGGGATACTGGCGTGACAGCCGATGCATAGCCCTCGTCACAGGTGCATTCTTCTGTGGCAGAGTGGGTATATACAGCAGACTGGACCTTGCTACCTGCATGAGCGCACAAGCTCGACGTTGAGAGATACCTCGCTCAACTGCGTAGAGTGCCGCAATCCGTCGAACTGGTGCGCTTACCATTTTTTTCGGGAAATCTCCTTCATCACTTCAATTTCGAGATCCCGTTCAGCCAGCAACTTCTTGAGCCGGGCATTCTCCTGCTCCAAGGCTTTGAGATTCTTTACCTCGTTAGTCCCCATCTCGCCAAAACGCTTGCGCCAGCCGTAGATGCTTTGCTCACTCACACCGTGGCGCTTGGCCACCTCGGCAATCGGGGCCTTGTCGGCTTCCCGCAAAATTCGGACGATTTGCTCGTCGCTGTATCGGCTTTTCTTCATTGCTCCCTTTCATTTGGGAGCTATCTTCTCAAATTTGCCGTGGTCCGAAAATCCCAAGACAGGTCA
>NZ_JAWIIV010000137.1:0-648 GCF_035916955.1 Noviherbaspirillum album | reverse complement strand
CGGGAGATCCAGGGCCATCTACTGGAGCTGTACGGCACCGAAGTGTCGCCAGACCTGATTTCCACCATCACCGACGAAGTCATCGAGGAAGTCACGCAATGGCAGCAGCGACCGCTGGAGGCCATGTATCCGATCGTGTACTTCGATGCCTTGAGGTTGAAGATCCGTGACGAAGGAACGGTCAAGAACAAGGCGGTGTACCTGGCATTGGGCGTACGTGCCGACGGCCGCAAAGAAGTGCTGGGGTTGTGGATTGAGCAAAACGAAGGCGCCAAGTTCTGGCTCAAGGTCTTCAACGACCTGAAGAACCGCGGCCTGAACGACATCCTGATCGCCGTAGTCGATGGCCTACGCGGCTTCCCGGAAGCCATTGAGGCGGTCTACCCGCAGGCCCAGATCCAAACCTGCATTGTGCACCTGATCCGCAACTCGACTACGCTGGCAGCATGGAAGGACCGTAAAGAACTGGCTGCTGCGCTCAAACCAATTTACCAGGCGGCCAATGCAGACTTGGCAGCCACAGCACTCGATGAGTTTGCTGCTGGCCCTTGGGGTAGCAAGTTCCCGACGGTGGCAGCGATGTGGAAGCGTCAATGGCAGCAGGTCATTCCGTTCTTTACGTATCCGCCGGAGGTCAGAACCATCATC
>NZ_JAWIIV010000136.1:0-701 GCF_035916955.1 Noviherbaspirillum album | reverse complement strand
GATTTCTCTTCCATTACTCCCTCCGTACAGACAGAAAATTACCAAATTTCCTGCTGTACGTGAAATCGGGGCAAGGTCAAAGTAACAACTTTATCGACCGGAGCTATCCCAAACTAGCTTGGTCCGAAAAAACCGGTCAGGTCAGGTTACTGAAATCATTCAGGGCAAAACCAGCGTGGTTGAGGCCAGCCGGGCCTTCGACATCCCGCCTTCCGAGATCGAAGAATGGGTTGACGAAGGACGCAAAGGCTTGGAGAACGCATTGCGCGCCAAGCCGCTGGACGTCAAGGAACAGTACGAGCGGCAGATCAAGGAACTGCAGGAGGCCNGACATCCCGCCTTCCGAGATCGAAGAATGGGTTGACGAAGGACGCAAAGGCTTGGAGAACGCATTGCGCGCCAAGCCGCTGGACGTCAAGGAACAGTACGAGCGGCAGATCAAGGAACTGCAGGAGGCCTACGGCGAAGCCATGCTTGAATTGCGTGCAAGAAAAAAGCTGCAGTCCCTGCTGGGCGAGGACGAGAAGTGATCGAGACGATCCACCAAAAACTCAAGGACGACGGCTTTACCGTCTCGATCAGCAAGATCTGCCAGTGGTTCGGCGTGCCGCGCAGAACGGTGTGTCAATGCCGTTGGAATTTCCCCATTTTTTCCGGAGTAAAATTCCCCACCCTTTTTATGGGTGGTCAGCCCGGATTTG
>NZ_JAWIIV010000135.1:0-726 GCF_035916955.1 Noviherbaspirillum album | reverse complement strand
ACCGAAATCACTTCCATACCTGTTCACTTTTTACAAAGGGATTTTTCAGAAAAGGCAGGCGGATTCAATCCTGAAAGTGGAACGGCTTATTAATAGGCATGTAACTGCCTCATAAAGGCTTCATGTAGTGTTTTGAATCCGAGGCAATTCCTTGATTGATGGTTCAGGCTAGACGTTGCCAGAACATTCGACTGCTAGCATAAAAACGCTTGTTCAAGCGCATCGGCTATTTGATTTTGTTTTTTGAAAGACCACTCTCTGGAATATGCGATTTTTCTAACCAAATTTTCTGTGCTGTGATTAAGTTTTCTTGGTTCGCGCCGCCTTCAAAAGTTGGATCGGAAGATTGCACAGGATCATCTTCCCATCCGCATATCTCACAAATTTCATAACTGCCAAGTGCACCAATAGTTTTATTGCCACAACAAGGGCATGGATAAAATTCTTGATTTAATTGATTCATTGTCTATTCCAATACTCAATTCCATCTTTAGGTCTGAACATGGTTTTTGGTGCTCCATTTTCTCCCTTTACTAAGAAAGTATTCGTACGTTGGTCATAGAATAAGACGTCTTTGTTCCGTATTTTCATTAGCGCATTCTCCGGTGGATTATTCACGTATTTATATGCAGCATCGACATATTGTTTTGAATTTGGTAACTCATGAAACTCATGTCTGTGTTTTTTCCAGTGCCCATAAGCGTTCTCAACAGAAGTCAACGTTTT
>NZ_JAWIIV010000134.1:0-766 GCF_035916955.1 Noviherbaspirillum album | reverse complement strand
CGAATTTGGCATCGAGAATCAAATGAGTCGGCAGCGCGGTCAACGTCACGCCCCGTACTTGCGGGTAGCTCGAAATCCGGCCACTGGAATAGACCTGCTCGCCGAAGTGCGCTCGATGTTCTGGCGTATCGGCGGTCTTCAAGGTCGTGCCGTCCAGTGCAAACAGGCTCAGGCCCTTGAACAGGTAGCGCTTGCGATCCTGCTCAGACCACGCCTTTGCCGAGATCTCAAACAAAGCGCGCAACGNCGATGCTCTGGCGTATCGGCGGTCTTCAAGGTCGTGCCGTCCAGTGCAAACAGGCTCAGGCCCTTGAACAGGTAGCGCTTGCGATCCTGCTCAGACCACGCCTTTGCCGAGATCTCAAACAAAGCGCGCAACGGTTCGGCGCCAAGACGCTGCCGTGCTTGTGCTACTGCGCTTTTGCTTACGAAAGGTGTGTGCATGTCCGGCAGCGCCAGGTCCAGATCGTCGACCACTTCGCTGATGGACTGATGCCGGTACAGCGCCAGTGCTACGACTAACCACACCACTTGCTCTGCCGGCAGGCGGCGCTGCCGGATGCTCGCTTTGCCCGTGTAGGCCACCGCTTGCTCGATCCACTCGTAGGGCAAGTTCTGTCCCAGGCGAGCCCAGTCCGGGCTTTCCTGGCTTTGTACGAGGAAATGGAGCGCGTCTTCCAACATGGGGACGCAGGTTAACAGCCCTCGCGACCGTTTACAACACCCGAAAAGAAAAATGCCGCTCAGTCTTAACTGAACGGCATTA
>NZ_JAWIIV010000133.1:0-780 GCF_035916955.1 Noviherbaspirillum album | reverse complement strand
GCTCGACATACTGCGGCGCGGACGGCGCCTTGAAGTCGAAGGTGTTGAGCGCCACGCGCGAGGGCTGCAGGCTGCGCTGCGCAGAGAGCTGGGTGATGCCGCCGCGCTGGTGGGTGCGGTGGCCGCCGTTGAACTCGACAGTTGCATGGTGCTCATGCGGCGGGCAGAACGCGGCGTTGCAGGAGTCGTCGCAAATGACCAGGGTATGGCCGNCGACAGTTGCATGGTGCTCATGCGGCGGGCAGAACGCGGCGTTGCAGGAGTCGTCGCAAATGACCAGGGTATGGCCGTCGGCGCGGTGCTCGTAGAAATAAAACAGGCCGTACCGCTCCATCAGGCGGGCGAGGAACTGGGCGTCGGACTCGTGGTACTGGACGATGTAGTTCTCCGGCTCGTACTTTCCGCCGAGGCGGAACTGGACGTCGGCGATGCCCTGGTAGTCCTCGCGCAGGATGCGGTCGATGACTTGCTCGACGGTCTGGTCCTGGAAGATGCGGCAGTTGACGCGGTGCGAGAGAAACGACATCCAGGGCAGGACTTCAGCGTGGTAGCAGGCGAAGCCGCCGTCGGCATGGGAGAAGGCGAAGTGATGGATGTAGCCGTTGAGGTAGTGCTCGCTGCCGTCGTCCTGCTCGATGCCGATGGTGACGTTCTTGCCGATGAGTTCCTTGAGTTCGATGCCGGCATGGATGGAGAGCAGTTGCAGGCGGATGTGGAAGGCTTCGGACAGCGCCGCATGGGCATGCAGGGTGTCGATGAGCAGGGTCTTCTCCGGCGGCA
>NZ_JAWIIV010000132.1:0-801 GCF_035916955.1 Noviherbaspirillum album | reverse complement strand
GCGCCGATCGGGGCGCTCACGCCGAGCATGGCGTCGTCGCGGTCGAGGTTGGTCACGCCGAGCGCGGTCTCGCCCTTGCTGCGGGCATACGCAGCGTGGAGCTTGGCCATGCCGAAGTCAAAGGTGCCGCCCAGGAAGGTGGTCTTGGCATCGCCGGCTGCCACTGTCGCGCCTGCCGCGGTGGCAGTGGTGTTCTGGTCATGGTGGGCGACGATCACGCTGAACGGGCCGCCGGCATAGCTGGCCGACAGGCCGACCTGGCGACCGGTGGAGTTGCTGCCCGCGACTTCGCCGAAGCTGTACTGCGCCTGGCCGCTGAAGCCGCCGAAGTTCGGCGAGGTGTAGTTGAGGGTGTTGTCGGCGCGCTCGCCATGGACGTTGAAGACGTTGGCGGCATTGCCGGCCAGGCCCAGGCCGAACGGGTCGATGCTCTCGACGGCGGTGCGGATGGGGTTGTACTGGCGGCCGAGCTTGACGGCGCCGAAGCCGCCCTGCAGGCCGACGAAGGCCTGGCGGCCGAACAGGCGTCCGCCCTGGCCGAGAGTGCCGTCATCGAGGCTGAAGCCGTTTTCCAGGGTGAAGATGGCCGAGAGGCCGCCGCCGAGGTCTTCGGTGCCGCGGAAGCCGATGCGGCTGCCGGATTGCTGGCCGCTCTGCAGCGCGGTGGTGTTGACGCGGCCGTTGTCGATGCGGCTCAGGCCGGCGTCGGCCACGCCGTAGATGGTCACATTGGTTTGCGCGGATGCGGCGCCGGCGACAGCGCCGAGCACTGCCAGTGCGATGAGCGATTTTTTCATTGTT
>NZ_JAWIIV010000131.1:0-835 GCF_035916955.1 Noviherbaspirillum album | reverse complement strand
GCTTTTCTTCATTGCTCCCTTTCATTTGGGAGCTATCTTCTCAAATTTGCCGTGGTCCGAAAATCCCAAGACAGGTCACATTAACTTCATATCCTTCATCATCCTTCAAAATTTTCAGTTTTTTCCCTTTCAGCTCCGCGACACCATTAAAACTACATGAGTACGGCTGAATCCCTAAACCGCTCTGATTAATTAAAACTACGGTTTCTAGACTGATTTCAGCTATAGAAGCAGTTTTCGCCTTTATTTTAAGTTTCGAAAACTCGGATAAATTCTTACCCTGCTGCTCCTCACCACTATTAGCACCACAACTATGGTTCTTTACATATAAACCCTCTACAAATTTAAGTTTTTCAGATGTATAACCTGGAACAATCGCTACAAAAGCCAGAAGTAAAAATACTAAATTATTCATTGATTAGCCTATTAAACTGTCTTTTTCCCCATCTTCGCTTTTCTCAAAAATTGTATTCGTTGCTTATTTCGTTCTTTCGTATATCTCTTGTTCGCAGCATCAGTTGATAGAAACTCTATCAAGGCATCATCATTGTTATTGGATAATGCCTCTATGAAGTCAGGCTTCAACTCTTTAGGCAGACCTTGATAAACGACGTCCACTGAAACTTCTCTTATTGCAGGATCGATGGCAGACCACGGAACTATATCTTTCGTGTTTTTTGTTGCCCGTTCATAAATTCCTTTGGCATACGATTCATTTTCTCTATAAACAATGGAAAATAATTTTTTCTGCTCTTCTCTAGAACGTGTTATGAACTAAGACCGAAGGTGTTGAGTGTCTTAGTCAGCATGAGGCAGACGAAGGCTACGAAGTGCA
>NZ_JAWIIV010000130.1:0-852 GCF_035916955.1 Noviherbaspirillum album | reverse complement strand
GCTTCAAGCTCAATGCCGATCCGCGCAAGTGGCTGCCAGGCCAGAACGTGACGGTGAGCCAGAACGTGACTCTGCCGGCAGACATGCCCAAGGGGAACTATGCGGTGCTGCTGAACCTGCCTGATCCGATGACAGCGCTGCGCGGCCGTCCGGAGTACTCGATCCAGCTGGCCAACACCAATGCCTGGGAAGCTTCCACCGGCTTCAACAACCTGAACCACACCGTCGGCGTGGCTCCGTAACGGCAAATAGCAACACACGCCGTACCGGCACTTCCGGCGCCCTCTTCTCCGGGCGGCGCCGATTCTTCTCCTCCGTTGACATGCCGGGCCTTCGCAGCGATTGCGACGCCCGGTCCTTCATCCTGCATGCGGATAAAGGAAGGCTCAACACCTTCATGAAAGGAATGACGTGACAATTCCAGCACTGCGATTCTTTACCCTTACCGTTCTCGCCGCATCCCTCGCCGCCTGTGGTGGTGGCGGAAGCGACGCTCCAATCGGGTCGGCCACCCAGGCCAATGCCTCATCCTCTTCCGCCGCCAATGGCACGGCAGGACAGGAAAGCAGCATGGCGGTGGAAACATCGACTCCCGCAGGCGGTTCGGCGGCACTACCGGGAGCGACTTCCGATATCATGGTGCCGACCGCCCCGACCGATTCCGAGAACACTTCGCCAGTACCCGCTCCGGACAGTCCGCAAGCGTCGCTGAACTACACAGCCAGCACGGCAACCATCGCCAATCCCGAGCGCGGCTTCCACTACATGAGCGACTGCGACGGCAATCTCTCCGCTTCCCAGCTCCAGGGCTGGCGCACCAGCGAAGGCATGACCATGGCGGTCTGCTCGGTC
>NZ_JAWIIV010000129.1:0-868 GCF_035916955.1 Noviherbaspirillum album | reverse complement strand
CTAGAGCGTGTTATGAACTAAGGAAGTAGCGTTCAGTCAATGTTGGGGATGAATGCACGCAAACCCTACCCAACTGATGTACAGGACGAAGAATGGTACTTCGTGGCGCCGTACCTTACCTTGCTACCGATGGACGCTGCGCAGCGGGAACATTCGATGCGAGAGGTATTCAATGCGCTACGCTGGCTGGTGAGAAGTGGCTCTCCCTGGCGCCTGTTGCCGCATGATTTTCCTCCGTGGTACACGGTCTACCAACAAACCCAGCGTTGGATCAAGGCGGGCTGTTTCGAAACCATCGCTCAAGACCTGAGGTCGCTTTTGCGCCTGGCATCAGGACGCGAACCCGCGCCCACGGCAACGATTCTTGATAGCAGAACGCTGCAGTCAACCCCTGAAAGTGGTGCGCGCGCTGGCTACGATGGTGCCAAGCGCCGTAAGGGCTCCAAAGTTCATATTGCTGTCGATACGTTGGGACATTTGCTGGCATTGTATGTGACTCCCGCCAATGAGCAGGATCGCGACCAAGTGGCTAAGCTGGCGCAGAGCGTGCAGGAAGTCACCGGGCTCAATGTCGATATTGCCTATGTCGATCAAGGCTATACCGGAGAAGCCGCCCAAGAGCAGGCGCAAGACTTCTGTATGCAACTCGTTGTGGTCAAGCATACCGAGGCGAAGAAGGGCTTTGTACTCCTGCCTCGGCGCTGGGTCGTCGAACGCAGCTTTGCTTGGGCAGCGCGGTTCAGACGTCTGGCCAAGGACTATGAGCGCGTAGCACAAACACTCGCCGGTTTGCACTTCGTAGCCTTCGTCTGCCTCATGCTGACTAAGACACTCAACACCTTCGGTCTTAGTTCATAACACGTTCTAG
>NZ_JAWIIV010000128.1:0-945 GCF_035916955.1 Noviherbaspirillum album | reverse complement strand
CGCCGCCATTACGCCGGACTCGCTGGCCTACGTCATTTTCACCTCCGGCTCCACCGGCACGCCCAAGGGCGCCATGCTCACCCATGGCAATGCCGCCTCCTTCTTCGCCGCCCTGCCCCAGACCTTCGGCTTCGCCCCCGGCGACCGCATCCTCGGCGTCACCACTGTGTCCTTCGACATCGCCGCACTCGAACTGCTCGGCAGCCTGTGCTGCGGCATGACCGTCGTGCTGGCTTCCTCCGAGCAGGCCCGCGACCCGGCATTGCTGCTCGAACTGATCGCCCGCGAGAAGGTCAGCGTGCTGCAGATGACGCCCACCCGCCTCAAGCTGCTGCTCGATGCCCTGCCCTCGCCGCACGACGCCCTGCCCGGCATACGCACCCTGCTCGTCGGCGGCGAAGCGCTGGTCCAGAACCTGGCCGAGCGCCTGCTCGCCTACCGCGATGTGGCGGTGTTCAATGTCTATGGCCCCACCGAGACCACCATCTGGTCGGCCAGCTGGCGTCTTGCCGCAGGCCCGGTCAGCCTCGGGCGCGCCTTGCCCGGCGAGCAGCTGCTGGTGCTGTCGGCCAGCGGGCGGCTGCAGCCGCCGGGCGCGGTGGGCGAGATCGCCATTGCCGGCGCCGGGGTGGCGCGCGGCTATCTGAACGATGCAGCGCGTACGGCCGAACGTTTCATCAGCCTGCCCGGCATTGCCGGCCGGTTCTACCTGACTGGCGACCTGGGACGCTGGACCGCTGACGGACGGCTGCAATACCTTGGCCGCCGCGACGACCAGGTGAAGATTCGGGGCATGCGAATCGAGATCGGCGACATCGAGCACCAGCTGCGCCAGCTGCCTGGAGTGCGGGACGCCGCCGCCGCCATCCGCAGGAATGCGCTGGGCGAGGAGGAGATCGTTGCCTATCTGGTCGGGCAGGATTGCGCCGACCCGGCGCAGCTGCG
>NZ_JAWIIV010000127.1:0-965 GCF_035916955.1 Noviherbaspirillum album | reverse complement strand
GGAGACTCGAGCATGAACAACGCATTCCAGACATTCAAACGCAGCGCAATGGCAGTGGCCCTGGCCGCCGTGGCCCTGACCGGCCATGCCAAGGACTTCCGCTCCGCCGACGTGCACCCCAACGACTATCCGACCGTGGTGGCCGTGGGCCAGATGGGCAAGTCGCTGGCCGAGCAGACCAAGGGCCGCCTGGGCGTCAAGGTCTTCGCCAACAGCTCCATGGGTTCGGAAAAGGACACCGTCGAACAGGTCAAGATCGGCGCGCTCGACATGGTGCGCATCAACAGCGCCGCGCTGCACGCCATCTCCCCGGCCATGATGATCCCGTCGCTGCCGTTCCTGTTCCGCTCCACCGCCCACATGCGCGAGACGCTTGACGGCCCCATCGGCGACCAGCTGCTGGCGTCGCTGGAAAAGGAAGGCTTCGTCGGCCTGGCGTTCTATGACAGCGGCTCGCGCTCGTTCTACACCACCAAGAAGCCGATCAAGACGGTGGCCGACATGAAGGGCCAGAAGATCCGCGTGCAGCAGTCGGAGATGTGGGTGGCGATCATGCAGGCAGTGGGAGCGAATGCGACGCCGATGCCGTACGCGGAGGTGTACACGGGTCTGAAGACGGGCCTGATCGACGGCGCGGAAAACAACTGGCCGTCGTACGAATCGTCGCGCCATTATGAGGCGGCGAAGTACTACAGCCTGTCGGAACATTCGATGGCGCCGGAAGTACTGCTGTTTTCGAAGAAGATCTGGGACGGTCTGTCGAAGGAAGACCAGGCGCTGATCCGCAAGGCGGCCAAGGACTCGGTGCCGGCGATGCGCAAGCTGTGGGACGAGCGCGAGGCCAAGGCAAGGCAGGTGGTGCAGGCCAGCGGCGTGCAGATCATCACGGACGTGGACAAGAAAGGATTTACGGCGGCGATGAAGCCGGTGTATGACCGCTTCGTCACCGACCCGGCGCTCAAGGA
>NZ_JAWIIV010000126.1:0-999 GCF_035916955.1 Noviherbaspirillum album | reverse complement strand
AACCATGACAATTCGTGTCGCAATCAACGGCTATGGCCGTATCGGCCGCAACATCCTTCGTGCCCACTACGAAGGCGGCAAAAAGAATGACATCCAGATCGTTGCCATCAACGACCTCGGCAATGCCCAGTCGAACGCCCACCTGACCCGCTACGACACGGCCCATGGCAAGTTCCCCGGCACGGTCGAAGTCGACGGCGACTTCATGATCGTCAACGGCGACAAGATCAAGGTCTTCGCGCAGCGCAATCCGGCTGAAATTCCGTGGGGCGAGCTCAACGTCGACGTCGTGCTCGAGTGCACCGGCTTCTTCACCACCAAGGAAAAGGCATCGGCCCACCTGAAGGGCGGCGCCAAGAAGGTCATCATTTCCGCGCCCGGCGGCAAGGATGTCGACGCCACCGTGGTATTCGGCGTCAACCAGAACGTGCTGAAAGCATCCGACACCGTCATCTCCAACGCTTCCTGCACCACCAACTGCCTGGCGCCGCTGGTCAAGCCGCTGCATGACAAGATCGGCGTCGTGAACGGCCTGATGACCACCGTCCACGCCTACACCAACGACCAGGTGCTGACCGACGTGATGCACGAAGACCTGCGCCGCGCCCGTTCCGCCACCCAGTCGATGATCCCGACCAAGACCGGCGCCGCCGCAGCGGTCGGCCTGGTGCTGCCGGAACTCAACGGCAAGCTGGATGGTTTCGCGATCCGCGTGCCGACCATCAACGTCTCCATCGTCGACCTGTCCTTCGTCGCAGCGCGCGACACGACAGTCGATGAAATCAACGCGATCATGAAGGAAGCCGCCGACGGCGCGCTCAAAGGTATCCTGACCTACAACACCGATCCGCTGGTCTCGGTCGACTTCAACCACAACCCGGCCTCGAGCAACTTCGATGCGACACTGACCAAGGTGTCCGGCCGCCTGGTGAAAGTTTCATCCTGGTACGACAACGAGTGGGGCTTCTCCAACCGCATGCTCGACACCACCATGGCGCT
>NZ_JAWIIV010000125.1:0-1002 GCF_035916955.1 Noviherbaspirillum album | reverse complement strand
GTAAGCGCCTAGCGAAACCACCTTGTAACGGATGTGACCTATAAGGATGATCGTGTCCACCTCATTTGAAGTGGACACCTCATGACAGAAGCGACACCAACCACACCTCGCCGGCGCTACCATGACGCAGCGCTGAAGGCACAGATCCTGGCAGAATGCGAACGCCCAGGTGCTTCCGTCGCCGCCGTGGCCATGGCACACGGTATCAATGCCAACTTGGTGCACAAGTGGCGAGGCCGGGCAATGCAACGCCAACGCAAAGCTGTTGCGACACCTGCGTCGACCTTCGTTCCCATTCCCATTTCTACCGCTGGCATTGCCCCTGTCACTACCGAACTACGCATTGAACTACGCCGCGGTTCGATGACAGCCACTGTCAGTTGGCCACTGTCCGCTGTCACGGAGTGCGCGGCATGGTTGCGCGAGGTGCTGCGGTGATCCGCATCGATGCCATCTGGCTAGCCGCCGAACCGTTGGACATGCGGGCCGGCACCGATACCGCCTTGGCCCGTGTGGTCAAGGTGTTCGGCGCCGCACGCCCGCACCATGCCTATCTGTTTGCCAACAAGAGCGGTACCAGGATGAAGGTGCTGGTCTACGATGGCTTGGGCATCTGGCTTGCCGCCCGTCGGCTCAACCGTGGTCGCTTCGTCTGGAGCGATAGCGGCTCGACTGACACCGTGGCGCTCAACATAGAGCAATTGCAGGCGCTAGTCACCGGCCTGCCATGGAAGACGCTGACGGCTGACCACGTCATCGCCGTGCTCTAACGCTCGGCACGTATACTGTTTCTGTTCCATAACGGCAGCTGTTCTGGCACACTGCCGCGCATGACTTCCGCACTCGACCTGTCCATTCTCGGCGCCGACGAACTGCGCCAGCTCGCCAGCCGGCTGCTGGAGGAGATGCGCGGCAAGCAGGCATTGATCGACAAGCTCACGCACGAAATGGCCATCCTCAAGCGGCTCAAGTTCGCCGCTTCCAGCGAAGCCTACACCGGTG
>NZ_JAWIIV010000124.1:0-1005 GCF_035916955.1 Noviherbaspirillum album | reverse complement strand
GGTAAGCACTTGGTGAACTCACCTTGTCACGGAAGTGACGTATAAGGATGATCGTGCCCACTTATCTTAAGTGGATCCTTCATGACAGAGCCAATCCCTCCGACACCACGTCGGCGCCGCTATGACGCAGCGGTAAAGAAACAGATCCTGGCAGAATGCGAACGCCCAGGCGCTTCCATTGCCGCCGTCGCCATGGCACACGGCATCAACGCCAATCTGGTGCACAAGTGGCGTGGCCGAGCCATGCAGCGGCAAGACGCAGTGGTTGCACCGCTCCCTACCTCCTTCCTTCCCGTGCCGGTGCCTGCATCAGGCATGTCTGCTCCCGCCACGACTGAAGTGCGTATCGAATTGCGCCGCGGACCAGTGACAGCCACTGTCAGTTGGCCACTGTCAGCTGTCACGGAGTGCGCGTCATGGCTGCGCGAGGTGCTGAGGTGATCCGCATCGACGCCATCTGGCTAGCCGCCGAACCGTTGGATATGCGGGCCGGCACCGATACCGCGCTGGCACGCGTCGTGAAGGTGTTTGGCGCCGCCCGCCCGCACCATGCCTACCTGTTCGCCAACAAGAGCGGTACGCGGATGAAGGTGCTGGTCTACGACGGCTTGGGAATCTGGCTTGCCGCCCGCCGACTCAACCGTGGCCGCTTCGTCTGGAGCGATAGCGGCTCGACTGACACCGTGGCGCTCAACACGGAGCAACTGCAGGCGCTGGTCACCGGCCTACCATGGAAGACGCTGACGGCTGATCACGCCATCGCCGTGCTCTAACGCCCGGTACGTATACTGTTTCTGTTCACTTGCGGCGGACGTTCTGGCACACTGCCGTGCATGACTTCCGCACTTGACCTGTCCACTCTCGGCGCCGACGAACTGCGCCAGCTCGCCAGCCGCCTGCTGGAGGAGATGCGTGGCAAGCAGGCGTTGATCGACAAGCTCACGCACGAAATGGCCATCCTCAAGCGGCTCAAGTTCGCCGCTTCCAGCGAAGCCTACACCGGTG
>NZ_JAWIIV010000123.1:0-1029 GCF_035916955.1 Noviherbaspirillum album | reverse complement strand
TCAAAGCCACAGTACTTTAGGAACTGCCGATGATAGGCAAAGCGTTTAACGTCTCCAGCTTCAGCCAGAATCGTTAGAGCAATAACAGGACCTACCCCGGGTAATGTCTTGAGATGTTCGAAGGCCTCATTACCTGCAAGTACTTGTTCCGCGCGCTCTTCGATACTGGCCCTTAACTGATTTAATTCCTGATAGCGCTTCAGAGTCACGCGAAACATCTCTACCGCCAGTGAATCAGGAGCGTGAGGCAGCGCGGCACTCGAACCGGCGATCTCCCATATCTCCTCAAGCTTGGCTTGCTTATTCACTTTGCGACCGACCAGATCCCATGCTGCCAGCACAAAGGCCTCCTGCGAAAGCGACCTTACATGAGCGGGAGTTGGAAATTCAATGAGAAAACGGATAAACCATTCATTGCGGGTAGTCGCCCAATAGCGGTGCATCTCTGGAAAGTAAAGCGGTAGTCCATGATTGATCAGTGAGTTCTGTGCCTTCGTACGTGCGCGTGATACCTGGTAATAGGTCTTGGCGATTTCCTGCAAATCATGAGTGCCAGCCACCATAGGATCAACATACCGTTGATAGGCCTGACGGCGCAGCATCTCTAGAATCACCGCAGCATCCTTCGGATCGTTCTTGTCCCAGGAATTGAACATGGCATCACGATAGCGGGCAACAGCAACCGAGTTGATTCCAACGACTTCAAATCCCGCCATCAGAAGACGATATGCGATGGGACGGTGATAGTCTCCCGTAGGCTCTATACCAACGCGACATGGGCCGGATAATGATTGAAGAAAGCCAATCAGGCGGTCATAGTCAACCGCAGTATTGCCCATCTTGAAGCGGTGAAGTTTGCCAGCCGCGGTTTCCAGCAGGACATAATTCCAATAGCGAGCAATGTCGATTGCCACTAGATTGAGCGCAGGTGTAGCATTTGTGGTGTCAGCCATCTCAGGTTCCTCCTTCGGTAAACGGACAAACAGAAGGATGCTCCTACTCTTGATGGCTGACATTCTGCATGTACTA
>NZ_JAWIIV010000122.1:0-1047 GCF_035916955.1 Noviherbaspirillum album | reverse complement strand
CTGCGACGGCAATCTCTCCGCTTCCCAGCTCCAGGGCTGGCGCACCAGCGAAGGCATGACCATGGCGGTCTGCTCGGTCGGCCTCGGCAGCTTCATCAACTCCGCCATCAGCCAGGCCAAGCTTGACCAGTTCAACAACAACATGAACGCCTTCCGCACCGCCGGACTCAAGGCCATCGTGCGCTTCTCCTATAGCTCGGATACCTCCGGCACCGATGCGAATCTGACACGCATCCGCGCCCACATGGACCAGCTCAAGCCTTACCTGGAAAAGCACAAGGATGTGATTGCCGTGGTCCATGCCGGCTTCATCGGCGGCTGGGGCGAATGGGCCTACAGCCAGAACTTCGGCAACCTCGGCAGCCTCTCCAGCCAGAACTGGGCCGACCGCAAGGCCGTGGCCGACAAAATGCTCGAAGTCACACCGGTGGAACGCATGGTCCAGCTGCGCGTGCCCGACTTCAAGATCCGCTTCGCCGGCAGCACGCCGCTGTCGGCATCCGAAGCCTATACCGGCACCGCCAAGGCGCGCCTGGCGCACCACAACGACTGCTTCCTGGCGTCGTCCAACGACTGGGGCACCTACACCAACACCGCAACGGAATACCCGTTCCTGCAGGCCGAGACCACCCACCTGGCCATGGGCGGCGAAACCTGCAACTATGCACCGCCGCGCAGCGACTGCCCGACCGCGCTGAAGGAACTGGCGATGTTCCATTACTCGTACCTGAGCAATGGCTATCACCAGACGGTCTTGAATGCGTTCAAGAACCAAGGCTGCTATGAAGAGATCAAGCAGCGCCTGGGCTACCGCTACGTGCTGCAGAACGGTTCCTACTCGACCAGCGCCAAGCCGGGCGGTTCGATGGCGGTGAACTTCACGGTGCAGAACAAGGGCTGGGCGTCGAACTACAACACCCGCGATGTGGAACTGGTGCTGCGCAATACCAGCACCGGCGGTCTGTACCGCTTCAAGCTCAATGCCGATCCGCGCAAGTGGCTGCCAGGCCAGAACGTGACGGTGAGCCAGAACGTGACTCTGCCGGC
>NZ_JAWIIV010000121.1:0-1083 GCF_035916955.1 Noviherbaspirillum album | reverse complement strand
GGCGGATTCAAGTCGGAAGTGCAACGGCTTATTAATGGGATTGTAACTGGCTCATAAAGACCTGATGCGGTGTTTTGAAGCCGAGACACTTCCTTGGCCGGTGGTTCAGGCTATACGTTGCCAGGGCAACGTCGCTGGCTGTAATACTGTCAAAGGCCATCTTCTTTGGGAAGAACTGGCGAATCAACCCGTTCATGTTTTCATTGGCACCTCGCTCCCATGAGCAATACGGGTGTGCAAAGAAGAACTGCGCATCCAAGTCCTCCGCAATACGGGCATGCTGAGAGAACTCTTTGCCGTTGTCAGAAGTCACTGTATGGACACAGTCAGCAAATGGCGTCAGCAGTGTGATCATGGTGTCGGATACTTCCTGTGCAGTCTTACGTTCGACCTTGCCGATCAAACTGTAGCGGGACTTACGCTCGTTGAGCGTGACCAGCGCTTGCTGTTGTCCAGCACCGATGACCAGGTCGGCTTCCCAGTCGCCAAAGCGTCCAAGCTGATCCACAATCTCCGGACGCTGCTCAATTGAGACTTGATCCACAATGGTGCCACGCCGTTCCCGCTGGCCATACCGCTTTTTACGCTGCTTCTGGCAACGCAAGCTCTTGTGCAAGGTGCCGCCGGCACGCTTGTCGCTATAGATGTGCTGATAGATGCGTTCATGACTGACGCTGGGCATGCCATTGGCCTTCAGATAGCCACAGATCTGCTCCGGGCTCCATAACTGTCTCAGCTTGATGTCAACAAAGGCCCAGGTGTGCTTACTGATGCGCTTGCCATTGTCGCTGAGCCGCCGTACCGCAGCTTGTTGATGTGCCTGGGCTGGCCGGTAACCCCGCTCGCCGCGATTACGCTGCAGTTCCCGACTGATGGTCGATTTGTGCCGCTTCATGAGCCTGGCAATGCTGCTGCAGTCATGTCCTGCCTTCTTCAGTATGTAGATCTGGTATCGTTCGTCTTGGGATAGGTGTGTGTAGCGCATTCCGGGCAACTTCGACTTGGCGGTCTTGGGGTTCGGATGCTACCGCATCTTCCCTCCCGCCTTAGTTCATCAAGTTGCACTTCCCAATTGAATCCGTG
>NZ_JAWIIV010000120.1:0-1114 GCF_035916955.1 Noviherbaspirillum album | reverse complement strand
GGAACCTCTGCTCAAGTCTGGAAATCGGGAGTCATGGGTCTAAACATTGATCGATATTGCGTACTGTCGATAGAACCAAGCGCCAGTTCTCCCTTCGACACCCCGGTATGCGCTGCTTTAGCGCGCCCCGGAGCGCAGTGGGCGGACTACGCCCTTTGCAGCGCAGCGCACCGTCGCGCCAGAAACAGGTTCGCTAGCGCACAGGCAACATAGGCGCGCGTGGCGTTCTTCGCAATGCCGCGATAGCGCACCTTCGCAAATCCCCACAGCCGCTTGATGACCAGAAACGGATGCTCAACCTTCGCACGCGTCGTGGACTTGGTACGGTTGGCCGTGGTCTCACTCTCGGTCAATGGCCGGTTGCGGTAGGCACGCGCTTGTGTGAAGTCCTTTGCGTGCGGCGCCTTCCTGCGTATCGTTTGTGCCTGATCCCGGTACGCGCTGTCGCCATACACACGCGTCTCGTTCCCATGCAACAGATCGGGCAGGACTTCGCTGTCGTGCACGTTGGCCGAACTGGCCGCCGCACTGTGGATCAAGCCCGTCTTGCTATCAACGCCAATGTGCAGTTTCATCCCGAAATGCCATTGGTTTCCTTTCTTCGTCGAGCGCATTTCAGGATCGCGCTTCTTATCCGCATTCTTGGTCGACGACGGCGCAGCAATGATGGTGGCATCGACGATCGTGCCGCCCGACACTTTGATGCCTCGCTCTTGCAGAATGCGGCCGACTTCGGCGAACAGGCGCCGGCCCAGGTCATGCTCTTCCAACATGCGGCGAAAGCGCAGGATGGTGGTTTCGTCGGGCACCGGCTCGCATCCCAAGTCGATACCGGCAAAGCGGCGCATGCTCTCGGATTCGTACAATGCCTCTTCCAAACCCGGATCGGACAAGTTGTACCAATGCTGCAGAAAGTGTAGGCGCAGCATCTTCATCAAACCCACCGGTGGCCGACCATTGCCCGCCTTTGGGTAATACGGCACCAGCAAGTCGTGCAACGCTTGCCACGGAATGACTTGTTCCATGTCGTTGAGGAACTTCTCGCGCTTGGTCGGTTTGCGGTACAGCTCGAAGCTGCCTTGTGCCAGCGTTTGTTGTTTCATCGTCAGATTTC
>NZ_JAWIIV010000119.1:0-1115 GCF_035916955.1 Noviherbaspirillum album | reverse complement strand
GAGCCTGTCAGATTTTTTGTGTAAAGCGGGGTCATGAAATAATACCGAAAGGGATGTTCCATGACCGACGTAATGACCACCAAGAAGCCTAAAAAACAGAAAGCACCACCGCCGTTTCCAGTCGAACTGATTGACCAGTTACTGGCCACCGTGCAGAACAAGGATGCCGAGTCCATTCTGGGCGAGTCCGGACTGGCCGGGCAACTCAAGAAGATGCTGGCTGAGCGCATGCTGGCGGCCGAACTGACCCACCACCTGGAGAATGAAGGTCAAGCCAGCAAGAATCACCGCAACGGCACGTCGCCCAAGAAGGTACTGGCACCGGGTGGCGAACTGCAACTTGATGTGCCGCGCGACCGGCTCTCAAGCTTCGAGCCCAAGCTGGTAGCCAAACACCAGCGGCGCATGCCCGGCTTTGATGATCATGTCATCAGCATGTATGCACGCGGCATGACCGTACGGGAGATCCAGGGCCACCTGCTGGAGCTGTATGGCACCGAAGTGTCACCGGACCTGATTTCCACCATCACCGACGAAGTCATCGAGGAAGTGACGCAATGGCAGCAGCGACCGCTGGAGGCCATGTATCCGATCGTGTACTTCGACGCGCTGAGATTGAAGATCCGTGACGAAGGAACCGTCAAGAACAAAGCGGTGTACCTGGCACTGGGCGTGCGCGCCGATGGTCGCAAGGAAGTGCTGGGGTTGTGGATCGAACAGACGGAGGGTGCCAAGTTCTGGCTCAAGGTCTTCAATGACCTGAAGAACCGCGGCCTGAATGACATCCTGATCGCGGTAGTCGACGGCTTACGCGGCTTCCCGGAAGCCATTGAAGCGGTCTATCCGCAGGCGCAGATCCAGACTTGCATCGTGCACCTGATCCGCAACTCAACGACGCTGGCAGCGTGGAAGGACCGCAAGGAACTGGCTGCGGCGCTCAAGCCG
The DNA here is from genome assembly GCF_035916955.1 of Noviherbaspirillum album. Lineage (NCBI taxonomy): Bacteria > Pseudomonadati > Pseudomonadota > Betaproteobacteria > Burkholderiales > Oxalobacteraceae > Noviherbaspirillum > Noviherbaspirillum album. The sequence continues at coordinate 170 of NZ_JAWIIV010000119.1, read as the reverse complement.
GTCTACCAGGCCGCCAACGCGGACTTGGCAGCCGCGGCACTGGATGAGTTTGCCGCTGGCCCCTGGGGAAGTAAGTTCCCGACTGTGGCGGCAATGTGGAAGCGCCAGTGGCAGCAGGTCATTCCCTTCTTTGCGTATCCCCCTGAGGTCAGAACCATCATCTACACAAC
>NZ_JAWIIV010000118.1:0-1184 GCF_035916955.1 Noviherbaspirillum album | reverse complement strand
TGACCTGTCCCCTTGAATTAGTACGGCGCTAATATGGAGTCTGCCTAGCCCTGGAGGCAGCCATGAAACAGCGTTTTACTGAAGAGCAAATAATTGGTGTATTGAAAGAAGCTGAAGCGGGCATGAAGGTCGCGGAAGTGTGTCGCAAGTATGGCATCAGCGACGCGACTTACTACAGCTGGAAGTCGAAGTTCGGCGGCATGACGGTTTCGGAAGCACAGCGCCTCAAAGCACTGGAAGCCGAGAATGCCAAGCTAAAGAAACTGCTGGCAGAGTCATTGCTCGACAATGCAGCATTACGGGATGTTGTCGGTCGAAAGTGGTAGGCCCGCAAGCCAGGCGTGACGCCGTGACGCATTTGATGACGGTTCACCAGTTAGGCGTCACACGCGCTTGCGGGCTGATTGGCATCTCAAGATCGCTGTACCGTTACCGCGCCAGACGGCCCGATGATCGGGAGCTGGCAGAGCGGTTGATGGCACTGGCTGGACAGAAGCGTCGCTATGGATACCGGCGCCTGCACATATTGCTGCGCCGGGAAGGTTGGCGTATCAATCGCAAGCGGACGTATCGGGTGTATCACGCCCAAGGGCTGATGGTGCGCCGACGTAAGCGCAAACGCATAGCTGCGCTCGAACGCCAGCCGAAGGCAACTGCAACGGCACCGAATCAAAGTTGGTCGATGGACTTCGTGTCGGATGGGTTCGTCAATGGTCGGCGGCTACGATGCTTGAACATCGTCGATGACTTCACCAGGGAGTGTCTGGCCATCGAAGTCGACACGTCTCTTACAGGACGGCGGGTGGTAAGCGTACTGGAACGCCTGGCAGAAAGCCGTGGCTTACCAAAGTCGGTGACCGTAGACAACGGCCCAGAGTTTGCCGGCAAGGTACTTGACGAATGGGCGTATCGCCAGCAATTGCATTTGCGTTTCATCGAGCCTGGCAAGCCACAGCAGAACGCTTATATCGAGAGCTTCAACGGCAGGTTCAGAGATGAATGTCTGAACGAACACTGGTTTCTATCGGTACGGCATGCACGCGAAGTCATTAGCACGTGGCGACAGGAATACAACGATGCGAGGCCACATAGCTCGCTCGGTTACCTGCCGCCCAACCAGTTTGCAAAAGGATTTTTAACCGCGGATTCCATCGCAATGTCGGACTAAATTGGGTAGCAGGTCA
>NZ_JAWIIV010000117.1:0-1196 GCF_035916955.1 Noviherbaspirillum album | reverse complement strand
TAAAATGGCAAAAGGCAAGTTTGAGCGGACCAAACCGCACGTGAATGTGGGCACGATTGGTCACGTTGACCATGGCAAGACCACACTGACTGCAGCGATTGCAACCGTGCTGTCGGCAAAGTTTGGCGGCGAAGCGAAGAAGTACGACGAGATCGACGCGGCACCGGAAGAAAAGGCGCGCGGCATCACCATCAACACCGCCCACGTCGAGTACGAGACTGCCAACCGCCACTATGCGCACGTTGACTGCCCCGGCCACGCCGACTATGTGAAGAACATGATCACCGGTGCTGCGCAGATGGACGGCGCGATCCTGGTATGCTCGGCCGCTGACGGCCCGATGCCGCAGACCCGCGAGCACATCCTGCTGGCGCGCCAGGTCGGTGTTCCGTACATCATCGTGTTCCTGAACAAGTGCGACATGGTCGACGACGCCGAACTGCTCGAGCTGGTCGAAATGGAAGTGCGCGAGCTGCTGTCGAAGTACGAGTTCCCCGGCGACGACCTGCCCATCGTGCGCGGTTCGGCCAAGCTGGCACTCGAAGGCGACAAGGGCGATCTGGGCGAAGCGGCAATCATGAAGCTGGCTGAAGCACTCGACACCTACATCCCGACACCGGAGCGCGCAATCGACGGCGCCTTCCTGATGCCGGTGGAAGACGTATTCTCGATCTCCGGCCGCGGCACCGTGGTGACCGGTCGTGTCGAGCGCGGCATCATCAAGGTCGGCGAGTCGATCGAGATCGTTGGTATCCGTGACACACAGACCACCACCTGCACCGGCGTGGAAATGTTCCGCAAGCTGCTGGACCAGGGTCAGGCAGGCGACAACGTTGGCGTGCTGCTGCGCGGTACCAAGCGTGAAGACGTCGAGCGCGGCCAGGTTCTGGCCAAGCCGGGTTCGATCAAGCCGCACAAGCATTTCACTGGCGAGATCTATGTTCTGTCGAAGGATGAAGGCGGCCGTCACACACCGTTCTTCAACAACTACCGTCCGCAGTTCTACTTCCGTACGACGGACGTGACAGGCGCGATCGAGCTACCGGCCGACAAGGAAATGGTGATGCCTGGCGACAACGTGTCGATCACTGTGAAGCTGATCAACCCGATCGCGATGGAAGAGGGTCTGCGCTTCGCGATCCGCGAAGGCGGCCGTACCGTCGGCGCCGGCGTCGTTGCCAAAATCATCGAGTAAT
>NZ_JAWIIV010000116.1:0-1196 GCF_035916955.1 Noviherbaspirillum album | reverse complement strand
GGTAAGCCCCCCATTTTTAAAGCGGCCTGAAGGTAGAGACTATGCGGCCAAGGCTAATTTCTGTTTTGGCGTGATACCGCCGATGGCCATGTTGGGGCGCTCGTGATTATAGGTCCATAGCCACCGGGTTGCGAATTCCTGCACTTCTTCGATACTATCGAACAGATAGTGAGCCAGCCAGTCGTAGCGAACCGTACGGTTATATCGCTCGATATAGGCATTCTGCTGAGGTTTGCCGGGTTGGATGAAGTCGAGAGTGATGCCCTGGCGTTTTGCCCATGCCATGAGCGTGGCACTGATGTACTCCGGGCCGTTGTCACAGCGAATACGATCCGGCCGGCCGCGCCATTCGATGATGCGATCCAGTGAACGGATGACGCGTTCGGACGGTAGCGAGAAATCGACTTCGATTTCCAGGCCTTCGCGATTGAAGTCATCAATGACATTGAACAGCCGGATACTGCGGCCGTCGGAGAGCTGGTCGTGCATGAAGTCCATCGACCACACCTGGTTGACTTCAGTGGGTTCGGCCAGTGCTTCAGGCTTCTCTCGCACCAGACGCTTCTTCGGCTTGATCCGTAAATTCAGCTCCAGCAGTCGGTAAATGCGATAGACCCTTTTGTGGTTCCAACGGTAGCCCTTGACGTTGCGCAGGTACAGGAAACACAAGCCAAAGCCCCAGTTGCGCTGGCTGTTGGTTAGCCGAATCAACCAGTCGCTGATCTCGGCATTCTCGGACGACAGCTTTGCCTGATACCGGTAGCAAGTCTTGCTGATGCCAAAGGCCTGGCATGCCAACCGAATGCTGACTCCCTTCTCGCTGATTGCCCGCTGCGCCATCTCCCGCCGCCGAGATGGCGCTACCACTTTTTTGATAGAGCCTCAGCGACGATTTCTGCTTTGATCCGCTCCTCGGCATACATCTTCTTGAGCCGCCGGTTCTCTTCTTCGAGTTCCTTGAGCCTGGCTATCATGGATGCATCCATCCCGCCAAATCGGCTACGCCACTTGTAAAACAGTGCGGAGCTCATGCCATGCTCCCGGCACAACTCCGGAACCGGTGTGCCAGCTTCGGCCTGCTTGAGTATGGCCATGATCTGGCTCTCCGAAAAACGCGACTTCTTCATGTAGAACTTCCTCTTTTTATTTGTGGAAAATTCTACCTTCAACTCCGTTTAATTTCCGGGGGGATTACC
>NZ_JAWIIV010000115.1:0-1217 GCF_035916955.1 Noviherbaspirillum album | reverse complement strand
GCGTGGCGGCTCGTCGTTGCAGCGTTGAAACACGTTTGTCGAGCGTGGGTTGGGGAACTGATTCTGTGGACAAGTGGCGCTTTTATCGTTGTTCGAGCGTGGGTCGGCGGCTGCGGAGCAGCGGGCGGCGCAGTGTCGTTGTCCGAGCGAGGGCTGCAGGCGGTGCCGGCATGCCAAAGCGAAGGCAAGCCACGCTCGAACGACGTGTGCGGGCACAGTAAGTCCCTGCTTACGGTGGTGGAAGTGACGTTGGTCGAGCGTGGCGGGATGCGGCGGCGCGCGTCGGGCCGGCGGACACGTTTTTCGAGCGTGGTTGGGCCGCATGGAGGAGCAGAACACGTCGCTGAAGCGTGGGCAGGACTGACCGCGCCGGCGTCGGGCACGGCCCGCCGTAGCCGAAATCTCATCGCTATCGTCGTTCGAGCGTGGCGGGATGCGCAATCGGAACGGCTGTGCAGTTGCAGGAATGGGCGCAGGTCGGGTGAGGCAACACCGGCAGCGGCATGCGCAAAGGACGTTTTCCGAGCGAGCACCTCCCCGGAAAACCTTGGAAAATCAATGGCTTGAATAATTCATCAGAAAGCGCGTCCACAGTCCTGCCATGGGCGCGCGGCCTCTCAACGCTCGGGATACGAGTCCATCACATCTGATGCAGTTTCGATGGCAACCTTAGGCGCCAAGCAGCCCCTGCGGACGGGCGTTGCGCACCACCGTCACCACGTCGGTCATCGGATCGATCTTCCATGACTTCAGAAAGCCCTGCTCGACCAGCAGCTCCAGCGCCTTCTTCAAACCATTGCGAAAGTGGTACAGCTGCTGCGCCGACGATCCGCACAAGCCCTTGAGCGTCTCCACCTTGTAGCCGAACGGCTCCCGGTGCGTGTAGTAAAAACCGTGCAGCCACTTCGCCAGCGGCGAGCGCAGCTTGAGCCTCTGCCTCCAGTCCAGCTGCGTGTACGCATCGGTGCCGAACAGGGTGATGAGCTTGGGATTGAGCCTTACCTTCCACTGCCGGTCGCTTTCGTCCTTGAACGTGAACTCCTGCACCAGCGTGCCGCCATAGCCGCGCTTGCCCGAGCCGGCATCGAAGCGGATCTCCACCGCGTTGGCGGTGAGCCTGAGAATACACAGCCGCAGTCGCTCGTACGATGGCGCCGAGGTCGGCCAGCCCATGGATTTGAGCATCGAGTAGGCCGTGAACGACACTTCATGGCCCA
>NZ_JAWIIV010000114.1:0-1232 GCF_035916955.1 Noviherbaspirillum album | reverse complement strand
GTGTGAAGTGGGAACCGAACAAGATCACGTTCTACTTTGACGGCAAGGAGATGTACAGCGTCAATGCAAGCATGAGCCACCGCATGTACATCATCCTCGACCTCTGGTATGGCAGCGCGTCGGGCACGCCGGACAATTCGACCCCGCAGGGCAAGGGCAATTCGTTCGAAGTCAACTATGTACGCGCCTGGCAGTTCCAGTAATTGTCGTAGTGCGCTAGTGATGTGCTTCAGGAAGTCATTCCACTAGCCAACTACCAAGTGGTCGCAAACTAAAAGGCCGGGTCAACCACCCGGCCTTTTTCTTTTTCTTTTTTCTTTTCCTTTCTTCATCCGCTTTGCATTTTGATTCCGGACTATTTCGCCACTCTCGTTTTGCAATACAAAAGTTACAAGTTTGACTTTTCCATTTAGCAATTTTGTTGTTGAGATTGCAGCGACTCAAGATAAAGTGTTAACCAAAAGAATGAAAGATTGCTCATTTTTAAGAAAAATGCGCCGATTTTTTGATGATTGTCGGAACCATTTTCTTTGGGAAAGGCTCTGAGTTGTACTTGCTGATGAGCATCATTGGTTACCATCAATTAGACGGAAAAGGAATCGCTATGTTTAAATCTTCCCTGCATCGACTGACAATCTCCACTCTGTGTTGCGCTTGCGCTACGGTTCTTCTGGCCGCATGCGGCGGCGGTGGCGGTTCTGAGACGCCGACCGCAGACATGACGACTTTGTCTCCCAACACGCAAATACAGCGTGATGCTGCAGCAACCGATACAACGACAACAACACCGACTGCAGAAGCAGAAACGCCTGCTGCAAGCGCACCTGCTGCTTCCATTCCAGAGGCTACTCAACCGGCAAAAGCCGAAGCACCGACTCCGTTCGGTCAAGACGCAAATCTCTTTACGCTGTCGTTCTCTGATGAGTTCAACACGTATGACAGCAGCCTCTGGAATGACCACATCTGGTACGAAGCGTCCAACGCCACCAAGAACTACACCGTCGAAGATGGCAAGCTCAAGATCTGGCCGCAGCGCGATGCCTCGGGCAACTTCTTCAACCGCACCATCGATACCGACGGCAAGTACTACCAGACCTACGGCTATTTCGAAATGGAAGCCAAGCTGCCGTACGGACAAGGCACCTGGCCCGCATTCTGGCTGTTCAACCATGAAGCCGGCGCCCATCCGTATCGTCCGGAAATCGACATCCTCGAAGCCTATGCAGGCGGCG
>NZ_JAWIIV010000113.1:0-1246 GCF_035916955.1 Noviherbaspirillum album | reverse complement strand
TTTACCTGCGCCAGCGGCACAAACGACTCCGGCTGATACAGGTACGTTCTCGCATGACTGCCGCGCACTTCCTCCAGCAGCCGATTCCCATCCCACACGAAATGCGTGATACCAAACGCATCCTTCTTGTACAGCCGCCGCCCGAACGGATCGTAGCCGTACGTCACCGTCTGTGTCGTCGGGTTCTCTGTGTGCGCCTGCCGCGTTGTGGCGGCTTTGATTAACTGGTGCTCGCCGTTCCACTGCAGCGCGATCTCGGTATGCCGGCCGATCTTTTTGCTGGTCAGGTCGCCATGCACATCGTAGGCATAGCGCTTGTCCTCGAACACCGTGACCCGGTTGTGCTCGATGCGCCCGCCTTGTTCCTGCACATCGGCATCGATCAGGTTGTTCGCCGGATCGAAGGCAAAGCGCTCCTGCAGGTCGGGGTGAATCGCCGACAGGATGCGGCCCAATGGATCGTAGTGGTATGCGGTGCGACCTCGCCGGTCGTCGTCGATGGCAATCAGCTCGCCGGCCCGGTCGTAGTCGTAGCGCCTTGCAATGAGATGGTCCTCCGTCTCCCATGCCTGGCGCTGCTGCGCGGGACCGCCGCCAACCCGCTGCCCGGTCAGCCGGCCCAGCCTGTCGTACTGGAACAGGCTGTTCAGCGCCCCCTGGGTGCGGCCGACTTCCCGGTGCAAGGCATCGCGCTCGATGTCGCAGATGACTTCTCCGTCCAGGTTGACCTGGTGCAGGTGGCCCGAGCCGTAGAACAGGTGGTTGAGCTTGCGGCCGTCGGGCAATACCGTCTGGATGCGGTTGCCCAGGACATCGTAGGCATGTGCGATGCGGCTGGCATGGTGGCGGCCGGTGGTGGTCTCGGAGATCAGCTGGCCGATGGCATCGTACTGCAGCTCGACTTCGGTCTGCGCATTGCGTGCCTGCACCAGGCGGCCGAGCTTGTCGTAGCGGTATTGCGTACGCAGCTGCTCGGCCATCGCCGGGCCGGTGATGCGCGAGACCAGCTTTTCTACCAGCCTGCCGGCAGCATCGCGCTGGTAGTGGGTGTCGATGCGGGCATCGGGATGACGGTGCATCCCCTTGCCAGTCGGGCTGCCGTGTTCTTCCCTGGCCATGGGCAAGCCGGCGGCGTCATAGCGGTAGCGCGTCAGGCGGCCGTCGAAGCCGATCTCTTCGTGCAGGCGGTCGAGCGCATCGTAGCTGAACGCATATGCTGCTCCATTCTCGTTGATCAGCTCTGCCA
>NZ_JAWIIV010000112.1:0-1288 GCF_035916955.1 Noviherbaspirillum album | reverse complement strand
TGCTGTTCATGCTGTCTTCCGGCCTGACGCTGATCTTCAGCATGATGGGCGTGCTCAACTTCGCGCATGCCAGCTTCTACATGCTCGGTGCCTATTTCGCCTATGCGGTGAGCACCACCATCGGTTTCTGGCCGGCGCTGGTCGTCGCGCCGCTGCTCGTCGGCGTCATCGGCGCCATGGTCGAGCGCTACGGCCTGCGTTCGGTCCACAAGTACGGACACATTCCCGAACTGCTGTTCACCTTCGGCCTGTCGTATGTGCTGGTCGAGCTCGTCCAGCTGATCTGGGGCAGGGCGGCGGTGCCCTATCCGATTCCCGCCGAACTCGACGGACCGCTGTTCACGCTGTTCACCACCACTTTCCCGATGTACCGCGGCTTCATGATGCTCGTCGCCATCCTCATGCTGGTGGCCATCTTCCTGGTGCTCACCAAGACCCGCATCGGCCTCGTCATCCAGGCCGCGCTCACCCATCCCGACATGGTCGAGGCGCTGGGTCACAATGTGCCGCGCGTGTTCATGCTGGTCTTCGGCGGCGGCTGCGCGCTGGCCGGACTGGCCGGCGTGATCGGCGGCAACGCCTTCGTCACCGAGCCCGGCATGGCAGCCACCGTCGGCAGCATCATCTTCGTGGTGGTGGTGGTCGGCGGCATGGGATCGCTGGTCGGCGCGCTGCTGGCCTCGCTGCTGATCGGCGTGCTGCAGACCTATGCGGTGGCGCTGGACTATTCGTTCGCCACCGTGCTGGCCTTGATCGGCACTACCGTCACGCCGGAAACCTTCGGCTTCCCGGTACTGAAACTCACCATCTCGCAGGTGGCGCCGATCCTGCCTTACCTGCTGCTGGTACTGATCCTGATATTCCGTCCGCGCGGTCTGATGGGCACACGGGAGAGCTGACATGAATACCAATACACTCACCATTAAAAACACCATGACGTACAAGCNGTACTGAAACTCACCATCTCGCAGGTGGCGCCGATCCTGCCTTACCTGCTGCTGGTACTGATCCTGATATTCCGTCCGCGCGGTCTGATGGGCACACGGGAGAGCTGACATGAATACCAATACACTCACCATTAAAAACACCATGACGTACAAGCCCCTGAACCTGGCGCGCTGGATCATCTGGGGGCTGTTCGCCGTGATCCTGATCGTGGCGCCGCTGATCTTCAACAAGGGTGCCTCGCTCTCCATCCTGTCGCAGATCGGCACCGTCATGATCTTCGGCCTGTCCTACAACATGCTGCTGGGACAGGGCGGCATGCTCAGCTTCGGCCATGCGGTCT
>NZ_JAWIIV010000111.1:0-1314 GCF_035916955.1 Noviherbaspirillum album | reverse complement strand
CATGGAAGGCGCGGATGAAGCTGATCTCGGTCGGCTCGCACTTGACCTCCAGCGCTGCCTTGGCCATTTCCAGTCGTATCAGGTTGTAGGCGGTCAGCGTCCCCCAGATTTCCTGATAGACGCCCTCGACGGTGCGGCTACGCAAGGTCAAGCCCATTCCCATCATCGTCTGCTTGAGTTCACGATAGCTTGTCTCAATGTGCCAGCGGTGGGCGTAGCAGGCAGTGATGTCCTTGGCCGTGTAGCGCCTGGTATCAAACAGCGATGTCAGCAGTATGTGCTTGCGTGCACTCTGGTCGATGAACGTGATGGCACGAGCACGCCATGCTTCAGGCAACTCCGGGCATTTCTTGCGTGCCTGGGGCGATACGCGCATCTCAACGATGGCATCGTCAGGTGTGCCGCCAACAACGTTCCATTTGCTATTGGCCTTGGCCGGAATGATGAAGTGGCGATCGCTTCGGCCCTGGGTCAAGCCGCACAAGATCTCGGCCGACAGGAATCCTTTGTCGAAGACGGTGAGCGAATCCTCCGGGATCGAGGCAAGCAGCTCTTTGGCGTAGCGCATCTCATTGATTCCATAGGGACNACAGGAATCCTTTGTCGAAGACGGTGAGCGAATCCTCCGGGATCGAGGCAAGCAGCTCTTTGGCGTAGCGCATCTCATTGATTCCATAGGGACCGAATTTGGCATCGAGAATCAAATGAGTCGGCAGCGCGGTCAACGTCACGCCCCGTACTTGCGGGTAGCTCGAAATCCGACCACTGGAATAGACCTGCTCGCCGAAGTGCGCGCGATGCTCTGGCGTATCGGCGGTCTTCAAGGTCGTGCCGTCCAGTGCAAACAGGCTCAGGCCCTTGAACAGGTAGCGCTTGCGATCCTGCTCAGACCACGCCTTTGCCGAGATCTCAAACAAAGCGCGCAACGGTTCGGCGCCAAGACGCTGCCGTGCTTGTGCTACTGCGCTTTTGCTTACGAAAGGTGTGTGCATGTCCGGCAGCGCCAGGTCCAGATCGTCGACCACTTCGCTGATGGACTGATGCCGGTACAGCGCCAGTGCTACGACTAACCACACCACTTGCTCTGCCGGCAGGCGGCGCTGCCGGATGCTCGCTTTGCCCGTGTAGGCCACCGCTTGCTCGATCCACTCGTAGGGCAAGTTCTGTCCCAGGCGAGCCCAGTCCGGGCTTTCCTGGCTTTGTACGAGGAAATGGAGCGCGTCTTCCAACATGGGGACGCAGGTTAACAGCCCTCGCGACCGTTTACAACACCCGAAAAGAAAAATGCCGCTCAGTCTTAACTGAACGGCATTA
>NZ_JAWIIV010000110.1:0-1335 GCF_035916955.1 Noviherbaspirillum album | reverse complement strand
GGTGTCCACTTCAAATGAGGTGGACACGATCATCCTTATAGGTCACATCCGTTACAAGGTGGTTTCGCTAGGCGCTTACCAGTAGACTTTAACTCTCTCACGAAAACTGGACTGGTATATCGGTCACGTCAGTCCTACAGCCTACCCGTACCTGGACGCTGTCTGCCGCCTTGTCCAAGGCGTTTTGCCCGCTCTCGTAGCGAGCTTTTATTTGCAAGTTACTGACACGAATATGGGCGGTCCTATGCTGCATTCTATTGCTGGCAAGCCGCCGCGCTGCTGCGGCAGCAAGCGTGTTGCCACCTATTTTCTCAGCCGTTAGCGGGAACGACTCCGGTGACATGGGGGCTCTCAATTCAGATGCGTCATCGTCCTTTTGAACATTCTGATTCTATGAGACTTTATATGGATAAGGAGATCCAGACAGCGATTGACGCTCTTACGGCATTTGAACAAAGATTAAGCCACACTGATTTACGCGGGAAGGACGGTAACCCTACGCAGGAGGCATACCAATCCCAAGTCATGACATGACAGATGAGATCGATGGATTTTTTCCTCTGGCAAGGCGCGGGAGGAATCCATAGCGGGGCTATGGATGACAAGCGCGACGCCGCCAGGTGGGAAAAGACGCGATCTCATGTCCTGAAATGGTTTGGGATTGGTATAACACCACGAGCGCTAGGGGATTAGATCTGGGGGATCCTCAGCACGACAGCGACGAGAACGTCACATTTATTCGCCCTACATCTGTCATGCAATAGCTTATCCGCAGTTTTGACAACTACCTTTTTTCAGCCGAGCGGAACCGATGAACGCAATTTGATCAGTGCCCTCATGCAAAGATGACAAACACTCGCACCAAGCACAGCCGGAATAAACAGTCCAGCCAACGGTATGAGCAGTAGCTCCGACGTTACGACCCCCAATAGAAGCATGGGTAAACGCATGGTTCTCACTATGGTGCGTCGCTCATCCGCTGTAGCCAGATCTTCTAATGCGTCATTCACCAAGCTGCGGACGTTAAGATAGCTTGCCAACAAAAAGAACAATATTCCACCGACCACAGGAATGATCAACAGCAGAAAGCCTGCGCAGAAAACGCATAGCAACTTCAACGACGAAAGTGCGTCAACGCCGAACCTGCCCTTCCCCTTCGGAGACAACAACGGATAGTGTTTGAGGCAATGCTTTTGCACCCGGCTCATAAGAAAAAGTTCTAAATACAGTCGCATGCTTAGCATGATGAGCAAAAGAAATCTATGGTCACCCTCCCTTTTGCAAGGGTAGATTTTGGGTGTTGTGGTCGGCTTGCAAAAATCTATCCGGCGTCTG
>NZ_JAWIIV010000109.1:0-1369 GCF_035916955.1 Noviherbaspirillum album | reverse complement strand
GGGGCTAATGAGATGGTCACCCTCCACCCTACGAGCGGTTACGCTAGTAGGGTGTTTTTCTTTCACCGGAGCGGAGGCCATCATGCAGGATGTGACACTGATCGGAATTGACCTTGGGAAACATTCTTTTCATCTTCATGGACAGGATGCCTGCGGCAAGGCAGTTTTCCGTAAGAAGTTCACCCGCAAGCAGCTCATCACCTTTCTTGCGACTTTCCATCCCTGCACTGTTGTCATGGAAGCCTGCGCTGGCGCCCACCACATGGCGCGCCACCTCATGTCCTTGGGACATACCGTTAAGCTCATCAATCCACAATTCGTTCGCCCCTTTGTCAAGGGAAACAAGAACGACTTCATCGACGCCGAAGCCATCTGCGAAGCCGCCTCAAGGCCGAACATGCGGTTCGTGGCACCAAGAACCGAAGCCCAACAGGTCTTGAGCGCTTTGCATCGCGTGAGGGAATCGCTCGTGCGCGAACGCGTCAAGGCCACCAATCAGATCCATGGATTTTTACTGGAATTTGGTATCAGCCTGCCCACCGGACCGGCGATCATCAACCGTCTGCCTTCCGTACTGGCAGAATACCCCCTGCCAGCACGGCTGATGTCCATCCTTGAACGCCTCCATGCACACTACAAGTATCTCTCAGAGCAGATTGGCGAAGTGGAAAAGGATCTGGCGCGACAGCTTCACGAGGACGACTTGGGTCAACGGCTTCTAGCAGTGCCCGGCGTCGGCCCGATCACTGCGAGCCTGTTGTCGGCTGAACTAGGCGATGGCAAGCAGTATGGTTGTGGCCGGGACTTTGCCGCCTCAGTCGGGCTAGTGCCGCGTCAGTACAGCACTGGCGGGCGCCCAAATCTTCTTGGCATCAGCAAGCGCGGAGACAAGAATTTGCGACGACTACTCGTGCAATGCGCCAGGGCGTTTATGCAACGCATCGATAAACACACGGGAACGCTTGCAGACTGGGTACGCTCAATGCTGACGCGGCGCCACTCCAATATCGTGGCGTGCGCGCTGGCGAATAAGCTAGCCCGCACTGTATGGGCCCTAGCTGCCCGACATACTGAATACAAGGCTACTCAGAAATCTATGACAGCCTGAATAGAATCGTTTCTCGCAGTATTAAATCACCCACCTGGTTTTGCGACTGTAGAAATTGGATGACGTGAACGGCATAACGGCCCAGCAGATAACCTCATAAAGAAATTGGCTTTCGAAGCCGAGGGGCTTTTTAGGACTGCCAGGCGCGACTCTCATCGTGGCGCGGAGATTACCTCTCCACACAGACGCCGGATAGATTTTTGCAAGCCGACCACAACACCCAAAATCTACCCTTGCAAAAGGGAGGGTGACCATAGATTT
>NZ_JAWIIV010000108.1:0-1453 GCF_035916955.1 Noviherbaspirillum album | reverse complement strand
GTAAGCGCCTAGCCATCTCACCTTGACGGGATACCGAATCTACGAACAGAAGTTTACGCGGGCGTCCAGCGATGCGGCAACAGTTCGGTGACACGGCTAGCCGACAGTGTCGGCAAGCGTTCGAGGATGTCCTTCATGTAGGCGTGCACATCATGGCCGTTCAGCCGCGCAGAGTGCAATAGCGTCATCACCGCAGCAGCACGCTGCCCCGCCCGCAGACTGCCGGCGAACAACCAGTTCTTTTTTCCAAGTGCAATAGGCCGAATCTGGTTTTCCACCCAATTATTGTCGATCGGCACAGCGCCATCGTCCAGGTACCGCGTCAGCGCTCCCCAGCGTCCTAGACTGTAATTGATGGCTTTGGCCGTCGCACTGCCATCCGGGACTCGCTGCCGCTGCGCCAGTAACCACGCATGCAGCGTATCGGCTGCCGGTCTGGCGAGTCGATTGCGTACTTCCTGCCGACTTTCGGCATCCAGGGGCTGTACCTGCCGCTCAATGTCGTACAGTGCGCCGAACAGCTTCAATGCTTCTTCGGCAATCTGACTCTTGTGGTTCGCGTAGAGCTCATGGAACTTGCGCCGTGCATGCGCCATGCAGCCCGCTTCGATGATGCCTTGTTTAAACAAGTGCTTGTAGCCGCTGAAGTCGTCGCAGATGAGCGTGCCGCGCCAGTCACCAAGGAATTCCCCGGCATGCCGGCCGGCGCGGGATTCGGCGAAGTCGAACACCACCGCCTTCATGTCATTCATGGCCGTGCTGCAGTAGCTCCACAGGTAGGCGCGATGCGTCTTGCCGTTGCCCGGCTTGAGCATCGCCACCGGCGTCTCGTCAGCATGCAAGACACGCTGTGCCAGCAGTTCCTGGCACAGTGCATCGACTATCGGCTGCAACTGCACACCGCACACGCCTACCCACTGTGCCAGCGTTGAGTCCGGGATGGCGAATCCGGCACGGCCGTAGATGCCGCTCTGTCTGTAGAGTGGCAGATGATCCAGATATTTGGCGACCAGGACATGGGCCAGCAGACCAGCGGTCGGGATACCCTTGTCAATGATCTGCGGCGGCACCGGCGCCTGCACCAACGTCTCGCATTGCCGGCAGACCCACTTGCCGCGGACATGGCGCTCCACTGTAAAGACGCCCGGCTGGTAGTCGAGCTTCTCGGCCACGTCCTCGCCGATGCGCTGCAGCTGGCAGCCGCAAGCGCAGGTAGTGGAATCAGGATCGTGGCGCACTTCCTTGCGCGGCAAGGATGACGGCAACGCGGTGCGCTTGGGTTGCTGCTTCTTGCCCTCATCGGCGCTTGGCTTGGTCGGATTGAGTCGCTCGATCTCGGCTGTGAGCGCCTCGATATCGGTGTCGAGCGTTTCAAACAGCATGCGCTGCTGCTCACCGGTGTAGGCTTCGCTGGAAGCGGCGAACTTGAGCCGCTTGAGGATGGCCATTTCGT
>NZ_JAWIIV010000107.1:0-1453 GCF_035916955.1 Noviherbaspirillum album | reverse complement strand
GTAAGCGCCTAGCCATCCCACATTGACGGGATCCCGAATCTACGAGCAGAAGTTTAGGCGGGCGTCCAGCGATGCGGCAGCAGTTCGGTGACACTGCTAGCCGGCAGTGTCGGTAAGCGTTCGAGGACATCCTTCATGTAGGCGTGCACATCAAGGCCGTTCAGCCGCGCCGAGTGCAATAGCGTCATCACCGCGGCAGCACGCTGCCCCGCGCGCAGACTGCCGGCGAACAACCAGTTCTTTTTTCCGAGTGCGATAGGCCGAATCTGGTTTTCCACCCAGTTGTTGTCGATCGGAACAGCGCCATCGTCCAGGTAGCGCGTCAGCGCTCCCCAGCGTCCCAGACTGTAATTGATGGCTTTGGCAGTCGCGCTGCCATCCGGCACTCGCTGCCGCTGCGCCAGTAACCAGGCATGCAGCGTATCGGCTGCCGGTCTGGCGAGTCGATTCCGTACTTCCTGTCTGTTTTCGGCATCTAGGTGCTGTACCTGCCGCTCAATGTCGTACAGTGCCCCGAACAGCTTCAACGCTTCCTCGGCAATCTGGCTCTTGTGGTTGGCATAGAGTTCATGGAACTTGCGGCGTGCATGCGCCATACAGCCCGCTTCGATGATGCCTTGCTTGAACAAGTGCTTGTAGCCGCTGAAGTCGTCACAGATGAGCGTGCCGCACCAATCCCCAAGGAATTCCCCGGCATGCCGGCCGGCGCGGGATTCGGCGAAGTCGAACACCACTGCCTTCATGTCATTCATGGCCGTACTGCAGTAGCTCCACAGGTAGGCGCGATGCGTCTTGCCGTTGCCTGGCTTGAGCATGGCCACCGGCGTCTCGTCAGCGTGCAAGACCCGCTGTGCCAGCAGTTCCTGGCTCAGTGCATCGACCAGCGGCTGCAACTGCACACCGCATACGCCGACCCACTGTGCCAGCGTCGAGTCAGGAATCGCAAATCCGGCACGGCCGTAGATGCCGCTTTGTCGGTATAGGGGTAAATGATCTAGGTATTTGGCAACCAGGACATGGGCCAACAGACCAGCGGTCGGGATACCCTTGTCGATGATCTGCGGCGGCACCGGAGCTTGCACCAACGTCTCGCATTGACGGCAGACCCACTTGCCGCGGATGTGGCGCTCCACTGTAAAGACGCCCGGCTGGTAGTCAAGCTTCTCGGCCACGTCCTCGCCGATGCGCTGCAGCTGGCAGCCGCAAGCGCAGGTCGTGGAATCAGGATCGTGGCGCACTTCCTTGCGAGGCAAGGACGCCGGCAACGCGGCACGCTTGGGTTGCTGCTTCTTGCCCTCATCGTCGGCCGGCTTGGTCGGATTGAGTTGCTCGATCTCGGCTGTGAGCGCCTCGATATCGGTGTCGAGCGTTTCGAACAGCATGCGCTGCTGCTCACCGGTGTAGGCTTCGCTGGAAGCGGCGAACTTGAGCCGCTTGAGGATGGCCATTTCGT
>NZ_JAWIIV010000106.1:0-1562 GCF_035916955.1 Noviherbaspirillum album | reverse complement strand
GCCGCATTCGCGCGCAGCTCGTCGGGCGTGCCTTCGAACACGATCGCGCCGTGACCCATCACGTACACCCGCTGCGAGATCTCCATCGCAATCGCCAGCTTCTGCTCCACCAGCAGCACCGAGATGCCACGGTTCTTCAGCTCCATCAGGTACTCGGCCACCAGCTCCACGATCTTCGGCGCCAGGCCTTCGGTCGGTTCGTCGATCATGATCAGGTCCGGGTCGCCCATCAGCGTGCGGCACAGCGTCAGCATCTGCTGTTCGCCGCCCGACAGCACACCGGCCGGCGTGTGCTGGCGTTCCTTCAAGCGCGGGAACATCTTGTACATGTCCTCCATGCTCCAGCGCGACTTCTTCCCTTTCTTCTCGCCCAGCATCAGGTTCTGTTCCACCGAGAGCGTCGGAAACACGTCCCGGTTCTCCGGCACGTAGCCCAGCCCCCGGTGCGCGATCTCGAACGCCTTGAGACCGGTGATCTCCTGTCCCTTGAACTTGATCGAGCCCGTCACGTCGACCTGGCCCATGGTCGATTTCACCGTGGTCGAGCGGCCCACCCCATTGCGCCCCAGCAGGCTCACGATCTCGCCCTCGCCCACCCTCAGGTCCACCCCGTGCAGCACGTGGCTCTTGCCGTAGTATGCGTGCAGGTCCTTGATTTCCAGTAATGCTGTCATTTATTTATGTCTCCTGATTGCTTTCGGCGTCCCCACGGTCCGGCTGCCAGGCCGGACCGCTTCCGCGGGAGCAAGGCATGCCTTGCTAAACCCCCGCTTCAGCCGTAGGTGCATGCCCGCCCAGATAGGCTTCCTGCACTTTCGCGTTGCCGCGTATGTTCTGCGGCGTGTCGCAGGCGATCACTTCGCCGTACACCACCACCGCGATCTTGTCCGCCAGGCCGAACACCACGCTCATGTCGTGCTCGACCATCAAGAGCGTCTTGCCCACCGTGACCTTGCGGATCAGTTCCACCGCCGCATCGGATTCCGAGCGGCTCATGCCTGCCGTCGGTTCGTCCAGCAGGATCACTTCCGCGCCGCCGGCAATGGTGATGCCGATCTCCAGCGCCCGCTGCTCGGCATAGGTCAGCAGGCCCGCCGCTATGTCGCGCCGGCGCTTCAGCCCGATCTGCTCGAGCACCGCCTCGGCCCGCTCATGCGCATCCTTCAAGCCGCCCAGCCGGTGCCAGAACGAGTACTTGTAGCCCAGCGACCACAGCACCGCGCAGCGCAGGTTCTCGTATACCGACAGCCGGTGGAAGATGTTGGTGATCTGGAAGCTGCGCGACAGTCCGCTGCGGTTGATCTCGAACGGACGCAGGCCGAGGATGCTCTTGCCATTGAGCAGGATATCGCCCGAACTGACCGGGAAGCGTCCCGAGATCAGGTTGAACAGCGTGGACTTGCCGGCGCCGTTGGGTCCGATGATGGCGAAGCGCTCGCCCTTGGGCACCGCGAGATTGGCCCCGCGGATGATCTCGGACTTGCCGAAGCTCTTGCGCACGTTCTTGAGTTCGAGTGCATATGCGCTCATGCTGCCCCCTTGCGGATCTGTTCTTCGATTTC
>NZ_JAWIIV010000105.1:0-1641 GCF_035916955.1 Noviherbaspirillum album | reverse complement strand
TGTGGGAGCAAAGTTGTAATGTCCGGTTTCAGCAAAGTTCAAATGTCCGTTTTTCCGCAGGATAACCCTATTACAGACGGGTTTGGGAGCGGCCATGGGCAGGACCGGAGCGATTACGATGACGATGCGAGAACTAGACCGGCTAAAGACCATTCAGGCAGTCGTAGATGGTAACTTGAAGTCTGGACGTGCCGCCGAACGTTTGGGGCTGACGGACCGGCAGATACGCCGCCTGGTGAACCGCGTACGCGAGCAAGGACCGGCTGGCATGGCATCGCGGCGTTGTGCTCGACCGAGCAATAACCGCGTGCCGGCAGAATTGACGAAGCATGCGTTGGATATCATACGTGAGCGCTACGCGGATTTCGGGCCGACGCTGGCATGCGAGAAGCTACGGGAAGTTCATGGCTTAAAATTATCTAAGGAAACCATCCGCAAGCTAATGATGGAGGCTGGCTTGTGGATTCCACGTCGGCTCCGCTCGTCAACGATCTATCAGCCTCGTAACCGGCGACATTGCGTTGGCGAGCTGATTCAGATTGATGGCAGTGATCATGCCTGGTTCGAGGATCGAGCACCGGCTTGCACACTGCTGGTCTATATCGATGATGCGACCAGCCGGCTGATGCATTTGCACTTTACCTATTCCGAGTCGACCTTTAGCTATTTCGAGGCAACACGGCGCTATATCGAACTGCATGGCAAGCCGCAGGCCTTCTATAGCGATCAGTACAGCGTCTTCCGGGTCAACAGAAAACAACCTCAAGGCGGTAGCGGACATACGCAGTTTGGACGAGCACTGTACGAGCTTAACATTGAGAGCATTTGCGCCAATAGCAGCCAGGCCAAAGGACGTGTTGAGCGGGCAAACCTGACGCTTCAGGACCGGCTGGTTAAAGAACTTAGATTGCAAGGCATCTCCACGATGGAAGCGGCCAACGCCTATGTGCCCTGCTTCATTGCCGACTACAACCGACGCTTTGCCAAGCCGCCAAGGAATGACTGGGATACGCACCGGCCACTACGCGAGGACGAGGATCTGGAATCAATCTTTACGCACCGTGAGAAGCGCAAGGTATCACACGTACTGACACTGCAATACGACAAGACGATCTACCTGATTGGCGATACGAAGAACAATCGGAAGCTCATTGGTCAATACATCGACGTGTACGAGTATGTCGACGGGCGCATTGAGCTGCAGGCCAGTGGCACTTGCCTTCCCTACACCACTTATGACCGTTTGCCTGAAGTAAGTCAGGGTGCCATCGTCGAGAATAAGCGGCTTGGGCATGTACTGCAGATTGCGCAGTTAGTGCAAGCCGAGCGGGATAGCAGGCGTAGTCAGTCGGCGCCGGCCAGAACGCACCGCGGCTTGCAATCGCCCACCAAGAAACCTGAGCCTGGCAAGAAAAGACAACGGGCACTGGGTGCCAGAGATATGGAAAAGGCAATTAGAAAGACGGTCTTGGCAACCTAAGCTGCGACTTTAGACCGAACCCGCTTCGAACAGGCATTCCGCTGTCGCGGCTACATATTAATAAAACCAGCAAAAACAACCTAAAACACCACGAATACCGCCCTTTAAACCGGACATTTGAACTTTGCCCGATAGCGGACATTTGAACTTGGCGTTGACAA
>NZ_JAWIIV010000104.1:0-1642 GCF_035916955.1 Noviherbaspirillum album | reverse complement strand
GGGAGAGCAAGTGGAACGGCATGCCGGATGGTGCCGGCCGCCAAAACGGCCGGGTGTTTGTGACGGAAACCGGCAATGTGACAACTAAGACAGACATCGGCAAGAGGCTGAATTCGATCCAGAGCCGGCAGGTGGCTGCCGGGACGTCGCTGATGGCTGACTGGCGACTCGCGCGGGATGCGCTGATAGAGCATCTGACCACTCAGGGCCACTACGATCGCGGCGCCTTGGCGGCCCTGACATTTACGGACCTTGGTGAGAGAACCTGGGACGAGGAGACGCAGGGCCTGATCGATGCCTGGGAGAGCAGGTGGAACAGCATGCCGAATGGCGCCGGCCGCCAAAAAGGCCGGGTGTTTGTGACGAAAACCGGCAACGTGATGACTGCGCAACAGATTGGCAGCGCAATGTCAACCAGCACGCGTGAAACGTAACACAAGCCCTTGGGCAATTGGTTCTAGTACTGTCCGGCCCGAGCACTGCGGTTGTGTCGCATTAGTGGATTGAAGGAGCAATTTTGCTGACGACGTGGCCACACCGTGACGCCGGACGGACTTCTCCTGCCAACGCATAAAACTGGTCAGCGAACGGCATGCGGTTGCAGTCTTTGATGCTGAACTGGCCTTTACGAAGCATATGCATCAGCTCAATGCCGGCAATGACGGCTTGGGCAGCCCGAAACGATTTGAATCCCAGCATCGGCCGGGTGATGCGTTTGACGGCGCGGTGATTTTGCTCCACGATGTTGTTGAGGTATTGGACCTGCCGAATTGTGGCGGGTATGCCGCGTTCCTGGTTTAGCTGCTCGAGCGCTCCACAGTTAGCGCGCCGCTCTTGTCCATTGTGACCTTGTCAGGCACAGCGTCGTACTGAATCGCCTTATCGAAGCAATGAGCTCACCAGACGCTTGGCTATCTGGCATGACCTCACCGGTGTCACCCAACATCCGTCTACTCCGTTCTGAGTATCGGTCGACCAGCCCTATTCTCGCTTCCACCACGTTAATTTGACAGTGCCCTCACTTTCATTCGCGCGGGTTTCTTTGCAACAGAACTCTCTGGAGTCTGTCCAGTACTTGGCTGATATTTGTCACATACATCACATTGCCAGTGCGCGTCAAAAACACCCGGTCGGATGTTCGACCAGCACCCTCCGGCATGGCGTTCCATGTGGTTTGCCAAGTATCGATCAACCGCCGCGTCTGGTCGTCCCAGTTTTGTTGGTTAAGCTCCCTAAACGTCAGGGCCGNCGACCAGCACCCTCCGGCATGGCGTTCCATGTGGTTTGCCAAGTATCGATCAACCGCCGCGTCTGGTCGTCCCAGTTTTGTTGGTTAAGCTCCCTAAACGTCAGGGCCGCCAAGGCGCCGTAAGAGTAGTGGTATTCGTGGGCCAGATGCGCCATCAGCGCATTGCGCGCGCGTTGCCAGCCGGCCGGCGGCGGCGCTACGGCCACCGCCTGCCGGCTCTGGAGTCCTCCCAGTACTTGGCTGATATTTCCAGCATGCATCACACTGCCTGTGACCGACACAAACACCCGGTCGGATGTTCGACCAGCTCCCTTCGGCATGGCGTTCCATGTGGTTTGCCAAGTATCGATCAACCGCCGCGTCTGGTCGTCCCAGTTTTGTTGGTTAAGTTCC
>NZ_JAWIIV010000103.1:0-1667 GCF_035916955.1 Noviherbaspirillum album | reverse complement strand
TTCAAAACACCGCATCAGGTCTTTATGAGCCAGTTACAATCCCATTAATAAGCCGTTGCACTTCCGACTTGAATCCGCCCTCCTTGATACCGATCGCTTTAAGCGTAAACAGGGACATCTACTGGCTGGAGCAGTCTGAAGTCACCAGACAAGACCCAACCATTTAGTGGTTTGGGTGAAAGAGACCGAAAGGGTTCCCTTATCCAAGTTATGGAACGATCGATACCAAGATTTATCACACATCTCTTTACGTGCAGAGCCGTGCAACCTAATCGGATGTTGGCTAAATAGCGTCTCGGCCGGCAATTGTTTCCGGTGGCCGCGATGTCGGACTGGATTGCCATGACATCGCCGGCCCGGCGCGGCAGCTTCAATCAATGTTTCATGGGCGGATCCAACGAAAGCTTGCACCGTGCTCAGCAGCCAGCGCACCGTTGTTCGTCTCAACCAAACCACCACATGAACGCGGCCGATTGCCGCCTTAGACTGAAAGGATAAGTCATGGCCCCCGACGCTCCCTTGCTATCCCCCTTTACCATCGGCACGCTCTCGTTGAAGAACCGTATTGCCGTCGCACCGATGACCCGGGTCAGCGCCACAGAAGACGGTCATGCGACCGATGACATGGTCCGCTATTACCAGCGCTTCGCCGCTGGCGGGTTCGGCCTCGTGATTACCGAAGGCACGTACCCGGATATGATATGGCCTATAGCCAAGGTTACTGGCATCAGCCAGGTATCGCCAACGACGAGCAGGCTGATGCCTGGCGTCCAGTGGTGGAGGCCGTCCACGAAGCGGGTGCCGAAATCGTGATGCAGTTAATGCATGCCGGTGCCCTGAGCCAAGGCAACCACTGGAATCCCGGAGCGGTCGGTCCTTCGGCGATACAGCCCAAAGGCGAACATCTGGCTTTTTATCGCGGCGAAGGCCCCTATCCGATGCCGCGAGAGATCACCATGGAAGAGATCGGACAGGTTATTCATGACTTCGCCACAGCCGCTGCGCGGACCAAGCAAGCTGGTTTCGATGGCGTTGAGATCCATGGTGCTAATGGGTATCTACTGGACCAGTTTCTTACCGACTACGGCAAACAACGGCGCGACCAGTAGGGTGGTTCGAGCGAGAACCGGATCCGACTGCTCGTGGAAGTTGCAGAGGCGGTGCGCGCGGCAGTTGGTGCGTCGTATCCTATGGGCATGCGCATTTCCCAAGGCAAGGTCAATGACTATGTGCATAAATGGGCTAACGGGCAGGAAGACGCGCAAATTACGTTTTCCCGGATCGCAGCCGCTGGCCTTGATTTCATTCATACCACCGAGCACAATGCTCAGGCCGCCGCTTTCACGGCGAACAACAGCGATGGCGATACCCTGGCCGGCTATGCCAAGCGCTATGGCAGCCTGCCGGTGATGGCGAATGGGAAGCTGGGCGACCCGGATGCGGCCATTGCCATGCTGGCTGGGGGCAAGGCTGATATCGTTGCACTAGGCAAGACGGCGCTGGCCAACCGCGATTGGCCACACCGGGCGGCGAATCGCGAAGCCTTAGATGAATTCGATTTTGCGTTGCTGCAACCGATTGCACATATGGCGGATTCAAGTCGGAAGTGCAACGGCTTATTAATGGGATTGTAACTGGCTCATAAAGACCTGATGCGGTGTTTTGAA
>NZ_JAWIIV010000102.1:0-1712 GCF_035916955.1 Noviherbaspirillum album | reverse complement strand
TCGTCACATCGGTCAAGCACGTGGCCGACATCATGAACGAGATCACCGCCGCCAGCCAGGAGCAGAGCTCGGGCATCGAACAGGTCAATCGCGCGATTGCCGAGATGGACGAGATGACGCAGCAAAACGCGGCCCTGGTTGAGCAGGCGGCTGCAGCGGCCGACAGCATGCAGAACCAGGCTGCCGCACTGGCACAGGCTGTTGCCGTCTTCCGCCTGAATGCAAGCGAGCAGGCTGCATTGCCGCCGGCTGTGGCCCCGGTTTTGCAGCCGGTCGCGCCCGCCCCGGCCAGGCAGATGTCCCGCGTACTCGCCAAGCCGAAAGCGGAAGGAGGCGCATCGTCGCGCCCGCCCGCTTCGGTAGCCGTTCGCAGCAAGCCTGCTTCGGCGCCGGGCGGAAACGATGAATGGGAAGAGTTCTGATGCCGGCTTGATCAAGAGGACAGACTGATAGGCGCGCAGGTGCCGCTGGCCGGGCACCGCAGGGCTGCGCGCCTCCCGCATGAATCGGGCTGGGGCAGTCCATGGCAATCATGATCCAGCCCGGTTTTTTTGCCGATCCTTTGCAGTTCTTCTTCAAAACCAAGAAAAAGGAAAACCTTATGTTGAAACTGACCAATATCAGAATCGGAACGCGGCTTGCCCTCGGCTTCGGCCTGGTTCTGCTATGCGCCACTGCGTTGCTGGTCCTTGGGCTTTGGCGAATGACGGCTCTGCATGCGAATACCGAAGTGATCGTTTCACAGAAGATGGCAAGCCTGACCAGTGCAATGGAAATGCGGGAAACCGGATGGTCCGTTGCATTGGCCCTGCGCCAGATCGCTACGCCGACCGATGCGCTTGAAGGCGAGCGCGAATCCAAGCGACTGGTGACGCTGCTCGAAAATTATTCGAAGGCGGAAGCAGTGGTCAAAAAGCATTCCGCCGATGCGCAATCGAAGGCTGTCCTGGCTGCCACAGTCGAACAAGGGCAGGCAATCCTGCCGGTGATTGAAAAGATCAAGGCCCATGCGGCCGGTGGCAATTATTTCGATGCCGCATCGATGCTCAAGAGCGACTTCCTTCCCCTGCAGGAAAAATGGCGGATGTCGCTGGTCGCACTGGCCGATTTTCAGCAGAAGACCATGCAGGCTACCTATGCGGCCTCGCAGGAAAATTTCGCTTCGACGCGCCTGGGCATGCTGGCGGTCGGCATTCTGACGATTGCCATCGGCGCGATCATCGCTCTGCTCATCACCCGTACCATCACCGTTCCTCTACAGAATGCGGCGAACATTGCAGACACCATTGCCGCCGGCGACCTGAGCGCGCGCATCGATGTTGACACCGGCAATGACGAAGCAGGCCGGCTGGTGCAATCTCTCAAGGTGATGCAGGAGAATCTGGTCAACACGGTCAACCATATCAAGCAGGGAACGGAAGCAATCACCGTGGCTGCACGAGAAATTGCATCGGGCAATGCCGACCTGTCTTCCCGCACCGAATCGCAGGCCGGTGCACTGGAGGAAACCGCTTCCTCAATGGAAGAACTGACTTCCACCGTCAAGCAGAATGCCGAGAACGCGCGTCAGGCAAACCAGCTGGTGGTCTCGGCTTCCGACCATGCTTTGAAAGGGGGGCGGGTTGTCGGGCAAGTGGTCGAGACCATGGGCTCGATCAAGGACAGCTCGCGCAAGGTGGTCGACATCATTGGCGTGATCGACGGCATCGCCT
>NZ_JAWIIV010000101.1:0-1751 GCF_035916955.1 Noviherbaspirillum album | reverse complement strand
GCGTTCTGCAAGAAAGTAACAACTTTATCGACCGGAGCTATCCCAAACTAGCTTGGTCCGAAAAAACCGGTCAGGTCAATAGCACTTCAAGCAAAGGAGTACCCCACTGGTTTGCGAGACTTCTCGTGATGACAAAATCGGTTAGACCAGCATTGCAGAACCTGTTTTTACTGCCGGCTGAGCTGTTGTCAAGCCGCTAAATTGCTCAGGATGTGATGCGCGGATCTCATCAAGGCTGCGGGCAGCGTATCGACATGGCCCAACAAGCTAGCCGTATACATGCATGCAGACCGCTTTATTGTCATTTGAAGCCTTGCAAAAGGTGTCGGGTCCATACATGCAGTAAAAACGAAAGCACCCCAATTAGCCTGAATACTTATCGGCATTTTCCTCTTCACTTCCAATAGTGAGCATCTCTAATTCAAAGAAATTGCGTGCAACAAAGCTCGCCTTTTCCAACAACGGCATCTCCAATCCCCGAATGCGAGCCACCTCGTTCCTAATTACGCGTGTTCCCGTTTGACGCTCTTTAGCCTCTTCAAGGAGAACTTCAAACATTTTTTCTAATGACTCACTCACGCGCTCGTTGACGGGTATCTTTTGCATGTGTTCTTTCCGAACCCTTCGCATAACGTCTGTTTCGGTCTCTATGCCTTCTAACTCTACTGGGTTTTCTGAAAATCGCCACGGCTTTCCTGTCTTACGAAAAGAAACGAAATGTTCGTTATCGTCTGGCATCTTTTTTATCACGGAAGGACGTATAAACCGGCTTTCTTGAGCCACAGTCTTAGCGAAAAAGTGTTTGCTCAGATCAATAGGAAGGTGAAACAGAGGAGCGACGTAGTACACGATACCGTGTCGCTTCTCAAGCTTTAACATTAGGCTGGTTTGCCTCGAAGATTTTAGTGGATGGAGATACATCCGATAGACCGGCTCGCTCTTACCCCCAACCTTCTTAGAGAATATTCCGGAGCTAAATTCCTTGGCTGACGCGTATCTCATGCAGTGAGATAGTTTGAACTGCAGAAACAAGCTCATTCCTGGCATTGCCAGTTTCACATCGTGGCCAGCACCTTTCTTCCCCTCTGCAGCTGTAGAGGGAAAGGTCGGGGCCATTAACAAAGGAAGGCCTAGAGAATTCACCAAGTTCTCAGTGAGGGCGAATGCGTAAGAGAGTTCAGAGAATGACGACTTCATTAGGTCAGTTATTATATAAAGGTGCATCGAGGAAGACATCTCTGTGTTCTCTCGATTCAAAATCACATAGAACCAAGGATCAGGACGTTCTTCTTTGTCTTGGGGCCTTCACATTTGTAGAAAGCACACTATCAGGATCAATAAATTGATCGCCGTCTTCATCATCTTGGCCGGGAAGCTGCCAACGTTCACAAATGAAACGAACCATGTCACGACCACGTTCTAAAATTTCATTTTCACCCCATACATTCCTAGGGCGTGCTCGCCGCAGTATGTCTGCTCCATCACATGTTAGTACATAGGCTGCTGACTTTGACTCCAGGTCTATATCCTGAACTGCTTTATTTGCGCCGATTCCTAACAAAGTTAGATTGCCAATATCGTCGACGACGTACTTAAACCGCTTTCCTAGTGCTGACTGTTGATCCTGCCACTTTCCCGGAGCACCGGGGTTCTGTGGCATGATATGTTCAATTGAGCTATAGTCGGATCTGGTGTACGGGCTGAGCTCTGAAGGTGGGGAGGAAGGCGGTGGAGATTTTGTTGGACAATTT
>NZ_JAWIIV010000100.1:0-2000 GCF_035916955.1 Noviherbaspirillum album | reverse complement strand
CACGGCGTTTGCCAAGCCCAACGTGCTCACCCCGCCAACAATTGTGCATATTTTCTATTGTACCAAGACCATCTGTTCCGGGTGATGTAATCCTGAAGACGATATTCACATTCTCTTGGTCAATCTCGATGCGCTTCACCAACATTCGGATCAGTTCGCGTTGGGCCTCGAAACCCATGCTATCGATACCAGCGGTTACCTTTGCCGCAAAGTCCTCAAGCCGTCCCACAATCAATTGCAGTTCGTTCCGTGAGATTGCTTGCTCTGTTAGCTGTGCAATTTGACCCTCCAATGTTTTTTGCCGATCTCGTAATCGTGTTAAACGCCCTTCAAACTCATGCTTTTCAAGATACCCCTCGGCATAAGCATCAATTACTCGAGTGATGCCCTGCCGGCATTGCCGTAATTGGACTTCAAGATGACGCTGTTGTGTATCTTCTGTTGGCTGTTCCAGTGTTTGCAGTCTGCGCTCATACTCTTGTGTCAGCCGGTGCGGGTCCAGCAGTAAGCTTTTTACCTCGGACCATACTGCCTTTTCCAGATAGTCAGCCCTGACCTGACCATTATTGCATCGACGCTGTCCGGCAAAGCGATAGGCGTCACTACCGATGCAACGGTAGTACGCGTACTGCCGTACATGGTCTTTTACACTGACTGGCTTGCAATAATAGGCGTAACCACACTGTTTGCACACTACCAGCCCCTGCAGTAGATGGCGAGCCCCACGTTTTCTTGTCCGGTTTAATGCACGATTTTCCTGCAATTGCTCCTGCACGGCTGCAAATAAGTCGTGATCAACTAGTGCAGGTACAGGAATGCTTTGCCATTGTTCCGGAGGCACTGTGATGACGGTACGACTTATTGGTAAACGCTGGTGTCGCTGCGGCCGTAGACGGGAATGGAATGGCCCGAACTTAGTCTTGCCAAATGCTGCCTGGCCAGCATACGCTGGATTTTTTAATATTCTCCAAACCACACTTCGATCCCACCATGATTTGCCTCGGGGTGTCAGTATCTGCTGATGCTCTAGTCGACGGCAAATCTCACCGATTGTCATGCGCTCATGTACCACCCAAACGAAGATTTTTCGCACTACTTGCGCATGTTCCTCTACGATCTCATATCGAGCGCAACCGGCGCCATCATGCACGCTGACATAGCGATATCCATAGGGGGCTGCCGAAAGTACGCTCACCTGTCCAGTTTGCGCTTTGTGACGCTTCCCGCGGCGGCTTCGCTCAAGAATCTTTGCACGTTCGTACTCGGCTATCATGCCTTGCACCTGCAACAGCATTTCCTCTTCAGGGGTCCTGCCGAAACTGTGGTTAAGAAAGATTACCTCTACACCCGCGCGCTGTAATTCATCAATCAGCAGGACCTGATACGCATATTTGCGTGCTAACCGATCCGGAGAATGAACGTATAGTCTATCTACAGCCCCTAACGAAACGGCATCTCGAAGGCGCTCCAAGGCTGGCCGCATTAAGTTGGCGCCGCTCCAGCCGTCATCAACGAATTCTCGGTCCGGGGTTGATGTGCATGCATCGATTTGCATTCGTTCACGTAATGCGGATAATTGGCTGTCAATAGTCTGCGCATTGGCCTGCTGGTTTGAAGAAACGCGCGCGTACAGAGCAGCCTGAATCGGTTTCATCATTGAGCCCTTCTGTAATTCCATGTTGCCAGCCGCTGATCCCGGGTAGTAATTGCGAGCACCCGGTTGCCAGGACGTCGTATGATCGGCACAACTTTAGAATAGGCGTCAATCAAAGGCTGGACGCCGACGCGGCTTGGTTCAAAACCGACTGAGACAATTAATTTGGGCCGAGGCATGATCGCCCCCCATTCTTCCTGTGACCGACAGCTCCACTTCTCTGCACGCTATGTCGTACGGAAATCGTTTCCGTGGCCCGGCCGTAGGTGCGCCCGAGAGACTATGACAGTTATTTCAAAGGAAGGTTTTGCACTATTGTTGCGGGGGTGCTGACACGCGCTTGTGC
>NZ_JAWIIV010000099.1:0-2147 GCF_035916955.1 Noviherbaspirillum album | reverse complement strand
CTATGAACTACAACTGGAACTGGCGCATCTTCTGGGAGCCGTCGCCCGACGCCGTCGGCACCTACATGGATACGCTGCTGTCGGGCCTCTACTGGACGCTGGCCACAGCCTTGCTGGCCTGGGTCATGGCCCTCATCCTCGGTGCCATCATCGGCACCCTGCGCACCCTGCCCAACCGCTGGGTCGTGCGCCTGGCCAATGCCTACGTCGAACTGTTCCGCAACATACCGCTGCTGGTCCAGATGTTCCTCTGGTTCTTCGTCATGCCCGAACTGGTGCCCACCGCCATCGGCGACTGGCTCAAGCAGCTGCCCAACGCGCCCTTCATCACCGCCGTGCTCTCGCTGGGCTTCTTCACCTCCGCCCGCGTCGCCGTGCAGGTCTCGGCCGGCATCCAGTCGCTGTCGCGCGGCCAGAAAATGGCCGGCACCGCGCTCGGCCTGACCCTGGCCCAGACCTACCGCTACGTGCTGCTGCCCATGGCTTTCCGCATCATCATCCCGCCGCTCACCAGCGAGTTCCTCAACGTCATCAAGAACAGCGCCGTGGCGCTCACCATCGGTCTCATGGAACTCACCGCCCGCGCCCGCTCCATGCAGGAATTCTCGTTCCAGGTGTTCGAAGCCTTCACCGCCGCCACCATCATCTACGTGCTGGTCAACGTGGTCGTGGTCAACCTGATGCGCTTCATCGAGCGCCGCGTCGCCGTGCCCGGCTTCATTTCAGGCGGAGGCAAATGATGAACAACTTCGATTTCGACGTCATCGAGCGTTCCTGGGTCTACCTGTTCCAGACCGGCATGGCCTTCACCCTGGAGCTGACCGCCCTGGCCATGGTAGGCGGCATCATCCTCGGCACCCTGCTGGCGATGATGCGCCTGTCTTCCAACAAGCTCATCTCCACGGTGGCCACCACCTACGTCAACCTGATCCGCTCCGTCCCGCTGGTGCTGGTGATCTTCTGGTTCTACTTCCTGGTGCCCTACATCGGCGCCTGGATCATCGGCTCGGACCAGCCGGTGCAGGTGGGCGCCTTCACCTCGTCGCTGATCACCTTCATCCTGTTCGAGGCGGCCTACTACTGCGAGATCATGCGCGCCGGCATCCAGTCGATTCCGCGCGGCCAGGTCTGGGCCGGGCAGGCGCTGGGCATGAACTACTGGCAGACCATGGGCAACATCGTGCTGCCGCAGGCCTTCCGCAACATGATCCCGGTGCTGCTCACGCAGACCATCGTGCTGTTCCAGGACGTGTCGCTGGTCTACGTGCTGTCGATCACGGACTTCGTCGGTGCCGCCTCCAAGGTGGCGCAGCGCGACGGCCGCCTGGTGGAGATGTACCTGTTCGTGGCGGTGGTGTACTTCATCCTCTGCTTCAGCCTGTCGCTGCTGGTCAAGCAGCTGCAGAAGAAGGTGGCGATCATCCGCTGAACCATTCACTTAGTCACGCGCCGGGCCAGGTGCCCGGGCGCACCGCAGTTTGATTACAGGATTGAGGAAAAAACATGATTGAAATGAAAGACGTGAGCAAGTGGTACGGCAGTTTCCAGGTGCTGACCGACTGCACGACACGGGTCAGCAAGGGAGAAGTGGTGGTGGTGTGCGGGCCGTCGGGCTCGGGCAAGTCGACGCTGATCAAGACGGTCAACGGGCTGGAGCCGTTCCAGAAGGGACAGATCACGGTGGACGGCATTTCGGTGGGCGATCCGAAGACCAACCTGTCGAAGCTGCGCGCGCGCATCGGCATGGTGTTCCAGAACTTCGAGCTGTTCCCGCACCTGTCGATCCGGCAGAACCTGACCATCGGCCAGGTCAAGGTGCTGGGCCGCAGCGAGGAGGAGGCCACTGAAAAAGGGTTGAAGTACCTGGACCGGGTGGGATTGATTGCGCAGAAGGACAAGTTTCCGGGGCAGCTGTCAGGCGGGCAGCAGCAGCGGGTGGCGATTGCGCGGGCCTTGTCGATGGACCCGATCGCGATGCTGTTCGACGAGCCGACCTCGGCGCTGGACCCGGAGATGATCAATGAAGTGCTGGACGTGATGGTGGGACTGGCGCACGACGGCATGACGATGATGGTGGTCACGCACGAGATGGGCTTTGCGCGCAAGGTGGCCAACCGGGTGGTGTTCATGGACCGCGGCTACATCGT
>NZ_JAWIIV010000098.1:0-2312 GCF_035916955.1 Noviherbaspirillum album | reverse complement strand
TGTCACCGCCGGATGGATACTCCCCAATTCTTCCGTTTGAAATCTCCCCAGTTTGAACGGTAAAAGCCGGTGCAGGATGTTCCTGCACCGGCTTTCCGCTTGCTCCAAGATGTCGCGGTAATGGAAATCAGCGACGGGAGAGCGAGTGGTCAAGTTGAAGGAGTGGATGATGATTCTGGAGTTGCACCGACAAGGCTTGTCCGTATCGGCAATTGCCGAGCGCACCGGCCGTGACCGCAAGACAGTACGAAGATACATTCGAGGAGAGCTGGCAGCACCGAAGTACAAACCTCGCCAGCCCAGACCAACTACCATTGCACCATTTGAAGCCTA
The DNA here is from genome assembly GCF_035916955.1 of Noviherbaspirillum album. Taxonomy (NCBI): domain Bacteria; kingdom Pseudomonadati; phylum Pseudomonadota; class Betaproteobacteria; order Burkholderiales; family Oxalobacteraceae; genus Noviherbaspirillum; species Noviherbaspirillum album. The sequence goes on along the minus strand of NZ_JAWIIV010000098.1, from coordinate 1,979 downwards.
TTTGCGTCAGCGAGTCACGGATTGGCCAGATTTGAGCAGCGCCCGGTTACTCCGGGAAGTTCGTGAGCAGGGCTATGACGGCGGTAAGACAGTGCTTTATGACTTCTTGCGGACCGTGCGCCCGTCTCCGGCGCCGGTGTTCGAAGTTCGGTTCGAAACTCCTGCCGGGCAACAGGCACAGGTCGACTTCGCTGAGTTCAAGGTCAACTTCGGCAACCGCGGCCTGGTGCGCAAGGTGTGGTTGTTTGCCATGGTACTGGGGCACAGCCGATATCTATGGGCCCAATTCGTCTTGCATCAGGATCTGCCAACCGTCCTGCGTTGCCATATGGAGGCCTTTGCTCACTTTGGCGGCGTTCCGCAAGAGATCCTCTACGACCGCATGAAGACCGCCGTACTGGGTGAAGACGACTCCGACAAAGGCATCGTCTATAACGCCAAGCTGCTTGCGTGCGGTGCTCATTACGGTTTTATGCCGCGTGCTTGCCAGGCTTACCGGGCCAAGACCAAAGGCAAAGTTGAACGGCCGTATCGATATATCCGTGCCGACTTCTATCTGGCACGCAGCTTCGAAGATATCGATGATATGAATCGGCAGCTGCGGCAGTGGCTCGACACGGTGGCCAATGTACGCTGTCATGGCACGACCGGTCGTATCGTTGCCGAACACTTCCAGGAAGAGCAACCCCACCTCCAACCTCTGCCGGCAGGACGCTTCGACGCCGTGCTCCGAATGGAACGACGAGTCAGCCACGAAGGCTGCGTCAGCGTTGGAGGCAACTACTACAGCGTGCCCGACGGTACCAGGAAGCGGGTTCTGGACGTGGAAACCACCGCTGACACGATTCGCATCTTTGAGGACGGAACACTGATTGCTACCCATGCTCGCTTGGAGGGCCGGCGTGCGCGGTCTGTGTTGGCCGGTCATCGGTTACTTCAGCGCATCATGCAGCCAGAAGTCGCTCCTGACATTGTGCTGGCACCCGGTCATGCGGTAGCCCAGCGGCCGTTGGCAGTCTATGACTTCATTGGCCGCAGAATGGGAGGCCAGCTATGAGCCACTCTTCCGTAGCAGAACGGATCCGCCGCCACCTGATTGGTTTGAGAATGCCACGCGCATTGGAAGCCTTGCAGACGGTTCAGTCACAGATCGAGCAAGGCCAGTTGACTGCACTCGAAGCCATCGAGGTCTTGCTGGGCGAGGAGTACAGCACGCGGGAGAGCCGCAGGATCAAGATGGCGTTACAAACGGCAAGGCTGTCAGTGACCAAGACACTGGCTGGCTATGACTTCAGCTTCCAGCCGTCACTCGAGCGCGGCCGAGTCATGGCGCTTGCTGAGCTGGGATTCGTTGAGCGGCGCCAGTGCGTGCACTTCCTTGGCCCGCCGGGCACGGGCAAGTCACACCTTGCCGTGGCATTGGGTGTGGAAGCAGTTAAAGCCGGAAAGAGCGTGTTCTTCGCCACGCTGGCCGAACTGGTCGACTCCATGCGCAAGGCCGAACGAGAAGGCAAGCTGCGCGAGCGGGTGAAGTTCCTGTCGCGCTACAGTTTGCTCATCGTCGATGAGATTGGGTACCTACCACTGGGCTCAAATGGTGGCAATCTGTTCTTCCAGCTGGTCAACGCATGCTATGAGCGCTGCGCGATGATCTTGACCAGCAACCGCGGCTTTAGTGAATGGGGCGAGATCTTCGGTGATCCTGTCGTGGCGACAGCCTTGCTGGACCGTCTTCTACACCATGCCATTGTGGTGCCGATTGAAGGCAATTCCTACCGTTTGCGGGAGCATGCCGCGCTGATCCCGGAGCATCTGCGTAACCGCCTTCCCCTCAACGAGACCGGTAATACGGTTCAGACAAAGCGTCGTCCTGGACGACCAAAAAAGGAGGAAAACATGTCAAATCCGGGCTGACCACCCATAAAAAGGGTGGGGAATTTTACTCCGGAAAAAATGGGGAAATTCCAACGGCATTGACA
>NZ_JAWIIV010000097.1:0-2356 GCF_035916955.1 Noviherbaspirillum album | reverse complement strand
TGCTGTTCATGCTGTCTTCCGGCCTGACGCTGATCTTCAGCATGATGGGCGTGCTCAACTTCGCGCATGCCAGCTTCTACATGCTCGGTGCCTATTTCGCCTATGCGGTGAGCACCACCATCGGTTTCTGGCCGGCGCTGGTCGTCGCGCCGCTGCTCGTCGGCGTCATCGGCGCCATGGTCGAGCGCTACGGCCTGCGTTCGGTCCACAAGTACGGACACATTCCCGAACTGCTGTTCACCTTCGGCCTGTCGTATGTGCTGGTCGAGCTCGTCCAGCTGATCTGGGGCAGGGCGGCGGTGCCCTATCCGATTCCCGCCGAACTCGACGGACCGCTGTTCACGCTGTTCACCACCACTTTCCCGATGTACCGCGGCTTCATGATGCTCGTCGCCATCCTCATGCTGGTGGCCATCTTCCTGGTGCTCACCAAGACCCGCATCGGCCTCGTCATCCAGGCCGCGCTCACCCATCCCGACATGGTCGAGGCGCTGGGTCACAATGTGCCGCGCGTGTTCATGCTGGTCTTCGGCGGCGGCTGCGCGCTGGCCGGACTGGCCGGCGTGATCGGCGGCAACGCCTTCGTCACCGAGCCCGGCATGGCAGCCACCGTCGGCAGCATCATCTTCGTGGTGGTGGTGGTCGGCGGCATGGGATCGCTGGTCGGCGCGCTGCTGGCCTCGCTGCTGATCGGCGTGCTGCAGACCTATGCGGTGGCGCTGGACTATTCGTTCGCCACCGTGCTGGCCTTGATCGGCACTACCGTCACGCCGGAAACCTTCGGCTTCCCGGTACTGAAACTCACCATCTCGCAGGTGGCGCCGATCCTGCCTTACCTGCTGCTGGTACTGATCCTGATATTCCGTCCGCGCGGTCTGATGGGCACACGGGAGAGCTGACATGAATACCAATACACTCACCATTAAAAACACCATGACGTACAAGCNCTTCCCGGTACTGAAACTCACCATCTCGCAGGTGGCGCCGATCCTGCCTTACCTGCTGCTGGTACTGATCCTGATATTCCGTCCGCGCGGTCTGATGGGCACACGGGAGAGCTGACATGAATACCAATACACTCACCATTAAAAACACCATGACGTACAAGCCCCTGAACCTGGCGCGCTGGATCATCTGGGGGCTGTTCGCCGTGATCCTGATCGTGGCGCCGCTGATCTTCAACAAGGGCGCGTCGCTCTCCATCCTGTCGCAGATAGGCACCGTCATGATCTTCGGCCTGTCCTACAACATGCTGCTGGGACAGGGCGGCATGCTCAGCTTCGGCCATGCGGTCTATTCCGGCCTGGGCGCCTTCTTCGCCATCCATGCGATGAACCTGGCCACCGCCGGCTCGNGGCACCGTCATGATCTTCGGCCTGTCCTACAACATGCTGCTGGGACAGGGCGGCATGCTCAGCTTCGGCCATGCGGTCTATTCCGGCCTGGGCGCCTTCTTCGCCATCCATGCGATGAACCTGGCCACCGCCGGCTCGATCTGGATGCCGGTCACCCTGATTCCGCTCATCGGCGGCATCGCCGGCATGTTCTTCGGCATGCTGTTCGGCTATGTCACCACCAAGAAGTCGGGCACCACCTTCTCCATGATCACCCTGGGTATCGTGGAACTGGTGTTCGCCTGCTCGCTCATGTTCCCCGAGTTCTTCGGCGGCGAAGGCGGCATCTCCACCAACCGCGTCTACGGCGAGACGTTCATGGGCATCACCTTCGGCCCGCAGATCCAGGTGTACTACCTGATCGCGGCCTGGCTGTTCATCGCCACCATCGGCATGTATGCGTTCACGCAGACGCCGCTGGGCCGCATCATCAACGCCGTGCGCGACAACCCCGAGCGGGTCGAGTTCATCGGCTACGACACCCAGTGGGCACGCTACCTCACCCTGATCCTGTCGGGCTTCTTCGCCGGCATCTCGGGCGGCCTCGCAGCCATCAACTTCGAGATCGTCACCGCCGAGAACGTCAGCGCCATCCGTTCCGGCGGCGTGCTGCTGTTCACCTTCATCGGCGGCGTCGGCTTCTTCTTCGGTCCCATGATCGGCGCCATCATCGGCGTGTTCCTGACCGTGATGCTGTCGGACTTCACCAAGGCCTGGCAGCTGTACCTGGGCGTGTTCTTCATTCTCATCGTCATGTATGCGCCGGGCGGCATCGCCAGCATCATCATGCTCAACCTGAGGGTGGCCAAGTTCGGCAAGTTCCGCCGCATCCTGCCGCAGATGGTGGCCGTGTGCGCCGCCGCGCTGGTAGGCTTCGTGGGCCTGGTGATGGTGATCGAGATGCTGTACCACCTGACGCTGGAGTCGGCCAACGGCACCGAGATGAAGCTGTTCGGCACCAT
>NZ_JAWIIV010000096.1:0-2429 GCF_035916955.1 Noviherbaspirillum album | reverse complement strand
GAGCATGGCGCCCTTGGGCGTGCCGGTGGAGCCGGAGGTGAAAATGACGTAGGCCAGCGAGTCCGGCGTAATGGCGGCGCGCGGGGCTGTATCGGCGGCATTGTCTGCTGCGCTATCTGCCTCTGTTCCATGCGTGCCGGACAGCAGTGCCTCAAGATGCAATACACGTACGCCGGGCAAGGCCGGCAGCGTCGCGGCAAGATCGGACGAAGCGAGCACGTGCCGGCAGCCGCTGCCCTCGAGCATCTGGCGGATGCGCTCGGCGGGAAAGTCCGGATCGACCGGCACATAGGCGCCGCCTGCACGCAGGATGCCGAGCAAGCCAGCGACAAGACCGGCATCACGACGGGATACCAGCGCCACCGCCGTATCGGGAGCGAAGCCGCCGTCGGCATGCAAGGCACGGGCGATGCAATTGGCCCGCAGCGATAGTTCGCGGTAGCTGAGCTCGCCGCCATCGCCGGCGATCGCGATGGCTTCCGGCGAGCTTGCCGCTTGCGCATCGAATGCCTGCAGGATGCTGCCGTGCGGAGCGGCAGGACCGCCATCGCCCCAGGCTTGCAAGCGGCTCCGCTGCGCATCGTCGACGAGTTCGGTATCGCGAAGGAGCTGGTATGGATTTGCGGCCATCACCGACAGCATCGCCCGCAGGCTGTCCGCCAACCCCTGTAGAAATGCGGCATCGTGATTGCCGCGCAATGAAATGCTTATTCCATCGTTGGTCGGCGACAGGGAAATTTCCAGTCCATAGGGGATGCTTTCGCGGAAACCCGCCCAGCCGATCGCGGCCTCGCCGATGCCTTGTCCAAGTACATCCTGGCCGGGCATGCCTTGTACGAGCAATACGTGATCGATAGGCAGCCTGCCGGTGGCGGACTGAATGTCCGCCATGGAGATGTACTGATGCCTTGCCGCTTCCAGACTGTCATCGCGCACCTTCTGCAGCAGGGCGATCACAGTGTCGGTGTCGTTCCAGCTAACGCGCATGGGCACGGTGTTGATCATGAGGCCGACGAGACGGTCGGCATGATCGATGTCCGCCGGACGGCCGGCGAGCACGGTGGGAACGATCACATCGCGCCGGTCAAGATAACGGCCCAGGCACAAGGCCCATCCGCAGAGCAGCAAGTGATGCATGGATACCCGCTGGGTCTGCAACAAAGCGCGCAGGGTTTGCAGTGTCGCGCCGTCCACGGTTGCCGTTGCATGCGCTTCCGTTCCGGCCGATGCAGCTTGCCGCAGTCCGTCCGTGCTGAATCCTGTCAGCTTCGATTGCCAGTATTGCAGCGACGCGTTCGTATCGCGCGCCACCAGCCATTGCAGGTAGCGGGTATAGTCCGCGTTCGGTTCCGCCGGCGTGGAGCCGTCGTAAAACGCGCGGAGTTGTTGCAGAACAATGCCAATGCTCCATCCATCCAGCAGAATATGATGAAAGCTCCACACCATCCAGTGCTGCCCGTCGGGCGCGCTGAATAAAGCCACACGCATCGGATGCGCATTTGCCAGATCGAACCTGTCGGCCTTGTCGCAAGCCAGGAAAGCTTCCACTTCCACAGGCAGCGCATCCGGCGCCGCAGTGCGTGAAACGTCGGCAACGGTGTGCCGCACAAGCGTCACTTTCTCGTGATGAGGTATGACATGGACCGGATTGGAAACCCGTTCGCTGAGAAAACGCCCGCGCAATGCATCCTGCGCATCGACGACGCGCTGCCAAGCCGTTTCCAGCCGCTGTGGATCGAGCCTGCCGTCTATGCGCAACACTAGTTGTTCATGGTAGGCGTGCGAATGCGGATCGAGCAGCGCATGGTGCAGCATGCCGCGCTGCATGGGCGTCAGGGCGCGGATGTCCTTGATATCGTTCTTGCTGAACATGGATCGTGATGCCGTTTGCTGTCAGGAGAACAAATCGGCCAGTTCCGCGCCGCTGAGGCCGCTGAGCTTGCCGATGGCATCCCCGCCGCCTGCCGCGCTGTCCTTGGTCTTCGCAAGATTGGCTGCCAGCGCAGCCGGTGTCGGCCAGCGGAACAGATCCTGCACATCGAATACGAAACCGGCTGCGCGGATACGGGTTGCGAGGCGCAGCGCGCGTATCGATTCGCCGCCGGCAAGGAAAAAGTCATCCTCCGCGCCAACGACATTCCCCAGGACTTCACTGAAAATGCCGGCCAGTGCCGCTTCATCGGCGCTTGCAGGACCGCGTTTCGCCTGCTTCTCCTGTTTCTCCTGATTCTGCAGCGGCTCGGGCAGGGCGCGGCGGTCGGTCTTGCCGTTGGGCGTTTGCGGCAATGCCGGCAGCGACATGAAACGCGATGGAACCATCGGCGCCGGCAGGCAGGCCGCAAGCTGCGCGCGCAGCTGCGCCGGGTCGGCGCAATCCTGCCCGACCAGATAGGCAACGATCTCCTCCTCGCCCAGCGCATTCCTGCGGA
>NZ_JAWIIV010000095.1:0-3266 GCF_035916955.1 Noviherbaspirillum album | reverse complement strand
CGTACCATCAGTTCCTTGATCTTGCCGATAGCGCGTGTCGGATTCAAGCCCTTCGGACACACATCGACGCAGTTCATGATGGTATGGCAGCGGAACAGCCGGTACGGGTCCTCAAGGTTGTCGAGGCGCTCGCTGGTGGCCTGGTCGCGGCTGTCGGCGATGAAACGATAGGCCTGCAGCAGACCCGCCGGTCCCACGAACTTGTCCGGGTTCCACCAGAACGACGGGCACGACGTCGAACAGCAGGCGCACAGGATGCACTCGTACAGACCGTCGAGCTCCTCGCGCTCGGCCGGCGTCTGCAGGCGCTCCTTCTCCGGCGGGATCGTCTCGTTGATCAGGTACGGCTTGATCGAGTTGTACTGCTTGAAGAACTGCGTCATGTCCACGATCAGGTCGCGGATCACCGGCAGACCCGGCAGCGGCCGCAGCACGATCGGCTCGGTCAGCTCATTGAGGTTCGTGGTGCAGGCCAGCCCGTTCTTGCCGTTGATGTTCATCGCGTCCGAACCGCACACGCCTTCGCGGCAGGAGCGGCGCAGCGCCAGCGAGTCGTCCACGTCGGCCTTGATGCGCTGCAATGCGTCCAGCAGCATCTTGTCGGTGTCCTGCAAGGTCACCGTCAGGTCCTGCATGTACGGCTTGGCATCCTTGTCCGGATCGTAGCGGTAAATCTTGAATTTCAGTGTACGTGCCATGTTCTGTTCTGCCTTAGAAAGTACGTGCCTTGGGCTTGAAGGTTTCCACCGTCAGCGGCTTGGTGTTGACCGGCTTGTAGTCCAGACGGCAGCCGTCGGAGAACCACAGCGTGTGCTTCATCCAGTTCTCGTCGTCGCGCTTTTCGTAGTCGCGATGCGCATGTGCGCCGCGCGATTCCTTGCGCGCCGCCGCCGACGTGATGGTCGCCTTGGCGGTTTCGATCAGGTTGTCCAGTTCCAGCGCTTCCACCCGCGCCGTGTTGAACACCTTGGACTTGTCCTTGAACGATACGTGCTTGCGCCGCTCGTCGAGTTCCATGATCTTCGCAAAACCGGTCTGCAGCAATTCATCCGTGCGGAACACGCCGCAGTACTGCTGCATGGTGGCGCGGATCGCATTGGCCACGTCCTGCACCCGCTCGGAACCAGTGCTGGTCTCGAGGCGCGCCAGGCGCGTCAGGGCCAGCTCGGCGGCATCGGCCGGCAGCGGCTTGTGGCTCTTCTGCTTGAGGTTCGACGCCACGATATGGTTGCCGGCGGCGCGGCCGAACACCAGCAGGTCCAGCAGCGAGTTGGTGCCCAGGCGGTTGGCGCCGTGCACCGACACGCACGCGCACTCGCCGATGGCGTACAGGCCGTTGACGATCTCCTGGCCGCCGTTCTTCGGCGCCACCACTTGCCCGTTGATGTTGGTCGGAATGCCGCCCATCTGGTAGTGGATGGTTGGCACCACCGGGATCGGTTCCTTGGTGGCATCGACGTTGGCGAACTTGTGGCCGATCTCCAGGATCGACGGCAGGCGCTTCTTGATGGTGTCGGCGCCGATGTGGCGCAGGTCCAGCAGCACGTGGTCCTTGTTCGGTCCGCAGCCGCGCCCTTCCTTGATCTCCTGGTCCATCGAGCGCGACACGAAGTCGCGCGGCGCCAGGTCCTTGAGCGTTGGCGCATAGCGCTCCATGAAGCGCTCGCCGTTGGCGTTGATGAGAATGCCGCCCTCGCCGCGCACGCCTTCGGTGATCAGCACGCCGGCGCCCGACACGCCGGTCGGGTGGAATTGCCAGAATTCCATGTCCTGCAGCGGCAGGCCGGCGCGTGCAGCCATGCCCATGCCGTCGCCGGTATTGATGAAGGCATTGGTGGAAGCCGCGAAGATGCGGCCGGCACCGCCGGTGGCAAACAAGGTGGTCTTGGCTTCGAGAATCATCACGTCGCCGGTTTCCATCTCCAGGGCGACTACGCCCAGCACGTCGCCGTCGGCGTCGCGAATGAGATCAATGGCCATCCACTCGACGAAGAAGTGGGTCTTGGCGCGCACGTTGCGCTGGTACAGCGTGTGCAGCAGCGCATGGCCGGTACGGTCGGCCGCGGCGCAGGCACGCTGCACCGGCTTCTCGCCGAAGTTGGCGGTATGGCCGCCGAAGGGGCGCTGGTAGATGGTGCCGTCGGGATTGCGGTCGAACGGCATGCCGAAGTGCTCGAGCTCGTAGACGACCTTCGGTGCTTCGCGGCACATGAACTCGATGGCATCCTGGTCGCCCAGGTAGTCCGAGCCCTTGACGGTGTCGAACATGTGCCAGTACCAGTTGTCCTCGGACATGTTGCCCAGCGAGGCACCGATGCCGCCCTGCGCTGCAACGGTATGCGAACGGGTCGGGAAGACCTTGGACAGGACCGCGACATTGAGGCCGGCTTCGGCCAGCTGCAGGGAAGCGCGCATGCCGGAGCCGCCGGCGCCGACGATGACGGCGTCAAAGCGGCGGGTAGGAATGGATTGTTTGATAGCAGCCACGATTTACACTCTCCAGATAATCTGCGCGGCCCAGCCGGCGCAACCGATCAGCCACAACAAGGTGACTACTTGCAAGACCAGACGCGCGGCGACCGACTTGGTCACGTAGTCCATCCAGATATTGCGCATGCCGACCCAGGCGTGATAGAGCAGCGACAGGAAGGTCACGAAGGTGGCGAGCTTGAACCACTGGTGGGAAAACAGCCCGGCCCAGCCTTCATAGGAGAAGTTGTTGCCGGACAGGAAAGTCACCAGCAGGATGACGGTGTAGATGGCCATGACGATGGCGGTGACGCGCTGGCCCATCCAGTCGCGCAGGCCGTAGTGGGCGCCGACGACCAGGCGCTTGGGACCGATGTTGTTGTTTGCCATGATCAGAATGCTCCGAACAGTTTCAGGGCTACCAGCGCGGTGGGCACCAGGCTGAGCACGAAGACGGCGATCGAGCTTTTCTTGCCGCTGTCCTTGTCGATGCCCATGTGGAAGTCCATGCCGAGGTGGCGCAGGCCGGCGAAGAAATGGTGCAGGTAAGCCCAGACCAGACCGAGGATGATGAGCTTGACGAACCAGCCGGAGACGAAGCCCTTGAAGTACTCGAAGGAGATCTCGGACATGAGGCTGCGGTCGAGCAGGTAGAGCAGGAACGGCAGCATGATGACCAGGGCTGCGCCGCTGATGCGGTGCAGGATGGAGAGATAGGCTGCCAGTGGCAGACGGTAGTGCGCAATGTCCGCAAAGGTCATGACGCCATACTTCGGTCTATTTTGTGGCCGATTCTT
>NZ_JAWIIV010000094.1:0-3759 GCF_035916955.1 Noviherbaspirillum album | reverse complement strand
GCCTCCGCTCCGGTGAAAGAAAAACACCCTACTAGCGTAACCGCTCGTAGGGTGGAGGGTGACCATCTCATTAGCCCCCGCAACTAATATCAGCTTCACCACGGACCCCAACGGCGTTGCGATCCAACTGAGCGCCGTCTCCAAGAATGAAGGAACATTCGTTCCTTCCGATGTCACTTTCTGCCCTTCTCTTCCTGGATCGGACCAGTCCAGCGATAGCAGGCCATTCATTAGCCAGTTAGATGCGACGTCCGCCACGGCCCAAATTTCATGACGCCATACAACCAGGACAATCAGCCAGACACCAAACGCTAACAGGCCGGCCAAAACTGACATCAAAGCCAACCGAGGCCGAATGCCGTCGCGCAAGCCCAAGCCCAGGCTGGCTCCGACTTCAGGAATCGCATCTACTGGTCTACGTATTGAACGCGTTTCGCTTTTCTTGTAGCTGAATGTTTCCATGGTTGGCTTCCTGAATCCTTGCGCACACTGGGAATAGTCCGCATTCTTTGGTTTGCATGGCCGCTTCTGAGCAATGTCTTACCAGTCTGAATTGGAAGCGGCAGCCCTACGGCACGGTCCTGCAACTACTTTCGCGGATTGAAACGGCTATAGACGCTTTTTTGCCTATCGGAGTTTGCCGGAATAGTTCTTTTCAGTGGAGGCAAGGTGTCAAGCTCGCTTCCTAATTCATGTATGCGCAACGGAACCCCACGTACACTGCATAGAACTTCGCAGGTTTGTACTGCATTCCGTCTACCTTCATCTTGGCTTGGTCGTACCACCACGATCCGCCAGCGGTTAGCCTCTCCTCTCCGCTCGCATCGGAAAGCCATTCCCATACATTTCCACCAGCATCGAACAACCCATTGATTCCCGCACCTGTGCTTCCGACGGGGGCGTGCCGAGCCCAACCATCAGCGTCGCCTGACACATTGGCGCGCCCCTCGTTCTCTCCTGTAGGGTAAAGATATGTGCGACCGTTTTCGAAAGGTCTTGGCGGCGAAGCACGCATTTCAGTGTACGCCGCGAGCTGCCATTGCTGCTTGTTAGGCAAAAAACCTCCAGCGGCTTTGCAGTAGGCTTCGGCTTCTGCAAAGCTAATATGTACGGCAGGTTCATTGTCGCCGCCTAGTACCCCAAACGGCGCAAGATAGGTCCAACCGCGTCGACGCTCCCAACCCGAACCCCACTCAAAGCCACCACCTTCGCGCTCCGCCGCAGTGATAATCCCGTGCTTCCTCGCATAGTTTCTGAACTGGCCAATCGTAACCTCTGTGATATCTATTGAAAAGCTACCGAGGTTGGCGCGGGCTTCCGATATAGCCCTCTGCCCTGCTTCTGTATTGGCAGTGCTTTGGGCTGCAATGCCGGCACTCAGCAGCAGAAACACGCAGATGTATCGAGTCTTTCCAAGCGGCATAATGATATTTCCCAAGGGCTATGTATGCTACAAAGTGAAGGTAAAAGCTCACGCTGACACTAAGCTAAAGTATAAGCTGAGGAGTCTTTGCGAGCTTTCGTTCCAGAAGCTCCGCGATCAAGAAGACGCCACCTTTCGGTCCGTTAAGGTACGGGCGCGTAACCAAGATACGCTTCGTAGCCATTCATACGTTCGTTGTATTGCGCTACCAGTCGAAGTACATGAGACTGTTTTTACTTCATCAAGGGTTTCGTACCGGTGCCCGTTTCTCATAGGCACAGCCGTACGTTTTGGTAATTCGAGGCGAATCACGCAATAGCCACAAAAGAAATAAACATCATGAAACCGCTATCCTGGTCCAGGTTATGCTCTCTAGGGTTATCGGGCATCGTAGCAGTGCTGATGTCTGGTTACAGTTTCGCTCAAAGTCAGACAGTGGACAGCGCTGACAAGAACTCAACACTCCGCTACAACATTCGCTCGCCGTTTGATCTACCTGGCGTTGCATCCAGTCCCATCGCGTTTCCCGGCGTGCTTGAGTGGACAGTGGATGGTCGGCGCGTCGTGGTGTACCCGTCCATCCCCGGGAATTCGGTCGACGTCGGACATAGTCATCCCGGTCTACACGTTGGGCCGAATCAGATCCACGTGCAGGGCCCGTTATTCGGTTACGCCGATGTGAATGTGGGCATTGTCTATTCCGTGAGCGGTGGCGAGCCTGGAACCGGGTCTTCACGGATCACGGAGAAGGTCGACATTCGCAACAAGTCGAGCCAGCCGGTTAATCTTGGTAGCATCAACGGCCTGGGTTGGCTGCCTAATCCAACAGACCCGCACAATGCCGGCCTAGAGGTTCCCGACATTTCCGGACTGACCTTGACTGGCGCCACCATCGCATTCACGCAGGGAAAAGGACTGGACACTGCCGCGGCATCGCTGCTGACCGATCCTCCCTTCGCCCCGCTTACGATCTACCCTGCGGCTGCGATCTCGGGGTTCAACTCCTTCCGAGTTCCCGCCGTCGTATTAGAGTCTGGCGCCACCCTGACCATTCTCACTGAGCTCAATGTCAGTAAAACCCCGCCTATCGTGGTTCCACCTATCGAATTTATTGAGGGCGAAAGCTTCTCAAGCACGCGTGGGGCCACTATTGAGGGTGCCTACCTCGCAAGCCTAGATAACGGCGACTGGGTGGCTTACGACCAAGTAAACTTCGGCGCCAGCGCGACGGTATTCGAGACGTTGGTTGCGGTTGATCCGCAGTTTGCCAATCAAAGGTTGGAAATCCGCCTGGACTCGCCTACCGGTGCGAAAATCGGCGAAATGGTCATGCAATCGACGGGCAGCTTCTCTACTTTCCAAACGCAGCGAGCAACCCTGACGCAGCCGATCGCCGGCGTGCATAAAGTTTATTTAGTCGCGGTTGGCACCTACGGTGTGGGGAATATCGATAGATTCAGGTTCATTCCTGGATAAGGAGCTCAGCGCATGATTGCCCCGACCGCGGCCGGTTCAGATGGACTCAATCTGCGCGTTAGAGCAGAGCGTGCAAGTGCGCAGGAAGGAGGATGTGAGGGCTGGGGTGAGGGGGCCGGCCCAACATATTATCGGGCCGGATCTATAAGACTGCAAAGCCACAACGATGGCCATCGCAGAAAAAAGATGGCTGAAATAAGAAACTCTGGCATGACAATTCCACAAGTACACTGATCCCGATTCAAGAAAAGCAAGTCATGCAGTAGGAGGGCCATGTCCCCTGCACTCTCCACTACTCGCATCGGTGCCGATGCGCTTACACGAAACCTGATATGAAATTTTTAGCCAGTGCTCAGGTTATTCGGTCAGTTCATGCATTCTGAGTTTGCCACTGTTGCTGACCTAGTAAGGCCAGCCTTCGCCTGCTGAGCGCAGAATGCGGCTGCTCCAAAGACGATTCACTGCTTGGCCACCCTGCTCTTCTTCATGGCAGGACTCCTACTTCCAAGAGTAAAAAATCGCACCGATAATTCTACGTCGGAGCGCAGCTGCTTATTAGGATACGGTCAGTCTAACGCGTCGACTGATTTGATATTTTCACGCAATGTAAATTTCTGAATCTTCCCTGTGGAGGTCTTAGGCACTTCTCCAAATACAACGCGACGTGGAACCTTGAAGCCAGCCAAATGCTTGATGGATGACCTAACGGCCGAAGCCGGGCTTACTCGTGGTGCGCTTTACCATCATTTTGGAGACAAGAAGGGGCTGCTGCAGGCGGTCATGACCTGCTACCCAATTTAGTCCGACATTGCGATGGAATCCGCGGTTAAAAATCCTTTTGCAAACTGGTTGGGCGGCAG
>NZ_JAWIIV010000093.1:0-3782 GCF_035916955.1 Noviherbaspirillum album | reverse complement strand
GGTATCACGCCAAAACAGAAATTAGCCTTGGCCGCATAGTCTCTACCTTCAGGCCGCTTTAAAAATGGGGGGCTTACCGCCTGACGAGGTTTCCAAATATTCGAAACATCCTAAACATCCGCTGCTCAAGTAGCCGTTTCAACGACGTCCATCGCTGCGCAGACTTTTCTTCTGCAGAATCAACAAACCATAGGAACGCTGCAGATATAAAGCGAACAGGTGATCGTCGCGAATCTGTGCCAGTGCATCCTCAGGCGAATCGCATAAACCTACAGCTAATCCTTCACGGCACAGGGAAAATGTGATGTGTACAGCTCCAGCAGAGGTGCGCTGCGCTTCCGGTCCCGAAATAGTCCAGCCAGGAGCAACCTGCCTTAGCCATTCGCCGAAGTCTTCAATGCACGCAAGCTGTTCATCAACGCTATATTCTTTCTCGATCACAATGACGAATTCGCAATGTAAGGAGTAGTACGGACAACTAATAAAAGGAAAATGTTCCAAACAAGGACGTCAGTGTATATATGGCACAATGTTATCCTTCCCCTGATTTTCTCGACGAACATAGCATGGACATTGTCGTAACGAGAACCACTATGTCCCGTTGGGAAACTTAGAATCACGCGAGCAGATGTGAGAGGCGGTTGGATGGCTTGACTCCACAGAACCAATCGGTCCACGCAAACCTATGTACAGTAGCTCTTACACTAAACAACTCAGCTGTGAGCTTTTCCGGAACAGAGACATAAAACTCTTGAAACGTCAACAATGACCGGGTATTTCAGTCATTCTAAATGTCGCAATTAGTCGCCCAGGAAGTGGGCGGTTCAAATTTTGCAGAGCAGACATTCAAAAGGGATATGGTTGAAAACGTAAAAAGTTGAACTGAGAAGTACCGCCGTTATCTACATAGAGTCTCCTCCAACTCACTTAGTTGAATTACAGCCCGTTACGGAAACGCCGTTGCGGGCTTTTTTTATCATGCCTATAAGTGACGAGCGTGTTACGCATGAGCACGATGGAATGTCCCAACGGCTACTACTGCAGTAGACGCTTCCTTGATCTTGATACTATGATCGCTGACGCGAACACTGGGGGCACGCTATTAAAAATAGTGTCTCACGGAACCGGACAGTCTCATGGGTTATGCTTTGTTCGGCAATTCTAAAACTCCTTTCACCTACGCGATCCACAAATTCCGCTAAGAGCGTATCCCAGTAGGCATAGGATGAGGGAAATATTGGCCTAGGCAGCGGTCCAAGCCCATGATGATGCAGGAGGTGAACCATGGGCGTGATCAAAGACGACGATGGCTGGCGCCTACCGGATAGATTGTGGGCGCAGATGGAANCGGTCCAAGCCCATGATGATGCAGGAGGTGAACCATGGGCGTGATCAAAGACGACGATGGCTGGCGCCTACCGGATAGATTGTGGGCGCAGATGGAACCACTTTTACCACCACGCAAGCCGCACCCGTTGGGCTGTCATAATCCACGGGTGAGCGACCGGGCCGCCATGGACGCCATTCTGTTCGTGCTGCGCACTGGATGCCAGTGGAATGCATTGAATGGTACGGGCATTTGCTCCAGCAGTTCAGCTCATCGGCGTTTCCAGGAATGGGTGGACGCTGGCGTGTTCGAGGAATTCTGGATGCAAGGGCTGCTCAATGCGGCGGCGTTGCGAGAAATCAACTGGTCCTGGCTGGCCCTGGACGGCGCAATGACCAAGGCTCCCTTGGGCGGGGAAAAAATCAGGACCCAATCCAACGGATCGCGGCAAGAGTGGCGTCAAGCGCAGTCTGCTGACAGACGGACAAGGCATTCCCCTGGCCATCGTCATTGATGGCGCTAACCGTCATGATATGAAGCTGGTGCGACCGACGCTGGAGGCGCTAGAAACAGAGCGGCCGTCATTGTTGGTAGTGTGGCCGCAAGGCTTGTGCATGGACAAAGGCTACGACTATGCGGAGATATGGCAGCTGGCGGTAGACTTAGGTTACCGGCCTCACATTCGCTCACATGGTGAAGAAAAGCAGAAACGCAAAGCGGGACAGCGAGCGCACCGCTGGGTCGTCGAACGCACGCATAGCTGGTTGAATCGATTTCGTGGCTTGTTGATTCGATGGGCGAAGAAGGCTAAGAACTACTTGGCCTTCCTTCACCTAGCGTGCGGCATCATCACTTGGCGAATAATAGGCCTACTGGGATAGGTTCTAAGTACTGCGATGAGTTATGGATACCTTTTAGAAGCGTGAGTGTTGAAGAAGTAGGCTATTCCAACTGCCAGGCCTTACGAGGCTGGTGGGTACATCCTTGCCTGCTCGAAGACTGTCATCATGCGCGGCCGTTGCGCGGGTACGGTACCAAAGGAGTGACAAATAACAAGAATATTTCATGGTTTATCCCGGTGCTCGGAGGCCTACGTTCAGGGAAATGTACTTAATCGTATTGCCTATGGGAAATAATAACCTCATGGCTCGTATTTCTAAATAGAAAATTTGGAATATCGGTATAGGGCCATTCTTTCACGCTCGAAATGTCTAATGCTGACAGCAGCGAGACTGAACCGCTTTTCCAAAAAAATTTAAAGACGCACGTTCGTTCTTTTAAGGACCGTATTTATTCATCGCTGTGGCATATCTGCAATATCTCAGATGGCATATTCAGGCAGACGACATTTCTTTATTGCAACAGTCGATCGTTTACCTGATATTGGTCACGCCTGTGAAGAATTCGCATGAACAAGACAAAAATGATCAACGGAAAAGCCGGTTATGACTCTCATGCGCAACGCCACCATTACAAAAAAGATCACTGTCGTTTTTGGCGTTATTCTCACTGTTTCTACGATCACCACCGGAGTAGGTCTCTGGCACCTTAAGGAAGTAGAGTCGTCCACCAAGGAATTGATGGAGGTGCCACTAGCCAAGGAACGGATTGTTAGTGACTGGTACCGCATCGTCTACGGCGGTTCGCGCCGCACACTGGCCATCGCCAAGAGCGAAGACAAGTCCTTGGTGCAGTTTTTCGCGGAGGATGCTGCCAACAGCACCAAGGAGGTGAGCGGCATTCTCAAAAAAGTCGAGGCGCTGCTGACGTGACCGATATTCCAATCCAGCTTTTGTGAGAGAGTTAGAGTCTACTGCATGTTTTCAGGTTGGGCAGATATGACGGGCTCCAATGAGTAAGCAGCGGGTGCGGGCGGCTGATATCCCAGTGACGAGTGCGGGCGCTGCGTATTGTAGTGGTGACGCCATTGTTCAATCACGACCCGGGCTTCCTTGAGGCTGTAAAACAGCTCGCCATTGAGCAGCTCATCGCGCAGCTTGCCATTGAACGACTCGCAAAAGCCATTCTCCCAAGGGCTGCCCGGCTCAATGAACAGCGTCTTTGTCCCTACTTTTTCTAAGCAGGTAAAGGAAAGGATTTTGACCTAGACTTATTCCAAGCACTTGGCAGGAGGGAATTGCCATGAATGGAATCCATTTAACTGCAAAAGAGCAACAGCTACTCGAGCAGACACTCCATACGACCCATGATGCCCGGCTGTATCGTCGCACCCTGGCGCTCTTGGAATGCAGCCGCGGACGTCAAGTCAAGGATGTGGCAAAGGCGTTAAGCGTCACCCGGCAAAGCCTTCATAACTGGGCAGTGCGGTTTCAACGGCAGCATACCGCGCTGGCGTTGACCGATGGACCGCGTCCTGGACGTCCCCGTCATGCCGACGACCGGGTCGAAACTTTGTTGCAAGCACTGCTGGCTATCACGCCGGATCGCTGCGGCT
>NZ_JAWIIV010000092.1:0-4208 GCF_035916955.1 Noviherbaspirillum album | reverse complement strand
TGCCGCATCGCTGGACGCCCGCGTAAACTTCTGTTCGTAGATTCGGTATCCCGTCAAGGTGAGATGGCTAGGCGCTTACCATAAGCCACTGATTTTGAGGGGCTCTCCGACCAAAAGCGCACTTTTTTTGTGTGAAAAGTGCGGTAGCTCAACTACAGCTTGGTGCCACCGCTATACGTACAACCATACCAAGTTTATGGGATACGCCATAGCTGGCAGAACCTCTATAATGTTTCATTTTGGAAAGTTTTATTAACCCTTGTTGAGGATTCCCCATTGCAGTTTCGATTGATATCAGGATTCCTAATTTTCATTGGATCATATCTTCCGCTGGCTATTATCCTTGCCGTTCAGGATATTCCTAAAGATTGGTGGTCTCGGCCGATCTGCTCCATTGCTGACATAAAAGTAGACAGTTGCTCGTATGTCCCTTTCGAAAAGCCTGTGTATGCATTGACCTTTCTAGCTGTTACAGGCTTATCAGTGCTAATGGCCAATGTCTCGTTCAAAAAACTTTCTTACCCTTTCCAGATTGAAGTGGTCCAAGCGAAAGCGATTCCGAACGAGCTGATTAACTATACGTTTCCATATGTTGTTTCATTTATGGGCATAAGTTATAACGAACCACAGAAGTTACTCGGCTTCGCAGTCTTTCTGCTTTGGATGTTCGCGATTACCTATAAGTCGGGTCAAATTCTTATGAATCCGCTGCTACTCATGTTTAAGTGGCGACTGCACGAGGCGACGATTTTAATTAATGGAAACACGCGCGAAGTTCGAATACTGAAGCAAGGAAATTTAACGCCCGGTCCTCAGAAGGGCGAAACCGTTCAAGATTTCTACATTGTTAGGGACTGATTATGCAGGCAAATTTTAATTCTCTCAAAGCATTTGATTACACGCAGAGTACCGTCCATCTGTGGATATTCAAAAAAAGTGCTGCGGCACGCAAGTTCACAGCCTTCTTTGTGCGTACAGATCCGGCCTTAAATGCCCTGTTGAAAACAATCGTGCGGGATGAAATGGTCCGATTAACGGAATGTTCTCAATATAGCTATCTTGCTGAAACAAATGACAACAGTTGTCTTGCTACTGCTGTTAGTGAGTGTAACTTTCATTTGCTAAAAGCACAGGTTGATCGACCGGAGCCAGAGCATCCTGCACGGGACATAAAGGATTTAAAGGGAGCAGAGGGATACGTTGTGAAGTTCATCCATGGCGCGCATACAGTTTACGCAGTTAAGCGTTCCACTGCATCTTGGAAGACGGCATACCCGAAAAAATACATCAACATGATTTTTCGGAATGGCGAGCTAGCTGCAGCGGAGGATAATGGATTTTCAATCGAAAAAAACTTTGATTTCTATTGCTTGGACTCGTCAATCTTTATTTCGGGAAAGCGCAACTTTGAGGCCACAATGGAGTATAAAGCCGCATACGCTCAGGCCTTCGCTAGTTTGCGCCAAAAACCGGATTTTTCGGCGCTGTTCACTGATATGCAGCCCTTAATAACTTACGTAGGAACAAATTCTATCCAATTGCGCCGAATGGCAGTAGTTGAGCAAAAGGGTATCTACTCACGTCCTAATTTCCTGCCGAACCTTCAGGTCGTGAGCCAGAGGAGAGGATGGGCACTGAATTTTGACCGAACTACAAACCAAATCATTGCTTGTGACCAAACGGCTAAGACAATCATGCAAGTACTGCTGGACCATCGACTTCTAAGTGAGATTACAGACGAAATCTATGACGTCCCAGATGCCGTGCCAATCTAAATCATTCCAAGGACCAAGGGTACATCTACGTACTATTAGATCAATGCGCCGGTAGAGACATGTTCTACATTGCAAGCCCATTGACAGCAGTGCTCAAGACTTGTTGCTTCGCCATTCGAAGTTTTTGCAATCGCTAGACTCCTATTACATATCGATACGAATGCTGGCTACTTTAGTTGAAAAGCGCCCCGGTCGGGCAATGCAAGGGACCGTTTTATCGGGTTGGCGAAGTACTTCGATGATGAGTCGCAACGATGGTGAGGAGGATATTATTTCGCCACGTTGCCACCAACGGTTCGTGTAATGTGGGGATGGTCTAAGATACTTTGCCTCGCGTGCTTGTAAAGAAAAAAATTTATGTCGTAAATACAGATGAATTCGGGACGAGAAGTGCCTAACCTACTGTCAATTGAGATTTTCTAGGAGCCGCAGACATCCAATTGGTAATACTCAGCGCGTTAGCACCAGTTAAGCTAAATTACAACAGTTAAATTTCGGAAGATGATATTTCAGTGGAGCTGCGTTTCGTGGATTGCGTTGGCAAGTTCCAGAATGGAACGCCTCGACAATCGGACTTGCGTCTCCCAACGTACTGTTATTATGCTTAAACAGATGCGCACTTCTTTGGATACTTAGACACTCTCGACAACAATTAAGGACAAGCTGTATCGACCTGAATCCAAATCAGTATTGTAGGCTTTGAACGGGCTGTAGAGTTGGAGCATGACCAAAATAAACAGAGTTGCAAATACGCAATATCACAGAATATAACAATTGGAGTATGTGAATGGAAACACTGGCCCAGATATTTAACAACAAGATGTTCCGTATCCCCGATTACCAACGAGGTTACGCCTGGGAAAAACCACAATTAGAAGACTTTTGGAAAGATTTGAACTGGTTAGGACCTCGGCAAAAGCACTATACAGGCATGCTTACTTTGCGACCAGTCACACGAGGGCCTTTGAATTTTCCTGAGAATGCCCCTCACAGCGTTTATCATTTAGTTGACGGCCAGCAAAGGCTCACAACGTCCTATCTTCTACTCAACAAGCTAGTAGCGCGTTCTAATGGTACCGTTGCTGGGCAACCGTTACCGATCATTGTTCATACATATCTATCAGCCTCGCTTGGCAATGAAAGAATTGAAATTTTTGGTTATGACTCTGCTGTCAAAATGAATTTTCTACGGACTTTAATTCAAAACGACTTCCAAGAAAACAAGTTCGAAAAAGCGCAGAAGATATCTCCACGTAATGTATATGAAATGAACTTGCTAGAGGCTAGTGAATTTCTCAACAAAAAAATCACCACTTTGACTCAGGAAGAAATAGACAGCCTTTTTGTTCGCCTAACTCAGCAATTTGTATTTGACATTCATTACGTTGAAAGTTCGTTTGACGTATGCGCGATGTTCGAATCTATTAATTATCGAGGCAAGCGGTTGACAAAGTTTGAAGTTCTAAAAAATAGGCTTATTTATCTAACAGAACTGATAGGGCAGGACAAGCCTCAACTGCAATTACAGACACAAGCTTTAAGGGAGAATATCGATTCTGTATGGGGCAGTGCCTTTGATTGGTTTGGTAGCGGATCCAAACCTTTGGATGAGGATGACTTCCTACAGCAACATACTATTATGTACTTCGGTGCCTTGCGTAGAGAAAAAGAAGCGTTAGACGAAGTTCTCTTCAAACAACAATTCTCAACTGACCGCCTCCGATCAACACATGAGGAACCGCTGGCGTTAAACGAGTTAGAAGAGTATGTGGAAAACATCCGTATATCTTCTGAATTATGGGCGTTCCAACACTCTTGCATTAACATTGTTTCCACATCGCCTTTTCCTGCTTCAAAAGAAGTGGTTGATTGGTTACTAAGGCTTAATCGACTAGGAATGCGTCATTTTAAACCGCTCATTCTTGGGTCCCTTAATCGCCTATCAGACCCCAATACAACGGAAAACATTGAGACATTAGCGTCGCTTCTTAAGGCAATAGAACGCTTCATTTTCATTGTCTATGGATTGTGCGACAACTATGCAAACCATCCATCAAAAACATATTTCGGAGATCATGGCTGGTACATCTTTTATAATGAAACAGGGTATTCATTCCCTGAGATTGTTGACGACATAAATGAGTACATTGAGTCATATGATGAAGATGGTGAGTTTGAAGGTGCCTTTAACGCGACTCGTTTCATAGATAAGGCCCATGCGAGGTTTATTGGAGACAAAGGATGGAGCGATTGGAACGAAATCAGGTATTTTTTAAGCGAATGGGAGACACACTTTTCAGATGCCTGCGGAGATGTGTTATCTCAAAAGGTGTACGATTACAGTTCAATTGAACAGAGCTAGTGTCAAGACTGGTGTATGGCGGCTTGAAGGATAGCGGCGTCAGGCGGCGAGTTTTTGCTGTTCCGGTGGAT
>NZ_JAWIIV010000091.1:0-4233 GCF_035916955.1 Noviherbaspirillum album | reverse complement strand
ACCTCCGCCTCCCGCAGGACACCTATGATTTGTTCTTCTGTAAATCGCTTTTGCATGTATGCCTCCATGTCGAAAATAACATGAAGACTCACCCAGTGGGTGGCTACACGATTTCTACCAGGTCACCTGATCAAATCATGCTGTATCAACCTATGACAGTTTCGCCCCGTTCCATAACGTCAAGTTCCGCCGGCTTTGTATGCATCACATCCTCATCGTTGATGTTAACTCGACGATTCCTCACGCTGGAGCAATACGTGTGACACCACAACATCCCCATGCCCTTTTTCATGCCCCTAGCGGCAGTGAAGGCACAACATGCCAAGCTAGGACTAGACAAGCCAATTTGAAGAGACATGACGATGATTAATGCCTTCAGCGACAAACAGGTGGGATTTTTCCATGCAATTCTCAATAGTAGCAATTCCCCGATTCTCATCACCGATGCGCTAACTCCTGATAACTCCATCATTTACGTCAATCGCGCATTCGAACGTGTGACGCAATACACAGCTGCGGAGGTACTCGGCAAAAATTGTCGTCTGTTGCAAGGAACCGATCGCGATCAATCTTCCCGTCAACTGCTTGTCGATGCGATAAACTCAGGACAACCGTGTGACTGCCTAATCCGAAACTATCGTAAGGATGGGGAGCTTTTCTGTAATCAGCTATACATGTTTCCGATACGAGATGATCAGGGTACAGTTACTAATTTCGTAGGGATTCAGCATGACGTCACGGCATCCCACACTACCCGCTCGGCCCTTGAAGAACTGCGTGTCGCCATTGAACACTCCATTGACGTGTATCTTAAAGTGGACGCCGATGCTACCGTCATTGAAGCCAACAAAGCGCTGTACGCCGTCTTCGGATGGATGCCGGAGGAACTCATCGGCCAAAGTGTTTTCAAATTGGTGCCCCCGGACAGGGAGGCCGAAGTCCACCAGAACCTGACGCGCCAGTTCGCCATCCGTGAGCCGCAGTCGCTGACTGGGCGCTACCTGCGTAGAGATGGCGACAGTGCGCACGTCGAGTGGACCCTCTCGACCGGCGCCGGCAACGACTCGCTTATCTGTCTCGGTCGCGACATCACAGAAAAACACCAGGTCGCAGAGGAAGCTCGGCGCGCCAATGAGCGCAACGCCGCCATTCTGATGTCCATCACCGAGGGGTGTTTTTCAGTGGATCGCAACTGGATCGTCACCTACATCAACCCGCAAGGAGAGAAATGGCTGCGTCGGTCGGCACAGGATCTAGTCGGGAAAAACCTTTGGTGGGAATTCCCCGAGGCCATTGAAAGCGCGTTCTACCACACCTATCATCAGGCGCTTCAGACAAATAGCTTTGCCAGTTGCGATTCGTATTACGAGCCGCTTGGTGTCTGGTTCGAGGCGAGGGCCTACCCATTTCCAGAAGGGCTCACGGTATTTTTCATGGACATTACCGAGCGCAAAAATGCGGAGGCTACCCTAATTCGTTCTGCCAGCTACGATCAGATGACGGGACTGATGAACCGCAGCGCCTGTCTGAGTGCCATCCAACAGCGCCTCGAAAAGGCGCGGCATCTGGGCATACCTCTGGCCATACTGTTCATCGACATCGATCGGTTCAAGGAAGTTAATGATGCGTTCGGGCATCGGGTTGGCGACCAGGTTCTCATCGAGATAGCGCGCCGGCTTATTGCATTCTCCGACGACTATAAAATTCCGGCCCGTATAAGCGGTGATGAATTCATTTTCGTTCTCTCCAACACCCTACCTGAAGCGGCTAAAGCGTTTTCTGAGAGTCTCATCGATGCAATTGCCGCACCTCTTGAGGTCGACGGCGTTAATATTACGCTTGGCGCAAGCATAGGCATTGCGTTCAGCGCAGAGGGCGACATTGCGGCGGATGAACTTGTGAACCAGGCGGACACGGCCATGTACTGGGCCAAGGATGGGGGACGTCATGCGGCCAGTCTTTATTCAGCCGACATCGATCGGTGGGGCACGCAGCGGCTGAAACTGCGCCATGAAATTCGCCCGGCAATAGAACTGCAGCAGTTCGTGCTGCACTACCAGCCGCAATTTCGCCTCAAGGACAATACTATCGCCGGCGCTGAAGCACTGGTGCGCTGGCAGCATCCAAAATTGGGATTGCTCAGTCCAGCCGCTTTTCTCGAGATCGCGGAAGCCTCGCCAGCCATCAACGAGCTCGGGGCCTGGGTATTCGACGAAGCATGCCGTCAGCTAGCCTTATGGAACCAACAGGGTTGCAATTTGGTTATGTCGATCAATGTCTCAGCAAGGCAACTTGGCAATTACAGCTTGCCGGAAATGGTTGCATCCTGCGTTCGCAAACATGGGATAGATCCGGGATGCATCAAGATTGAGATCACCGAAAGCATGCTGTCCCAAGACTTTTCGACCGCCGAAACCGTCCTTCTCAAACTTAAGGAGCTTGGGTTTCGTATTGCCTTGGACGATTTCGGCACAGGCTACTCGAATTTCACCTACCTGAACCGTTTTCCGGTCACCTCACTCAAAATCGATCGCTCGTTTGTGCAACCGATCACGCACGATGCCAGTGCTCTAGCCATGCTCAATGGGATCATTGGTCTGGCTAAATCACTCAAGCTTTCGGTAATTTGCGAGGGCGTGGAGACCGAGCCGCAACGCACTATGCTCAGAACCACCAACTGCGACCTGATCCAGGGATATCTGACAGGAAGACCCGTTCCACCCGACGAATTCTTCGAACTATTTTTGCCCAATAGGCGGCAATAGACTGCCGCAATGCTTTTCGACGCTCTCTAATAAAACATAGATAGACGTAAGCGTACTTTGCTTGCCTTATAGTGCGGATTCTTAGTTACGCCTTTGCCAACAAGGGTTTTTCCGTAACTAAGCCACAATTTGAAACAAAAATCTCCGAGTTTTATCAGCCGAATTGCCATAATGTTAAAGCTTTGCTCTACGGCAAGCTCCAGCCTTGGGGAGCTACCCAACCGTTGCTTTCTTAGTTGAGAGAGACATACCAATACGTGGCAAAACGTAGTTTTCCCGCACCCCTGGGACTGTGGCCGCAAAATTTTGACCTAGATCAAAGTTTCTATAAGGCAATATCTATGTAATGGCCAGCATGCACTGCATCACAGCAAGAAAACCGGAAATTAGGGAGGCATTGTTTCGAGCCAGCCTAATGCAAAATAGAAAGAGACAATGCGAAAGAATCTCCCCGTCAATGATAGCGAATACGTGCTACAGGATGATCGTCCTATTGTCTCCAAAACCGATCTAAAGGGTCGCATCACCTATATCAATCCTTATTTTGTAGAAGTCAGCGGTTTCGACGAAGACGAATTGATGGGCGCGCCGCATAATATTGTTCGCCATCCAGACATGCCGGAGGCCGCCTTTGGCGATTTGTGGCAAACACTCAAAGCGGGTGAAATATGGAGCGCGCCGGTCAAGAATAGACGTAAGGATGGCGGATACTACTGGGTAATTGCCCACGTCACGCCAATTACCGAAGGCGGACGAATCGTCGGGTACATGTCGGTGCGAACCAAGCCAACGCGCCAGCAGATACATGCCGCAATAGCTGCATACGCTGAAATCAACAAAGGTAGCCAAAGTACGATGACCTTGGCTCAAGGGCGCCTGGTTCGTAAATCTACTTTATCGGCATTGCTGCGGGGCGGCCGCCTCTCCATGCGAGTACGCATTGCATTAGCATCGCTGCCACAGGTAGTCGTCGCTGCCTTTGCGCTATTACACCTTCTGCTCACCACCACCGCCATGCCCGAATGGCTGTCGTATGCGGCGGTGGTCGGTGGCATGCTCAACATTGTGCTGTACGCCTATCTAGACCGTGGCGTTGTACGACCAATGGGGGATGCTACCGATTTAGCGAAATCGCTCGCCGGCGGCGACCTGACACAACGAGCCCTGCCGCAATGCGACGGTGAAGGCGGGAGGTTATTGCGCGCACTAGGCCAGATGCAGGTTAATTTGCTTGCCGCAATTGGCGACATCCGAGAAAACGTTACTACGATCAACCAGGCTACTAGTGAAATCGCCGCAGGCAACGCGAATCTATCGGCGCGTACCGAAACACAGGCGGCTAGCCTGGAAGAAACGGCATCGAGCATGGAGCAATTTGCTGCGACAGTTTGACCCTGCCTCGGTTTCACGTACAGCATGTCATGCAGCCATAAGCGTTTCCTCAGCTTGAACCGGAGTGCGATATCCG
>NZ_JAWIIV010000090.1:0-4747 GCF_035916955.1 Noviherbaspirillum album | reverse complement strand
CCGGCAACGATGGCAAAATCAGAGTGCTTGAACTGGAAGACTAACCAGAGCAGTGGCTACAAATTTCTATATCAGGTCACCTTTACTGACAAGGCCGTTTTCGTTGTCAGACCACCTTCCACAGTCAAATCCTACACGTTTTATTGGAAAAGTTGCCTTAATGTAAAATTTACCTCACTTTTATTTGTGAGGTTTTACCATGTCGCGGTACGACTTGCGGTTTGTCGGTGCAACGTCCTTGCCCAGCCGGCTTTCGGATTTTGAGCTGGACCAGTATTTTCGCCTCAGCCGAACCGATATCACTGCGCTTAATAACAACTTTCGTACCACCCATCGTGCAGGCGCAGCGATCTTTCTCCTCTTTCTCCGCAATGCCAGCCGTTCGCTTGACCTCTCCGTTCCAGTCCCCCGAGCCCTGCTCCGTCATGTCGGCATAGCACTGGGGCTCTCCACGCCAACGCTTGCCTCCTTGCGAGCGATGTATCAGCGTCCACAGACGCTTTACGCGCACCAGGCGTGGGCAAAAAGCTATCTGGGGTTAGGAGATATCGATCAATCAGCCAGCAGCACACTCGAGGAGTACCTTAATGCGCATGCCGAAGAGGTTACTTCGGTCGATGAGCTGGTGACGTCGGCCGAGCTCTGGCTGCATCAACATCGATATCTCATTCCTAGTGAACGAGCCGTACGCGATCTTGCGTTCAGGTGCTATTCCGCTGCCGAACAAGCGATTTATCGTGTGATCACCACCGTCATTCATCGAGATACCCTGGACCGATGTCGCGAAGCCGTCTTCAAGGTCAGAGAGGGAAATGCCTATACCGTCTTGGATTGGCTAAAAACCCCGCCAAAGGGGCACGGGCCAACGACCCTCGATGAGACGCTCGACAAGATCTCCTTCCTTAAAGAGCTTAACGTCCACGCATGGGCCTTGGACCATGTGCCGCTTGAGAAGCAACGGGGCTACTCTCAGCACATACAACACCGTCGGCCAGCAAAGTCCAGGCAGATCAGGAGTATCGCGGCAACCATTGAACTTGTATTTTTCCTGCGCATTACCTTATTTGAGCTCACTGATAGTGCCATGTACCAGTCGACTCGACGGGTAGCCGGATTCGTTCGCAATGCCTACCAGAAGGCTCAGTCTGCCAAGGCAACAACCGCCATTGCTTATCGAGATCGATGCTTGTCTATCAGAGACATTCTTCAGCAACAAAATCGGTCCGCCGAGGAGCGACTGGCCGATATCGCCACCCTACTCTCTGACATCGGTGATTCACCTTCCCGAAGCCATGCCGCGGAGATGAGAAGCATGCTTGTCAATGATGCCGGCAGAGTACGGACTCTGCTCAAGGCTCTCCACAGCGTGGATTTCGAAGGCGTGAAATCAGATCCCAACTTGCAAAATCTTGCCACGCTGCGTGATTTTTATGATTGCCGGCAGACAGAACTACCGGAAGACCAAATCGTTCCTGTCAAAAGTACTTGGCGGCCACTTGTAGAAGCGACGGATCGCAAACGAGCTTTGCAAGCACTTGAGGTAGCGACCATCATGGAGCTCGGCAAGGGACTACGGCGAGGCTCAATCTCGATTCCGCACAGCTTGTCGTACCGTGAACGGGACCGACTACTCATTGACCCAGTTGAGTGGGGCCAGGAACGTGCCCGACACCTTGCGATGCTGAACCTGCCTGAACATCCACATGAATTTCTCGCGTCCTTGTTGAACACCATTAAGGCCGGTCTTGCCGCAGTCAGTGAAGCCATGCAGGACGAGATGCTCCATATTGATGATGCTGGCCTACTCCATTTGCAACGGCTGGAAGCTTTGCCGGAGGAGCCGGAACCGCGAAAGATGATCGGTCTCATGTTCCGGCAGATTGGTGATGTGCAGCTGCCGGAATTGATGCTGGAAGTCGACGCCCATACCAATTTCAGTGAAATCCTTCTTGGGCGCCGCGCATACACTGAACAGGAGTTGATCGCGCTCTATGCTGCACTGATTGCACACGGTACAGAGATCGATGCCAAGGGCGTGGCCTCGATGACTCCACAACTCGATCCCGTTGAAGTCAACATGGCCATGAGAACGCTCGAGACGCAGGGGCGCCTGCGCAGCGCAAATGACCGAATTGTCGATTTCCAGATGCGGCATGAGATTGCCAAGCATTGGGGTAGCGGCGAGAGCGCGTCCAGTGACATGATGAGCCTGGATGCGTCGCGTCATCTATGGAATGCCCGGGTGGATCCGCGGCGGCGTACACATGCTGTCGGCATCTATACCCACGTGCATGATCGCCACGGCATTATTTATGACCAGCCGATCGTGCTTAATGAGCGCCAGGCTGGCGCAGCCATAGAAGGCGTGGTGAATTACAACGACAGCAGTGACCGTGTTCGACTGCAACTATTGTCCGTGGACACGCATGGCTATACCAACGTGGCCATGGCTATCTCCAAGCTACTTGGGTTTGACCTTTGCCCACGACTGCGGAACCTGTCAGAACGGAAGCTTTATTTGCCACGTCGGATGGAGGGGCCGACGGACCTCAAGCGCGCGCTGGCGAACGAAGTGTCCCTGACGGCGATCCGCAAGGGCTGGGATCAACTGCTGCGGCTGGTTGCGTCAATTCGAAGTGGCCGAGTCAGTGCGACGGTCGCTCTACAGCGCTTCGGCAGCGCGGCCCAGGGTGATCCGGTACACAGGGCAGCGGATCACCTTGGCAAGCTATTGCGCACACTCTACCTATGCGACTATATGACTAACGTCGAATTCCGGCGTGAGATCCATACCATCCTCAACCGCGGTGAATCGGTGCACCAGCTGCAAAGAGCTGTCTATTATGGTCGGGTACCGCCGGAACGCGGTCGTCGCACTAACGAGATGATTGCCATATCCGGGTCCCACGTATTGTTGACCAATCTTGTGATTGCTTGGAACACGCACAAAATGCAGGAAACAGTCGACCGGTGGCAGCGTGCTAAACAACCCGTTGAAGAGACGTGGCTACGCCGCATCGGACCAGCACACTTCAGCCACATCAATTTCCGTGGAACGTTCAAGTTTAGCGTGGGCAGATATGCCGATGCCCTATTGCAACCAAGGACGACGCCCTTGCGAGATAGGGCGTGATCGTCATCTCAGTCCCACCCATTACAGCATTACGGTGGTTGAGAGGACGATCGGCGAGTCATGCCTGTTACTCAGGCGTCAGTCAAATGCCACGCCTGGAAAACCGGCTAAAGGGAGAAACCGCACTAATTTGCACCAAAAGGACGGCATCTGCCAAAATCGCCCTATTCGTAAGCCATTGAAATATAAGGAAATATAAAAAGAAACCGCACTAAATTACATCGAAAGCACACTTACCCCTAACTATGCGATCGCCATTGAGGTTCCGGACAGCCCGCGGCGGATTAATGCGTGGGGTACAGTGGTCTATTGCGATCCTATCGAAGAAGGATTCAGCGCGGGAGTTCGATTTCTCGACATGGACGCCTATAGCAAAGCCTGCATCGAAGACCTGCTGACAAGCCATGTGGCCGTGTGTTGACCCATCATGAAGATCAAAACTCGTACCAAATACAATGAGCAGTTGCACGAACCGAAAGATGGGAATCAGTACATCGTCATTTTGCATGACGGCCAAAAGGTAGAAGGCCAATGGAGCGCAGTGACCTCGCGCTTTTATCTGGACCAGACACAGTCGATCTTCGTATTACGCCAGGAAGCCTTCGACTGGTGGCCGGCAAACGTCTAGTGTCAATTGACGAACCCTTTACGTGAAAGACGGGATACCTTACTCGTTGACTCGCATCAATAGTAGTACTGCTCCATTCATGTCCCTGCTCTGTACAATCGCCCCCATGCAGCCATCGGAGTGAGACTTCAATTTCAAAGGAATAGGCTGCATCCACCGGAGCTGGCGGGCGGAACGAATACCAGCACCATCTTCCATTGACGTTTAACGCCTTGCTCACCTATGTTTGAGTGGCGTTATTCATCACGAACAATCGTTCGACGCGACACTTTACGGGTCACCACAGGAACTGAGTTGGCATCAGGACGCTTCACGGTCCGTTTTACTGTACTTGATGCCAGAGCTGGCTGGGGCTTTGTCCCGGGCATGATACTGCTGATCATGTGTTTATAGATGAGCTGCGTGCTGTCACCGTGTCGCAGTAATACGGCATGCTGATCAAACGATTCGATCTTCCCGGACTGCCCTACCCCGGTCACCAGATACACGATGACCGACATACGCTGCTTGCGCAAGTCATTCAAAAAGGTCGCCTGGACTAAATCGTTATTACTGCGTGTCATAGGTTCGATTTTTCTTGCGCTTCGGCCCAATCTTCTCTCACTTCAGAAAGGGACCGGACACCGCGCTAAATGTCGTAGCGGGCCAGCATCACGTCCGCGTTCAATGGCAGCGTCGGTAGTGCAATTGTAGTGATCGGGCCGGTGCGGTCTTTGCGCTTACGTTGGCTTGTGTTCGACGACGCCATCGCCGCCAACTGCTGACGCAACACTTTGGCCAGCGAAATGCGTTTTTGCGACCGGCATAGGCCAAACTGGCTACGGTACTGAAAGCCGTCTTCAAAAATGATCTGTATTTGGCACTGGCCTTCCCCCGCTTCCGGCACATCGCTGGCCCAGCGTTCCAACACGGCGTTTGCCAAGCCCAACGTGCTCACCCCGCCAACAATTGTGCATATTTTCTATTGTACCAAGACCATCTGTTCC
>NZ_JAWIIV010000089.1:0-5346 GCF_035916955.1 Noviherbaspirillum album | reverse complement strand
CTGATTGCGTCGTTGCAAGGTGGAACGAGCTTGGCAGGGGCTTCCACAGCTTAGCGTGCTTTATTTTCCGTTTTCTGAGGTGCCCCCTACCAGCAACGCACCGCCGAAGACCGGCAGCAGGAGCGCGAGCAATTCCAGATGGTTAACCGGGGCCTGAAAGACCAGATTCAAGACCTGCAAAACCGGCTCATCCAAGCCGAGTCAAGAGCGTCCGAGCTGATAGACACTAATGCGCAATTACAACGACAAACGCATGAGCTCGAACAGGCCAATGCGATGCACAAAAGCACCTTGGATAGGCAAGTGGCCGATATCCAGAACTTGGAGCATCAACTTAACGACGCCTCGGCAAAAAACCGGGAGCGGAAGCATGAAAGCAAACAATTGGCGGATAATATTGCCGCACTCGCAAGCCAGAAAGCAGATGCCGATAAGCAGGTGGCCGTACTATCCCAAGCATTAGAGGTCACCAAAACGGATCTGAAAGCCTCTCAGAATAGAGCGGAAGTTCTGTCCGATGAGAACAAGTTGATTCTTCAGGAAAAAGCGGTGATTCAGGGGCAGTTTAAGCAGCTTCAGGAGTCACTGTCGCGATAAAGGCTTTAGTCAAACATTCATCGAAAAAGCTATATTAATCAATATATTATATACGAAGTGGCTAATTCCAACGCTTTTACCGGCCGGACCTCAAGTAGCTGCACCGGCCGCCATTTCATTCAAAGAGGCCTCGACGACAGTCAAAACTGTTCGACGCACGTCGATCTTCCATCGCACGCGCTCGACGCATCGGTCCAGGCTTTCGCTATCGTCTGCGTCCAATGCTTTGCAAAGTCGCGCCAGTTCGTCGAGCCCAATTCCGGACTCGAAGGCTGCGCGGAGAAACCGCAGCCTTCCGAGTGTTTTGTCATCGAAAATGTTCTAGCCACTTTCGGTTCGCCGAGCAGGGTGCAACAAGCCGCGTATCATGTAGTCGCGCACGACATGCACGCTGACGCAAGCATCATCAGCCAGCTTCGATATCGAGTACGCATTCATACTGGGCTTTCCTCGCAGTCCTCTAGCAGCTTAAGCGCGACATCATGACCAAGGTCGAACGCACTCTCGACAGGCACGACCTCAATCCCTTGGTGGGTCGAAGCCCACGAATTTGCAATAGACGGAGACGCAAAGAAATGCACATGACAGCAAAACGAACAACGAATGTCGGGCGAAGTATCCGGAGTTCGCAGTGAAACCATTGCTTCTGCCGGTTCGACATGAAGCACTGCTTCTGGTGCAACGGTGAGAGTGATCGGCCTACCGGTGGCGGCGCAGCGGGAAGTGACACGGGCAATCTTGCCGGTCAAGGCGGGAAACATCAAGGTGTCCAGCGCACACCATGTGTACAAATGACGGCCATCCACCTCAAAAACGTGAGAGGTTTCACGTAGTGTCAGCCCCAGTCCAATGATATTGGCCTCGTCGTCATATTCCGTACCAGGTGCCTGCTCAAGTACCGTTGCAACTCTCGCTCCAGACCATCCGAGTGCGCCGGCGAGCTTTTCGCGTGATACAGGTCCCCCCATCGCTAGCTGTCGGAGCAGCGCGACAAAGAGCGTTGCGAACTCTTTAGGATGATTGCCAGATGAAAGGCTTTCGGCAATCTTTTTGGAATAAATAGTCTTGTCCATTTTCCACCTGTTATATCGGGCAGCGATCAACCGGGATAAACCTTACTCGGCGGTTACGTCCTGCGCTTAACAAAGACGAATTACTTTGTGCCTTGCCGGCGTTGCCATTCCTCGGCCAGCAGCTGGGCTTGCTGTAACTGTTCGGGCTTCATTTGAGCTGCATAGTCTGCAACGACTTTTGCTGCTGTCGGTTCTCCCGACGCTGCGGCCAGACTCATCCACTGGTATGCCTGCACCTGGTCGGGCGCGATGTCGGTAAGACCCTTTGCAAACAGCTGGGCCAGCCTGACTTGAGCCTGCGTGTGTCCCTGCTCGGCAGCGAGGCGGTACCACTTGAAAGCCTCTGCATCGTTGGCAGGAGCCGCACGCCCATTCTTATACATACCGTCGACTTCACTTCCGTAGAGGCGCCCGAGGTTGAACTGTGCATCGGCTTCACCCTGCTCGGCCGCCCTGCGGAACCACTGGATCGATGCCGCGTGGTTTTGCTTTACGCCCATACCGCATTTGTACGCAAGACCCATGATGTTCTGAGCCATGGCATCGCCAGCCCTGGCCTTCTTTTCCCAATCACTGACGGTCTCTGGCGACAATGTTTCAATCGCGGCGCCGAGCTTAGAAAAATCATAAGCCGCCAACGCTTGGTTTGGCATGCCTAACGTTGCGGTACTTGCCAGTACGATCGTCAAGCACGCGCGTACACGGCGTAATTTAAGTCTGATGTCACAAAACATAAAAACTCCTCTGTCCCTGTTTTGGTGCCCAAGGTTTAGCCGGCACAGCACGATAGCTGTGTCACATCCTTCGAAAAAGTCTGTGCCACCAGTTTGAGACCTTCAACCATGGTGAGGTAAGGGAAAAGCTGGTTAGCCAGATCCTGGACGGTCATGCGGGCCCGGATGGCAATCGCGGCAGTCTGGATGATTTCGCCTGCTTCCGGTGTCACAGCCTGGACTCCGAGAATGCGTCCGGACCCTGCCTCAGCAACAAGCTTGATAAAGCCGCGGGTATCGAAGTTGGCGAGTGCACGCGGCACATTGTCGAGCGTGAGCGTACGGCTTTCGGTTTGCAGACCAATGCGCTGGGCCTCTGCTTCACTGTAGCCTACCGTGGCAACTTGCGGATCGGTGAACACGACTGCCGGCATGGCGTCGAGATCGAGCTTTACGTCGCCGCCGGTCATATTAATGCCAGCCCGGGTACCAGCCGCGGCTGCAACGTAGACGTACTGAGGCTGGTCAGTGCAGTCGCCAGCTGCGTAAATGTTCGAAGCACTCGTGCGCATGCCTTGATCGATCAGGATGCGATGTTGCGAGTCAAACGTCACACCTGCGCGCTCGAGATTCAGGCTTGCGGTATTTGGCGTGCGGCCGGTGGCAACAAGCAATTGATCCACCTTTAACTCGCCCTGCGCGGTCGTCAGGATGAATTGGCGGTCGCAATAGGTCACGGCACTCGCCTGCGTCTGTGTCAGCACCGTGATGCCTTCCGCACGGAAAGCTGCAGTCACGGCCTCGCCAATGGCAGGGTCGTCACTGGCAAACAAGGTGCGCCGGGCCAGGACCGTCACCTCGCTGCCCAAGCGCGCAAACGCTTGTGCCAGTTCCAGTGCTACGACCGAGGCGCCAATTACTGCCAGCCGTTTAGGAATGGCTTCGCTAACCAGGGCTTCGGTGGACGTCCAATATGGCGTTCCTGCAAGACCAGGCAACGGCGGGATGGCAGCGCTTGCACCAGTGGCAATGAGACAGCGATCGAAGGCCACTTCGCGAGTGTCACCTTCTGCCGCTTCCACGATAAGCGTTTGGCCATCCTTGAATCGGGCGCTGCCTCGCACCAGATTGATCGACGGATTGCTTTCGAGGATGCTTTCATATTTAGCATGACGCAGCTCGTCCACACGGGCCTGCTGTTGCGCCAGCAGACGGTCACGCAGGACAACTGGGGGCGTTGCCGACAGTCCCACGTCAAAAGGACTTTCGCGTCGCAGATGAGCGATATGCGCTGCCCGAATCATGATCTTAGAAGGGACGCAGCCCACGTTGACGCAGGTGCCGCCGATAGTTCCCCGCTCGATCAGGGTGACACGGGCACCGTTTTCAGCTGCCTTCAGCGCTGCTGCCACAGCGGCGCCGCCAGTACCGATGATCGCCACATGCAGCTGACCTGCCGGTTTCTCCACCGCGCGCTCGCCGCTCAGCCACTGGGCGGCTTTGCCAAGGAGTCCTGGCTGTTCAACACTGCGCTCTTTGCTTTCAAATTCGTCTGTAGGCGTAGCACCGTAACCAAGGGCGCCCACTGCTGCTACGAGCGCGGACACGTCAAGCCTATTGCCTGTGACTTGCGCCTTGTTCGATGGATAATCGACAGCCGCTCGCGTTACGCCGGGGACCGCCAGCAGCGCGTCCTCAACGTGCCTTGTACAACTTGGGCAAGTCATTCCCGCCACGCTCAAACCAACTTCGTTTAACTCTTGCATTCCGCTCTCTCTTTTATCCGTTGTGCCCAAGCCAACTAGTACGACGCCTCGGTCACTGAATCGGTTGTGCGCTTCAGGGAACAGGCTCCGTGGGTCGTTTACAGGCTGCTCACGCGATGACGACCGGCAGAATCGCCTGAGCGGCATCTCTGCCGTGGTTCTAGCGATGCTGCCGTTATTTGTTGCCTTACTTCTTCAGCTCAGATGGGTAGCCTACATCCGTCGTCGCCTTGCTAAGCGCCTGGACGTTGGTCTTCGCATCGTCAAACGTTACGACGGCAAGCTTGGTTGAGAAGTCGACCTCGGTCTTGCTAACACCGTCGACCTTGCTCAAGGCCTTTTTAATGGTGATAGGACAAGTCGCGCAGGTCATGCCAGGAACGGCCAAGGTGACCGTCTGCGTGGCGGCCCACACCGGGGCAACAGCGGCGGCGAGGGCAAGGGAGGCAAACAGTTTCTTCATGATGAACTCCTGGTTAATAGAAAAATGGAACGACATAGGGAAATCCAAGCGCGACCAGGACCAGCACGGCCACGATCCAGAAAATCAGCTTGTAGGTGGCGCGCACCTGCGGAATCGCGCAGACCTCACCTGGCTTGCATGCCTGCACGGGCCGGTAAATCCGCTTCCAGGCGAAGAACAGCGCCACTAGCGCCGCGCCGATGAACAACGGTCGATAGGGTTCCAGCACCGTCAGGTTGCCGATCCAAGCACCGGAGAAGCCCAGGGCGACCAGTACTAGCGGCCCCAGGCAGCAGGTCGATGCAAGAATGGCGGCCAGCCCGCCGGCGAAGAGCGCACCGCGCCCGTTTTGTGGTTCAGACATACGTTGGCCCTTTTGAATTTGGATTGGATAGCGTAACCTTACTTCCGTACTCATGTACGGAGTCAAGCGATATGGAAAATAATTTGGAAAACCTGACCATTGGCGTTTTTGCCAAGGCGGCCGGGGTCAACGTGGAGACAATCCGCTTCTATCAGCGCAAGGGCCTGTTGCCGGAACCGGACAAGCCTTACGGCAGCATCCGCCGCTATGGGGAGGCGGACGTGGTTCGGGTGAAATTCGTGAAATCGGCACAGCGGCTGGGGTTCAGTCTGGACGAGATTGCCGAGCTGTTGCGGCTCGACGATGGCACCCACTGCGAGGAGGCCAGCAGCCTGGCCGAGCACAAGCTCCAAGACGTGCGCGAGAAGAT
>NZ_JAWIIV010000088.1:0-5361 GCF_035916955.1 Noviherbaspirillum album | reverse complement strand
GTTCTATCGACAGTACGCAATATCGATCAATGTTTAGACCCATGACTCCCGATTTCCAGACTTGAGCAGAGGTTCCTTAACAATTTCCTGAGGCGTCCCAGCGGGAGCCATGAGACCATGCCAGAGAACAATTCTTAACGCGGGAAACCCTGCTTCAGCGACTGTCGGCGTATTTGGCAGTCGAGGATGGCGCGCGTCACCGGTAACAGCCAGAGGTCTTAGCTTACCAGTATTGATGTGGGGCAGAGTCGTCGATATCCCGTCGAAACTTAGTTGTACCTCACCGCCTAAGAGTCCCTGTACTTGTGGTGCGCTCCCCTTATAGGGAACGTGAACAATATCGACTTGAGCAGTTGATTTGAAGAGTTCCCCCGCGACTTGCGCAGCGATCGCCCCCGAGCCGTAGTTTAGCTGGCCGGGTCGGGCCTTGGAGAGAGCTACTAATTCCTTTACAGAGTTCACTTGGACCGCAGGGTTTACGACTAGTACCAGCGGCAGGGTGGCGAGTTGAGTAATAGGCGTGAATCCGCCAATTGGATCATACGGAAGTTTGCTATACAAGCTTTGATTCATCGTGAGTGCGGAATCAATTGCCTGAAAGAGCGTGTAGCCGTCGGGTGGAGATTGGGCCACGATCTCCGCAGCTATGATGCTGTTTCCTCCGGGACGATTATCTACGATGATTTGTTGACCGATGCTTTCCGTTAATCTTCTGGTTATGACACGTGCTACTGCGTCAGCTGGGCCACCAGCCGGAAACGGAACGATCCAACGGATCGGCTTGTTCGGATAGCTTTGAGCGGATACCGAAGACGTCAGAGTAATCAACGCGCATGCGGCTAATATTGCTGCGATTAACCTACGTCTCGGTTTGCTAGCAGTCCCAAGCGGCGCGCCAAAAAGAACCGCATTCATTATGCTGGGCGGATTGATGAATGAAACCATGATTACTGTCTCCTTCTAGGTTTGTGTTATTCCAACAGCATATGTAGATCCCGATAGCGTGACACTAGAGAAACAGCATAACTTTTGGTGTTACTACTATGTCTGTAACATCAGCAAATGCCAACGGTCAGTAGTCAATACTCGTAAGAACAGTCTCTCGTTCTAGTAATTGTGGCTCGAGTTCTTTAGTGGCTAATACGTCATACATGGACCAATTGCGAAAAGGTTACTGAACTTCCTCAGGATGATCAATCTTGATTGCAGTATCAATGCTAACGGAGGCGTGCACGGATAGAGTGTCCACAATGGTCCACCAGCATTTCCTAGGATAACGTACAGAAATATCAAGAATTGGAAAGATTGTCCGGCAGTAGTGACGCTAACGGTAGTAAAACAATTTCAACGATAAACGTTGATCAATCTTGAGAGACGATCAATACTAACCATTGGGGCAAGGTGCCGGAAAAGTACTTACTAAAGGAGCACAAAAATGTCAGATGACTCGGTCACAAGCGGCAAGGACTACCTTAGTGCCACGGAGGCCATGCAATTATTGGAAATCCGGCAACAGACACTATATGCGTATGTCAGCCGCGGTTGGGTTCGTAGCGTCACTCAACCAGGAAGAAAAAGTCACCTTTATCTACGTGAAGATATTGAGAAAATGAGGGCACGTTCGCAAGCGCGTTCCGGGCATGGGGTGGTTGCGGCCTCAGCAATGAATTGGGGTGAACCGATCATTCCGACGTCGATTACCGAGATCACTCCTGAAGGGCCGAGGTACCGCGGCCGTTTAGCAGTGCAGCTGGCTCGAAGTCGAACTTCATATGAAACCGTTGCGGAACTGCTTTGGACCGGTGTCTGGCATGAAGATGCGATTCGTTGGCCGGCCCGAAACACTAGACCTATAATAAGGCAAATTCGTAACACAATTGTAGCGCCTCAAACAAATGACCAGCTACTAGAAACCTTCGCTTTGTTTGCATTGCAACTAGGTATGCCATACGGTAGCGTAGCCGAACGCGTCAGAAGTGGCCGTACTCTAGAAGCAGCACGTGAAATGATCCGCGCATTGACTGGATGTTTTGGTTATATTTCGAAATCGCGACGTTTCTACACTATGGCAAGCGGCCAACCGATTGTCGATGGCCTGATCAAGGCGTTGGCGTTACCAGAAACAGAAGAGAACCGGGAGGCCCTCGAAGCAATGCTCATTCTGTTCGCAGATCATGAGCTCTCGCCTGGCGCCTTCGCGGCTCGTGTGGCTGCCTCCGGAGGGGCGAGTCTGAATAATTGTATCGCGTCAGCGATATGTGTCAGTTCGGGCGTACAAATCGGCCGATTGTACGACCGTGTTGAAGAATTTATATCAAATGCTTCGAGCAAAGCGATCCTCCTTCGGAGAGCACAACAACTCCAAGAGAGGGGTAGCGCCGTGCCTGGTTTTGTCCACCCTTTGTATCCTCATGGAGATCCACGTGGACGATATTTGATCGAACTAGTAAAGCAACGAAAGGATCAGTCCAAAAGATTGGAAGCCCTCTACGGTTTTATTGAAGACGCGGAGAGCAAACTTGGAATTTTTCCGAGGCACGAGCTAGCAGTCATGACGCTAGCGATCGCCGTAGGGCTTCCGGAGCATTGCGCCGGAGCCTTATTTTCCCTTGCACGTACGGCCGGGTATGTTGCGCACGTGCAAGAACAGAGGTTATCTGGACTGCTTTTACGTCCGCGCGCAAAATTTGTAGGACAATCAGGGATTGTAGCGTGACAAATAACGCGGTAGGCCGGCATTTGGACTATTTACTTTTTTAACAAGCAGCGAACATACGGAATATGAAAACGAAGGAAGAAACTACAAATATCCTTCGGCACTGGAGTGAGGCAGTGCCGAATGATCGCCTAGCTCATCTCATCAAGGACGCCACCCGCGCGTTAGTTCGCTCGTTGCAATTGCGTCTTACTGAACATTCAGTTTCGTTTGGACATTGGACTTTCTTGCGTATTTTGTGGGAAGGTGACGGGATTACGCAACGGCAGCTAAGTGAAGAGGCTGGTGTTATGGAACCTACAACCTTTGCGGCGTTGAAAGCAATGGAAAAGCTTGGCTATATTGAACGAAGACAACTTCCTAATAACAAGAAAAATGTTTATGTATTCTTGACGAAAGAAGGTCATGGACTCAAAGGCAATTTGGTACCGCTAGCAGAAGAGGTAAATACCCTTAGCGTTAAAGGGATTCCGCCAAATGAAGTGGCAATCACTCGTAAGGTTTTGTTAGCGATGCTAGAGAACTTAGCGAAAGATGAAGCTGAAGCTGCTAGCGAAGATCGCCGCATTCCTTCGACGAGGGAACTTGGTAGATTGCTTACAGAAAATCGTTAAAACGGTCCTTCATACAAGCGACTTACCCGGTACTTGGTCGATTGCGTCGATCGAGATCAGTACCAGATTCGTTCACAAAAGAAAAGCGCCTAGGCATTGACAGTCCATGTCCTGCCCCTAATAAACCGAGCCAATTGAAATCTAGTAAAGTCCGTTTTTTGATCCGCTTGGGTTTCCAGGACCATTCCGAGAGCGAGTTTTCGGCGTTGGTTAAACCGGGACTTGGCTAAAAAGCCGCACCCGGCGTGCAAATTCAGTTGGCGCCAGGTCATTGAGAGTCGAGTGAGGCCGACTCTCGTTGTAGTCCTGTCGCCAGACCTCGGTAATCGTTTTGGCCTCTTCCAGCGTCTTGAACCAAAGCAAGTTCGGGCACTCGTCCCGGAATGATCCATTAAACGTCTCGATATGGCAATTATCGCTCGGTTTGCCGGACCGGCTGAAGTCGATCCGTGTCTGGTGATAATACATACGCCCACAGATCCAGTAATTGTCCTGAGAATTCGCTCCCGTTATCGACGAACAGGCATTTGAGGGAGCCGCGTTGGGCAGCAATGCGATTCAAGGCAGCAACGACATGCTCGCTTCGCAGACGCTGTCCGACTTCGATGGCCAGCGATTCCTTGCTGATCGCGTCGCCGACGGTCAAGGTGCAAAACTTCATGCCATTGGTCAGCTGATCGGCAACGAAATCCATGCTCCATGCCTCGTTGGGCTGGACCGGCGTGATCTTGGCTTGCCGAGTCACCACCATTTTGCGGCGCGTGGGCAGTTTGGAGTGTAGCTGCAGTTGCTCTTCGCTGTAGAACCGATACATCTGGTTCTTGCCCAGCTGCCAGCCTTCACGCTTGAGCAGCACATGGATGCGCCGGTAACCATAGCGCACACGTGTTTGGGCAATTTCCCGCATGCGTCCACGTAACGCCTGTCTTGGATCCTTGACGCTCTGGTAGTACTGGACACTGCGCGATTGCTTGATCAGCCGACATGCCCGCCGGAGGTTCAATCCATAGTAGCTCACGATTTAGTCCACCACTTCATGTTTCAACGCGGGCCGGGCCACTTTTTTGAGGCGACATCTTGAAGAATCGCCTTATCCAGGCTCAGTTCTGCCACTAGTTTCTTGAGCCGCGCATTCTTTTCCTGAAGCTGCTTAAGTTCGCGCACCTGGTCGGACTGCATGCCAGCGTACTGCTTCCTCCATCAGTAGAACGTTTGTTCCGGTATGCCAACCTGGCGGATCAGGTCCGCTACCAGCATTCCCAATTCCGCCTGCTTCAACACCGCTACGATCTGTTCAATCGAAAACCGCTTCTTCTTCATGGCAAACCGCCTCCCTTTCATGCTCAAGTTTGCCGAAAAACTCTCTTTCTGTCTGGTCCTAGATTCCTAAACCAGATCACAAGGTTTCCCATGATCCCGGCCTTAGCAGCCACTCTAGCTGTGAAGTTGCAATAGGTTATGCGCACTATCAGTGAGCCTGCGCATGGGAGTCATACCGCCAATGCCTTGATGAGGGCGATGCCAATTGTAGTGGTGTAGCCAATGATCGAGCATGGCGGTTCGATCATTGGAGTGCTGGTAGACAAAGCCATAAGCCCATTCCCGCAGGGCCGACTGGATAAAGCGCTCCGCTTTCCCGTTGGTCTGGGGACGGTATGGCCAAGTGAACCTTGGCTTGAGTCCAACAGTTTGTACGGCGGCGGCAAATGCCCTGGAACGGAACGCCGAGCCATTGTCAGTGAGAATGGCCTTGGGCCGCATGCCCAACGAGGTGTACCAGGCGTATGCCTTGCTGAGGAAATCGATCGCGGTTTCCTTGGTTTCATTGGCATACATCCGGGTGAAAGCAATGCGGGCATGGTCATCGATGGCAATAAACAGCACCTCCCATCCTGCCCCGCGCACCTCTGTCGTACGATCACCATGGACACGGTGTCCGGGTTGTTCGATGCTGTCAATGCCGTTGGAATTTCCCCATTTTTTCCGGAGTAAAATTCCCCACCCTTTTTATGGGTGGTCAGCCCGGATTTG
>NZ_JAWIIV010000087.1:0-5653 GCF_035916955.1 Noviherbaspirillum album | reverse complement strand
AGTCATTGCATCGGTCATGGAACATCCCTTTCGGTATTATTTCATGACCCCGCTTTACACAGAAATTCTGACAGGCTCGCCGAGGCATTTGCTTTAGCAGCTTGATCTGAGCAGATTCTGCTGGGTCATTACATTTGCGGCGGCGACGCGTTTCTCAGGATCGAGCATGATCACTTGCAGTTGAGCTGTTTGCGATAAGAAAAACCTTCTGCAGCTGCCAGTTCAGCATGGGAATTAAGCAACGTAGAATATAAAATAACAGTCAGAGCTATTCTTTTCATCTGATTTTTTAAATTGACTGATTTCGTGTATTTTCTGGAAGCATTTCGATGCAGAGTGTAAGGCTTCTCCTCAGCTTCGGATCAATCAGTGGGCAGTCGACCTACACTAATACATGTTTCGCAACATCAAATGTAGTCTTTTCAAGTGCGACCGTTTATCCTATCGACTCATCCAACTGCGATGCAACAAGCGAACACCACTGTTCAAAAAAATTCCAGCTCTCCCTGCTACCTGGCCAATGAATCCCAGATTTTTCATCCAAAATACGAAAATGGGGATCGTTTGGATTATTTTGTAAATGGTGAAGAAGATCAATTACCTCCTTGCACCGTGCTTTTGTGAGAGAAGAGACTAGCCGACTTGCGGTTTCAATCGCATATTCCTCTGGATCCGATACAGAGAAAGAATTCCGCATACTTTTCTTAGTGTAGAACGAGCAAAGCTCTAACGTTAAGACATCCATGCCAGATTGCGGGGTTTTTACCGGTTGCAGTTTCCATACGCGTGTCCGTGTTTGATCAGTTGGAAGAAGATCACCAACTTCACACCTTATTACGCGTTCATCATCGCAATTCAAACATTGCCATAGTCCCGCCATTCTCACCTTGTGCCCACTTCGCGCAACCGAGGGAAATTCGTCCTCAATGCGAACTGAAAGCTCTTTCAGATAAGACCTTATTTCTTCATTTGTTCTTTTTTCAGTAAAGTCTTGGGTGTTCAGGATGTAGTCGCCCTCTAACATGTCCGTAATTTCTTCTAGGTATTGCTCAGGTTGAAATTTAAACAAGAGTGGCCAGATGATTGACTCCATTGTCCGTTGCACTCCTGCAGACATTGGGCTACAAAACTGCGTTGCATATGTCATTCTTAAGAATGCACCGTATAAATTGTTAGGAAGGTCCATGGCTTGGTCACTAGAATGAGGGTGTAGAAGGAAGAGGTGGTTGTATGAAATCTATAAACACATAGCGCATGTCAATTCCCTTTTCGGCGAATATTTTTAATGCTTGGTCTGAATACATCCTTGCTGGCACATAGTGACCGCTACGATCAGAAATACCTATTAATTCACCGTCAACCACCTCAAGTTCACCTGCTGCTGCAACGGGCTTTCCTCGGCTCAAGCTTGAATGATGAAACTTTCCCGCTTCGTGAAAATTCGAAGCATATATCTTGCCATGCTCATCAATTATGTATATCGCTCGGCCAAGTCCAGAATGCGCAGAGACACTATTCGTAGTGTCGAAAAGCGAACCTGACGCGTCGTATAGTTTACCCTCCAATATCTTTAGTTCGTATTTCGGAAGCTCTCCATCCGCCAGATAACGGACTTTTGCGCCTCTACCTTTCAACGCCGTCCAAAGGGGATGACCAAGATTATGTTCACCGACGTATTTCTCCAACATTGCAGTTGTTCTTAATGACCTTGTAGAAAACTCGAAAGAGCTGTTTCCACCGCTCATTCCCAGAGCGCCCGGTCGCATACGAATATCAAGGCCCTTTGGTACTCCTTTAACACCTACGAAGCCGCCAGCAAGCG
This sequence comes from Noviherbaspirillum album, assembly GCF_035916955.1. Lineage (NCBI taxonomy): Bacteria > Pseudomonadati > Pseudomonadota > Betaproteobacteria > Burkholderiales > Oxalobacteraceae > Noviherbaspirillum > Noviherbaspirillum album. The sequence continues at coordinate 3,831 of NZ_JAWIIV010000087.1, read as the reverse complement.
ACCCTGCCAGCATCGACCATTTCTGTCCGTCGCTGCCAGCCCCAAACACCCGCTCCCCAGCGCGGCCCATCACTTCTCCACCAAGCAGGCCGCCGAATGTGCCTGTTGCAGCGACTATAGGCCCACCCAGTACGATCGCAGCGCCCAAGCCGACCGCGAACAGGGCGGCATGCACCCATCCGGGCACCAGGCTTTCCGGCTGAACCGGGTCAGTCTGTGCCACACCACCGCCAATGAAAACATTATTCGACCCGCCTGCAATGACGGCACCGCAGGCAGTCGAGTCATCGACGCGCGCGGCCGGCAATCCGTTGATAAAGACGGTGGCACTTCCAGTCGCGATAAGTAGATGTGGCGTCGAATGCTTGGAGCAATGAGCGACATCGGCATTCGTGCGTGCCGCCCGGATTCCATTGGTAAAGACATTGGACGAGCATTGCCCAAAGATGAGCCCGCAAATTTCCTTCGGCGCCCAGCTCATGGTGCTGAACAGTTCGCCTAAGCCTGCGCCTGCAGCAGCCGACGCACCAATGATGGCAGCCGCAGCCAGCCCGCCCGTTCCGGCGATTGCCACGCCTGCAACTGCAATAGCCGCCCCGATCAGCAAGCCGCGAAGCAGCCAGCTCATGCTTGGGCTGTGACCGATGGGGTCGCCTAATCTCGCCGCCCTACGCATGTCTACGGCCTATCGACGCCAGCTGACAACGCGCCGGCCTGTCGGTCAAGATGCAGCTGGATTGCGGTCACGCTGTCGAACGGCGGGCTTCCGACCACCTTGGCGATCTGGTGGATACAGGCGCGAAGTGACATCGTGGTTGGCAGTGACCGGCTGCGCAGGCGGTACTTTCCTTCGCTACGCCAGATCTTTCCGGTGTTCGGCTCGGTGAACTCTGCCTGCAGCGGCATGCCCATGCTATTGAAGAAGGCCCACATGCCGTCTTCCACCTCAAGCGCATTGACACGCCGACATGCCTGCTCTTCATTTTCGTGCACATGCAGCACGCGGTCACGGATTGCGAGTGCAAAGACATGCGGAGTATTGGCAGGAATGTCGTCCGGCTGCGCTTCCTCTTCAGGCGATACGGCAAGCGGTTCGTCTGCGGCGTTCACATGGGAAAGCTTATGGGTATCACGTATGCGAATACTACTTAGAACGCCGGCGAATGCTTCGTCCCATTTTTCGCTGAAGAGCTTTGGACAGGTCGCCGTGACCATGAACACCATGTGATGCTGATCTTCGCTTGACTTGATCAATGCGACGGCCTGATGTTGAAACATGGGCAAGCCATTGTTTGACCAACGATATCTGAGCTCCATCGCAGGGTAGCCGTCATACTGGCATTCGGCCGAATCCAGAACCTGGAATTTCGGCAGCGCCGTGGACAATTCCTCTTTCAAGCGTTGCACATATTCGTCCAACGTTTCCGTATCAGGAACATGCGAGCGGGATATCACAATGCTGAAATCATTCGGTCCGTCATCATTAAGGACAAACATATGAACCGTCTTGTCACGCAGTCCTTCCGGAAGCGTAAATGTTGCTTCGTTAGTTTGGTATTGCATAGGCCTACAGGCGTTTTACGATGAGATGTGTGAAATACTTGCAATTACCTGCGACAAGAGAAGCCAGTGTTGAAGAAGAGCCTGCATCGAACATGGATTGCTCGACAACTGCTTCTTCAGCAGTTTAAAAATTCTCCGTCATGATGAGGCTTGCGTCATTCCTATTACTTGGTAGTCGTCTTTTCTAACTTACCAAGTTCAAAAATACATTTAGCTGCAATTTTGGAAAGTTCGTTCATAGAACTGACAGCCTCTTCGTCAGTTTTATTATCGACACAATGGTCAATATCGCCAGTATGTGCTTTACCATCTTTAGTAACTTGTATGACTTGAGGAAGATAAAATGAATCACCTGATGGAGCTTGAAATAGATACATACCCAGTATCAACAGGTCATCCCTTTCCCTAATACTTTTGGCCTCAAAAACAGGCTCGCCAGCGCAATGCCAGAGCTGATCTGATTTCTGCGACATCTTGAAAATTTTTTCTTCTTTGCGCTTCGACTTTATGTAAACAAAACAATCATTTGGGTGACCCACGGTGCCGCCAAAAATCTCGCCAGCTATTACTTCTGTGTCAAAACGTTGTAGATAAAAACTTCTTTCTTTAAATATCTTTACGCTGACACCATTTGGTGATTCCTGAATTATCTTTTCAAGAGCAAGATCTATTTTTGTTGAAGCTAAAGGCTGCTTCGATAGAGGTATCAGAGGTTTCGCCGCATACGAAAAAACTGCAGTCGCCAACAAAAATATCGCTAAAACTGCTTTACTGACTGTATTTTTCATATGCTTCTTCCATTTTTTTATCGTATGCATTTCTTTTGTATGCAGGCCCGTTATATATCTTGGCGAACGTCTTCCAGTCTTTTTCATTCAATGCATTCAGTAAGCGCTTGTCATTTTTAATAAAGTTGACAAAACCCTCTAACTGTCGACCTGCATTCTCACTTGAAGCGGTCACAAAATCTTCTACACTCGAGAATCCTGCCTGTTTATAGTTTTCCCCCATAATCTGAAACTGCCCCCAAGACGCTGATTTCAATGCTGCAGTTCGATCTAGTTTAATCGCCTCGTTTAAGCGTTCGTACTGATTAGCACCTGGCTTTCCATAACCTCCGAAGTTAGCATTCGAGATATGGGGAGCGATCTCATCATAGACACCACGTGTATTAGCATGGAATCTATGCCTCTCGAAAAGAATGACAGGCCTTCCATCGTCCAAGAATGGACGGCCTTTAGACTCAACTTCCGCCACAGCTTTAACTGCTGCAACCTCGACGTTTAACTTTTTAGCTGCTGCGACATACTCCTGTTCCGAAATTGCTTTTGGCGTTACTAACTTTTTTCCAGCATCTGTGACTTGCGTCGACGTTGATTTAATACCAGTTTTAGTTTGTGCAGCAATGGATAAAGTACCTGACGAGCCGTTATGCTTTGTTGCTACAGCACTTCCTGTAGGCTCTTTTTTTTCATTATTCGATGCATGCTTATTAGGCAGACTGGCCGAAGTTGTGGAATGCGCGCCTCCATTTGTATTCAAATCAATCCGATTCGTCCCGATCACATCCACATGCAGCCCCTGTATCGTGATCTTCCCATTCGCCTCCATCCGTATCCGGCTCGCTCCCACCTCCAGCACGATCTCCGTCGCCGCCTTCAGCGAGATGAACTCCGTCTGCGACTCCAACTCAACTCGCTTCTTCACCTTCGTCACCTGGAAGCCGTTCGTCACCGTATTGGTCTGGTGCGGCCCGTTCACCACCGTGGCCTGCGTGTGCTGCACGGTAGTGACCATGTCCTTCTGCGAATGGATGTTGATCAGCTCCTGACCCTTCTTGTCATGGATCACCATCTCGCAGTACCCACCCCCGCCCGGCGTCGAGNGTGGCCTGCGTGTGCTGCACGGTAGTGACCATGTCCTTCTGCGAATGGATGTTGATCAGCTCCTGACCCTTCTTGTCATGGATCACCATCTCGCAGTACCCACCCCCGCCCGGCGTCGAGCGGCTTTTGAAGCCCATCACGTGTGCAGCACCCGGCATTGAATACGGCAACGGCTGCGCGCTGTTGTACAGCCGTCCGGTGCAGATCGGACGGTCCGGATCGCCTTCGAGGTAATCGATGATCACTTCCTGGCCGATGCGCGGGATCGCCACCGTGCCCCACCCGGCGCCGGCCCACGGCTGCGACACACGGATCCAGCACGAGCTGCGCTCGTCATGCCGGCCATAGCGGTCCCAGGGGAACTGCACCTTGATGCGGCCAT
>NZ_JAWIIV010000086.1:1896-6120 GCF_035916955.1 Noviherbaspirillum album | reverse complement strand
GCCCAATCCTGGAAGAAGCAGCCTGCCACCATCACCCTCAACGGGCCATGGCGCAGCTTTCGATTTATCACATGTCTTGTTGGCGGGCGTGATGCCCAATCATGGCATACGCTCTACTCTTGTCTACACCTGTCAAGGTTATAGAGACAAGCCGCACGGGCAATTAGTACTGGTTAGCTTAACGCATTACTGCGCTTCCACACCCAGCCTATCAACGTCCTGGTCTCGAACGACCCTTTTGGGAGATCAAGTCTCCGGGAAGTCTCATCTTGAGGCAAGTTTCCCGCTTAGATGCTTTCAGCGGTTATCTCTTCCGAACTTAGCTACCCGGCCATGCCACTGGCGTGACAACCGGTACACCAGAGGTTCGTCCACTCCGGTCCTCTCGTACTAGGAGCAGCCCCCCTCAAACTTCCAACGCCCACGGCAGATAGGGACCAAACTGTCTCACGACGTTTTAAACCCAGCTCACGTACCACTTTAAATGGCGAACAGCCATACCCTTGGGACCGGCTACAGCCCCAGGATGTGATGAGCCGACATCGAGGTGCCAAACTCCCCCGTCGATATGAACTCTTGGGAGGAATCAGCCTGTTATCCCCAGAGTACCTTTTATCCGTTGAGCGATGGCCCTTCCATACAGAACCACCGGATCACTATGTCCTACTTTCGTACCTGCTCGACTTGTCAGTCTCGCAGTTAAGCACGCTTATGCCATTGCACTATTAGCACGATGTCCGACCGTACCTAGCGTACCTTCGAACTCCTCCGTTACACTTTGGGAGGAGACCGCCCCAGTCAAACTGCCTACCATGCACTGTCCCCGATCCGGATAACGGACCAAGGTTAGAACCGCAAACAAACCAGGGTGGTATTTCAAGGTTGGCTCCATGGCAACTGGCGTCACCACTTCAAAGCCTCCCACCTATCCTACACAGATTGGTTCACAGTCCAATGCAAAGCTACAGTAAAGGTTCATGGGGTCTTTCCGTCTAGCCGCGGGTAGATTGCATCATCACAAACATTTCAACTTCGCTGAGTCTCGGGAGGAGACAGTGTGGCCATCGTTACGCCATTCGTGCAGGTCGGAACTTACCCGACAAGGAATTTCGCTACCTTAGGACCGTTATAGTTACGGCCGCCGTTTACTGGGACTTCAATCAAGAGCTTGCACCCCATCATTTAATCTTCCAGCACCGGGCAGGCGTCACACCCTATACGTCCACTTTCGTGTTTGCAGAGTGCTGTGTTTTTATTAAACAGTCGCAGCCACCAGTTTATTGCAACCCCTTCACCCTTCTGGCGCAGGCCAGTCAAGCTACCAGGGCGTACCTTATCCCGAAGTTACGGTACCAATTTGCCGAGTTCCTTCTCCCGAGTTCTCTCAAGCGCCTTAGAATACTCATCTCGCCCACCTGTGTCGGTTTGCGGTACGGTCTCGTTAGACTGAAGCTTAGAGGCTTTTCTTGGAACCACTTCCGATTGCTTCGCGCCACTAGGGCACTCGTCCCAACCCCTTGAATCATGTGTCCGGATTTGCCTAGACACCTTCTCCGAGTCAGAAACCGGGACATCCAACACCCGGACAACCTTCCGCGATCCGTCCCCCCATCGCATCTAACGACGGTGCAGGAATATTAACCTGCTTCCCATCAGCTACGCATCTCTGCCTCGCCTTAGGGGCCGACTCACCCTGCTCCGATGAACGTTGAACAGGAAACCTTGGGCTTACGGCGTGCGGGCTTTTCACCCGCATTATCGCTACTCATGTCAGCATTCGCACTTCTGATACCTCCAGCATCCTTTACAAGACACCTTCGCAGGCTTACAGAACGCTCTCCTACCATCTACATTGCTGTAGATCCGCAGCTTCGGTGACTGGCTTAGCCCCGTTACATCTTCCGCGCAGGACGACTCGATCAGTGAGCTATTACGCTTTCTTTAAAGGATGGCTGCTTCTAAGCCAACCTCCTGACTGTTTTAGCCTTCCCACTTCGTTTTCCACTTAGCCAATCTTGGGGACCTTAGCTGGCGGTCTGGGTTGTTTCCCTCTTGACGCCGGACGTTAGCACCCGACGTCTGTCTCCCAAGCTCGCACTCACCGGTATTCGGAGTTTGCAATGGGTTGGTAAGTCGCGATGACCCCCTAGCCATAACAGTGCTCTACCCCCGGTGGTGATACTTGAGGCACTACCTAAATAGTTTTCGGAGAGAACCAGCTATTTCCAGATTTGTTTAGCCTTTCACCCCTACCCACAGCTCATCCCCTAACTTTTCAACGTTAGTGGGTTCGGACCTCCAGTACCTGTTACGGCACCTTCATCCTGGCCATGGGTAGATCATCTGGTTTCGGGTCTACACCCAGCGACTCAATCGCCCTATTCGGACTCGCTTTCGCTACGCCTTCCCTATACGGTTAAGCTTGCCACTGAATGTAAGTCGCTGACCCATTATACAAAAGGTACGCAGTCACCCCTTGCGAGGCTCCTACTGTTTGTATGCACACGGTTTCAGGATCTATTTCACTCCCCTTCCGGGGTTCTTTTCGCCTTTCCCTCACGGTACTGGTTCACTATCGGTCGATATCGAGTATTTAGCCTTGGAGGATGGTCCCCCCATGTTCAGACAGGGTTTCACGTGCCCCGCCCTACTTGTCGCAAGCCTAGTTCCACAATTCGGATTTCATGTAAGGGGCTATCACCCTCTATGGCCGGAGTTTCCAATCCGTTCCACTATCCGTACTGCTAAAACTTGCAGGCTGATCCCATTTCGCTCGCCACTACTCTGGGAATCTCGGTTGATGTCTTTTCCTGCAGCTACTTAGATGTTTCAGTTCGCCGCGTTCGCTTCGCACACCTATGTATTCAGTGTGCGATGACCCAGAGGGCCGGGTTTCCCCATTCGGAAATCTGCGGATCAAAGCTTGTTTGCTAGCTCCCCGCAGCTTATCGCAAGCTACTACGTCCTTCATCGCCTGATATCGCCAAGNGTGCGATGACCCAGAGGGCCGGGTTTCCCCATTCGGAAATCTGCGGATCAAAGCTTGTTTGCTAGCTCCCCGCAGCTTATCGCAAGCTACTACGTCCTTCATCGCCTGATATCGCCAAGGCATCCACCATGTGCACTTATTCGCTTGTCCCTATAACGTTGACTTCTCGGCAGCGAACCGAGAAACGCTATAGAGCTTGAGTATGAATATGCCGTATTCCAGACTTGCTCGCATGCGTGTTACCGCTACGAGAACTCTTTCATACATATGATTGATGACAATCACAACCCACCAGTCTTCCAACACCCTCATCACAAAGGCATCAGTCAACTGATAAATCTTTACTACTTCTTCCAGATTGTTAAAGAACAATAAAGCCAATGATCGTAAAACGATCAAACCTAAATAGCACTGCTNGTCCCTATAACGTTGACTTCTCGGCAGCGAACCGAGAAACGCTATAGAGCTTTGAGTATGAATATGCCGTATTCCAGACTTGCTCGCATGCGTGTTACCGCTACGAGAACTCTTTCATACATATGATTGATGACAATCACAACCCACCAGTCTTCCAACACCCTCATCACAAAGGCATCAGTCGACTGATAAATCTTTACTACTTCTTCCAGATTGTTAAAGAACAATAAAGCCAATGATCGTAAAACGATCAAACCTAAATTGATGGAGCGGGAAAAGAGTCTCGAACTCTCGACCTCAACCTTGGCAAGGTTGCGCTCTACCAACTGAGCTATTCCCGCTTTGTCGTATCACATAACAACAGCGACCAACTTAGGTTTGATGTTTTCATCACATAAAGTGGTAGGTCTGATTGGACTCGAACCAACGACCCCTACCATGTCAAGGTAGTGCTCTAACCAGCTGAGCTACAGACCTGCTTTATGCAGTTATTGGCTTTTATTANNNCGACTGATAAATCTTTACTACTTCTTCCAGATTGTTAAAGAACAATAAAGCCAATGATCGTAAAACGATCAAACCTAAATCGCATTCATCGTCGCATCGCTGTGATGCCGAACCGACTTAGGTTTGATGTTTGGTGGAGGTTGACGGGATCGAACCGACGACCCCCTGCTTGCAAAGCAGGTGCTCTCCCAGCTGAGCTAAACCCCCATTGTCGTTTGGTGGGTCTAGTTGGGCTCGAACCAACGACCCCCGCGTTATCAACACGGTGCTCTAACCAGCTGAGCTACAGACCCCAACGCTGTCTTGGCTTT
>NZ_JAWIIV010000085.1:0-6196 GCF_035916955.1 Noviherbaspirillum album | reverse complement strand
GATGCTCCTTGCTGCAATGAGTGAATGAGTGGATGAATGCGTCCTGAATGCCGGGGCTGCCGATGAAGGCCATGCCTCCGCCGGCGCCGGATCGCGGGATCTGCTTACGACATGAAGTTGATGGTGTTCTTGCCGGTCTGTGTCGGGTTCACGTTGGACTTGATGCCGGAGGCGAAGGCGACGTTGTTGCCGTTGTTGACCATGGTGTTCTGGCTCTGACCGAGCGACTGGGCGGCGTCGAAATTCAGTTCGCTCTTGGCCATGCTGAACAGTGGGCTGGCGAAAAAGACAGGGGCCTTGTAGTAGCCGGTGCCGCCGGATACGGCAGCCATGTCGGCGGTGCCGAGGTCTTTGGAAACGGACAGGTCTTTGATGGACAGTGCTTTCATGGTGATTCTCCTGAAGGTAAGGTTCGTAAAGGGTCGGTTGGGTCCGGTGTTTCAAGCGTTTCGTTGCGCTTGAAGGAGATATAGCAGGGGCTGTGCCAGGTCGCGGAGACGAGTTGAAAAGCGGTGTAAGCCAATGAAAAGAAAGAGAATTCATGCTGATCGATTGCGGTGCGCGGCATCGATGCGCTCAAGCCGGACGAAACGTGCCGGCCAGGAACCAACACTTGAGCACTATGTTGTCTGGCGGCGGACCACACGGTCTTCCACCGATGGGCATGCCGCGCAAGGTAGCGAGATCGAACTTCCCATCCGGCCATGCATCTCAACTTGAACTTGTTAAGTTGAAAGCGTTGAAAGCGTTCAGGAATGGCAGGCATCGATATGGATCTGATTGCATGGGAGAAAGCATAGATTGGCCAAGCTGCAGCACCTCAGTTTCAACCGTTTCCTGCTTCCTTTCCTGCTCGTCGCCGTCGGGCTCGTCTTTACCGTCTATATCGGCAAGGATGCAGTCGGCGACCTGATCGCCAACCAGCGGAGCGAGGCTTCGGCGAGGGCTACCGTGCTGGAGTTGCAGAATCTCATGACACAGGCGCTCAATGCGGAAACGGGACAACGGGGTTACATGATCACGGGCAGCGAGCATTACTTGCTGCCTTACGAAACGGCGTTGCGCGAACTGCCGCAAGCGCTCATGACACTTGAGCGGCGATTCAAGGATGACGCGCCCCAGCTCGCCCGCTTGCGTGCCTTCAGGCAGCAGCAGGAACTCAAGTTTGCGGAATTGGCGGAAACCATCGGGGTGCGGCGCAATCAGGGTTTCGAGGCGGCCCAGCAACTGGTGCGGACCGATCGCGGCCGCGATTACATGCTGAGAATGCGGGCCGAAGTCGACGCCATGCTGCAAGCCGAAAACCACAGGCTCAACGCGCGTATCGAAGACTCCGGCCGCAGCGCGGAAAAGGGAATGCGCATCATCGTCCTTGCGGCGCTGGTCAATCTCGGCCTTCTCGGGCTGGCGTTCGGCGTGGTGCGCATCGACAACCTCGCTCGGCAGCGGGCAAGCGTAAAACTGGAAGAGGCGCGCAATCTCTTGCGCAGCGTTATCGACGGATCGCCGGCATTGATTTTTTTGAAGGATACCCACGGAAAATTCATTCTGGTCAACAAGGCGTTCGAGGAATTCACCGGCAGGACGGCCGGCGCCATCATCGGCAAGACGTCCGCGGATCTGTTCGCGCACGACATCGCTCAACTTCATCTCGAGACCGACAGGCAGGCGATGCAAGGCAGCCAGGCGGTACGTTTCGAGGAAAGCGTGGTGGATGCGCGCAGCGGGGAACTCAGGCATTTCATTTCCGCCAAGGTGCCTTTGCTTGGTGCGGGCGGCAAGCTGACCGGCGTATGCGGCGTATCGTCGGACATCACATCGCTGAAGGCCGCGGAAACGGAAATCCGCGCCATCAACCAGGTGCTCGAAAAGCGGGTGGAGCAGCGGACCAGCGCCTTGCAGGAAGCCAACGGCCACCTGGAAGCGTTCAGCTATACGGTGGCGCACGACCTGCGCGCTCCTTTGCGCGGCATCCAGGGATTCGCGGAAGCGATTGCCGAAGACTATGCGCCGGTGCTCGATGACACCGGAAAGGATTATCTGGTGCGCATAGAAAAGGCGGCGATGCGCATGGAACGCCTGATCGAGGACCTGCTTTCCTTTGCCCGGCTGGCGAGAACCGACCTGGGTCTGGCGCCGGTGCGGCTGTCGGACGCGCTCGACGAAGCGCTGCGCATGCTGGCCGCGCCCATCAGGGATACGCGGGCCGAGATCGAGATCGGGGAAAACCTTCCGACAGTGCGCGCCAACCATGCGGCCTGCGTTCAGGTGCTTCAAAACCTGCTGTCGAATGCGCTCAAGTTTTCCCTGCCTCGGGAGGTGCCGCGCATCCGCATCGGCAGCGAGCTGCGCGAGGGTCGCGCGAGACTGTGGGTGCGCGATGCCGGCATCGGTATCGACCCGCGCCAGAGCGAGCGCATCTTCCGTCCTTTCGAAAGGCTGCACGGCCAGGAAGCATTCGCAGGCACCGGCATCGGGCTTGCGATTGTCGACAAGGCGACGCGGCGCATGGGCGGCGACTGCGGCGTGGAATCCGAACCGGGCAAGGGCGCATGTTTCTGGATCGAGCTGCCGCTTCATTCACGGGAGGCGCAATGACAGCAATGACGACAATGAACGCAACGGCAACCGCGGCAGGTTCGCCGCATATTCTCCTCGTCGAAGACAACGAAGACGATGTGATCCTCGTGCAGCGCTCGCTGCGCAAGGCCGGAGTGACGGCTCCGGTGAATGTGGTGCGCGACGGCGACGAGGCGATCACTTTCCTCGGAGGCGCGGCGGATGCGGCGCAACCGCCGGCGCTGGTCCTGCTGGATCTGAAGCTGCCGCGCCGCAACGGACTGGAAGTGCTTGCGTGGATACGGGCGCACCCGGGCCTGTCCGCTCTGCCGGTGGTGATGTTTACGACTTCCACGCAGGATGCCGATGTCGGCGAGGCTTACCGGCTCGGCGCCAATTCCTATCTGAAAAAGCCGGCGACCATGCAGGAGACGACCGAGCTCCTGAGAACCACCGGACTGTACTGGCTGGTCCATAACGTCAGGTCGCCGGCGCAGGGCAATGGGGAACGTCGATGACGCATGCTATCCAGATATTGCTTGTCGATGACAATCCCGACGACCGTGAGCTTGCGCGCCGCGCCATCGCGCTCGCCATGCCGGAGGCGCGCTTTCTGGAAGCCGGCGAAGCCGTGGAATTCGAGGCGCTGATCGACGCATACTATGACTGCGTCATCACCGATTTCAGGCTGGGCTGGAGCGATGGACTGGTGGTCTTCCAGCGCATCAGGGAAAGGCATCCGGATCGGCCGGTCATCATGTTCACCAACACCGGAAATGAGGATGTCTGCTCGGCTGGAATGAAAAGCGGCCTGTCCGACTATATCGTCAAGCGCAGGGAAGAATTTCCCAAGCTGCCGGCGGCGGTGCGCACCGCGCTGGAACTGGTCGCAGCCCGGCGCGCGGTGCGCGAGCGGGACGAGCATGTGCTCGACCTGCTCGAGCGGGAGCGCTCGGCAAGAGCGGAAGCCGAACGCGCGAACCGTCTCAAGGACGATTTCCTTTCGACCGTTTCGCATGAACTGCGCACCCCGCTCGGCGCCATCCTCGGCTGGGCGCAGCTGCTGCAGATGCAGCGGGTATCGCGCGAGGAGGAACTCAGGGCGTTCGAAACCATCGAGCGCAATGCCAAGGCGCAGGCCAAGCTGATCGAAGACCTGCTCGACATGTCACGCATCCTGTCCGGCACCTTGCGCATCGACATGGGGCCGGCAGACCTGCTGGCGGCACTGCATGCCGTTATCGATGCCGCGCAGCCGCTCGCAGAAAAGAAGGCGGTCAGGATACGGACGCATGTCGATGCCATGCCGCCGCCGGTGCGGGGGGATGCTTCCCGCTTGCAGCAGATCATTGCCAACCTGGTGGACAACGCGATCAAGTTCAGCGTGGATGGCGGCACTGTCGATGTATCTCTTCAGCATGCGGGCGCATCGCTGCGGATCAGCGTGCAGGATAGCGGCAGAGGCATCGACCCGGCTTTTCTGCCGCATATCTTCGAACGCTTCCGCCAGAGCGACATGGGGCCCACGCGCCGCCACGGCGGGCTGGGCATCGGGCTGTCGGTGACGAAAAGCCTGGTCGAGATGCATGGCGGTGAAATCCAGGCCCATAGCGAAGGCCACGGCCGGGGCGCATGTTTCGTGGTGCGCCTGCCGGTGGCGGTAATGCGCGAAGATAACATCAGGTCCTTCGAGGACTCGGCGCAGAAAAGCGCAGAATTCCAGAAGCTGCGCGGCTTGAGGATCCTGGTGGTGGATGACGATCCGGATACGCTTGACTTGATCCGGCGCGTGCTCGCGGTGCATGCGGCGGAGGTAACCGGTGTTTCCAGCGCGGCGAAATGCCTGGAACGGCTGCAGGCTGAAACATTCGATGTCCTGCTCTCGGATATCGGCATGCCCGACGAGGACGGGTTCGCGCTCATCCGCAAGGTGCGCGCGCTGGCTGGCCCGAACCGGAACATTCCCGCATCATCCGTCACCGCCTTTGCCCGCAGCCAGGACCGCGAGCACGCCTTGCTGGCCGGTTTCGATGCGCACCTGGTCAAGCCGGTCGAGCCGGGCGAACTTGTTGCCGTTGTGCTAACGCTTATCCGCAATCCGCGCCAGGCATGAGGCAGGGCAGGGGCTATCCTGACATAAATCTCTCCGAAAATAGTTGAATCCAAAACGCCGCCGCGTGCGTATCAGATGCAGCAGCCGAAAAATCATCGGACTTTGCTGCTGACATTCATCGCGAATCATTATGGAGAGAACAATGAAAACATCATGCCACGCCCGTATCGTTTCCATCGCCACCGCGCTCGGAGCGCTTGCCGTGCTGGCCGCCTGCGGCACCGCGCCGCAAAAGATGGCCATGTATTCGCAGGACGCGCTGCCGGCCGCCATCAAGGTCCCGGCGGGCAACCGGGTTGCCATGGAAACCGTCGGCGTAGGGGAGATCACCTATGAATGCCGCGAGAAGGCGGCCGCAGCCGGTGCGCCCGCCGCGCCCGGCCAAATGGAATGGGCATTCGTGGGACCGAAGGCCGTGCTCAATGACCGAAGCGGCAAGCAGGTAGGCACCTACTACGGCCCGCCGGCCACATGGGAAGCGTCGGACGGTTCGAAGATTACCGCAACGCAGCTCGCGGTTGCGCCGTCGGGCGCCGGCAACCTGCCTTACCAGCTGGTCAAGGCCAATCCCGCAAGCGGCCCGGGCGTCATGAAAGACGTCACCTACATCCAGCGCGTCGCGCTCAAGGGCGGCGTCGCGCCGGCGATGGAGTGCAATGCGGCCAGCAAGGGCAAGCGGGAAATCGTTCGCTACCAGGCGGATTACATTTTCTGGAAAGCCGCCTGAGTCGGCCCCGATTTCAACGCTGCCGGCGCGCAACGCCGGCGTTGAAGCCAGATGAATGAACAGCACCGGTGACGAACCGGTGCTGTCTGCCGTTTACGCCTCTTAGCGCGAAGAGCCTTGCTTGCTCGGCACCAGCCTGTGCGCGAATCCGGCCGGGCGATCGACGAGGCCGCTGCCGCGCACCAGGATGCGGTGCGGCGAAGCCTGTCGGCCGCCGTTATTGGTACCGCCACCGCGGCGTGCGCCGCCGGTAATCGTGCGCATGGCTTCGCGGTCGAGCTCGATGCTGTCGGGCAGGTCCTTGATCGTGATGCTGGACATGATGTTCTCCTTGAAAGGCAAAGCAGCCCGGCGCATCGCTGCATCGGGCCTGGGCTGCACACATGGATGGATAGTTGAAGCGTATCAGCGTCCGTATCGAAAATCCATGTTGCAGGAAGTCACTGAAATCGATGATCCAGCGACTGGCGCGGGTGTTATACCAATCCCAAGCCATAACATGCCATGAAATCGCGTCTTATTCCGTCTGGCCGCGTTGCACTCGTCATCCATAGCCCCGCTATGGATTCCTCCTGCGCCTCGCCAGCCGAAAAAATCCATCAATTTCACTTGTCATGTTAAGACTCGGAATTGGTATCACTTCCAGAATCAGATCGAGACGTCAAGCCGGCCAAACTGGCTGGGGCTGACATTGATCTTCGGCACGGCGAAGCTCGGGCCGATGGAGCCGACATTGTTGAGGGTGTTGACCTCGACATTCTGCAGCTGCGTCAGGTTCTGGTTGACGCCGACATTGA
>NZ_JAWIIV010000084.1:0-6701 GCF_035916955.1 Noviherbaspirillum album | reverse complement strand
CATCAGTTGGGTAGGGTTTGCGTGCATTCATCCCCAACATTGACTGAACGCTACTTCCTTAGTTCATAACACGCTCTAGCTGCGCTGGACCATGCCGGCGCCGTGCAAGCTTGATAGCGTGACATCAAGGATCGATGCCTGGAGCGCACCTGGAGCAGGCGACTTCGCTTAACGACAGGGTTTTCAACTTCTTTAGGCTTTTCGTCGAATATATTTTCGACGCAGTCGTCGAGACGCGTTGCAGCCCGCCTTGGTTGCCAAATTCGCACGGAACTTGCACAGGAAGAGCGAAATATCCCGGATCAATACTAAAGAATTTCCGCCGTCCGCCGAAGAAGCATGTGACCGGCAATGCGTCGGCAAGACCGGAAAAATAAAAATTAGATTTCCCTCTAAAGTTTTTCCAGTCTTGATCGATAACGGTAACAACAGCGGTTGAATGCCCCGCAAGAACGAGGCAAACAAACCTGGAAACGACCAAGCCGGGAATATCCGATCCATACAGGAGAATTAATATGTCATCCGTCATCAATACCAACATTGCGTCCCTGAATGCACAGCGGAACCTCTCATCGTCGTCTTCGGGTCTGACAACCGCGCTGCAGCGTTTGTCTTCCGGTATGAGGATCAACAGCGCAAAAGACGATGCTGCAGGTTTAGCGATTTCTCAGCGCATGGCTTCGCAAATTGGTGGCCTGAACCAGGCAGCACGTAATGCTAACGATGCAATCTCTCTCGCTCAGACCGCTGAAGGTGCCTTGTCCGGCATCGGTGACAATCTGCAGCGTCTTCGCACATTGGCAGTCCAGGCAGCAAACTCTACCAACTCTGACTCCGATCGTGCAACAATTCAGACAGAGGTCTCGTCCCTCGTCGCGGAAATTGGCCGTGTAGCAAATACTACTGAATTCAACGGCATCAAATTGCTCGATGGTTCGTTCACAAGCCAAGCTTTCCAAGTCGGCGCGAATGCAAATCAAACTATATCAGTATCAGTGGGCGGTGCATCAACCGATAAACTTGGCGCCACTCAGGCGTCGTCCTTAACTGCTAGCAATAACGGCAACGCCCTCGTTGCCGGTGATATGACTATCAACGGTGTAGCGATTGGTGGCTCAACATCCTCATCAGACAATGCATCGAGTACCGGTAATAGCGGTAGCGCGATTGCAAAAGCTGCTGCAATTAACGCTGTGTCTGCCCAGACCGGGGTTACAGCAAAGGCGGATGTAAACGAACTTGGCGGTGCCTCTATGACCGCAAGCACCGCAACAGGCACCTTAACAGTCAACGGCGTCGCTACCGCATCAATCACTACAACTAATGACGGCGCAACAAGTCGTGCGGCGGTGATTGCAGCAATCAATGCGATCTCTGGTCAAACCGGCGTGGTAGCAACGGACGGAGGCACATCTGCTGCCGGCATCAAATTGAGTGCAGCTGACGGCCGTAACATTACCGTGAGCGCTACTGGATTAACTAGCGCGCAGACAGGCGTCGACAATCTCGGCTCAACGACTTATGGTAAATATACGCTTACATCCTCGAAGGAAATCACAGTCACAGGGAACGCTACCAACCTGAAAAATGCTGGTGTTAATGCAGGCACTTATTCTGCTCAAACTGCATATGCATCGAGCACTGCTGGTACTGCAACCGCTTTCGTGGCAGGTGATTTTAAGATTAACGGGATTGCTATCGGTGCCTCTGTATCGAGCGATGACACATCGTCTTCATCACTTGGTGTGGCAGGGGCAAGTGCAATATCTAAGGCCGCAGCTATTAACAAATTGACTTCACAAACAGGGGTTGCTGCAACTGTTAATACAACGACGTTGGCCGGTGCTGGAATGACCGCGTCTACGGCAACCGGAACACTTACAATTAACGGAATTGCAACAGCGTCCATTTCCACCAATGCAGACGGTGCTGCGAGCCGAGCTGCTGTTATCACAGCGATTAATGCGATATCCGGACAGACTGGTGTAAAAGCAATTGACGGTGGCACTTCCGCAGCTGGCATCTCGTTAGTTGCAGCCGACGGTCGTAATATCACAGTCAGCGCTACCGGATTAACTAGTGCGCAAACTGGTATCGATAATCTTGGCGGAACCACCTACGGAACTTTCACATTAAGCTCCGCGAAGACATTCACCGTAGAAGCCGGTACGACTGGGACTGCATCGACAACTACTGGCATGGTCAAACATGGAACATACGGTTCCGGACGCAGCGGCCAAGCACTTTCAACAATCGATGTCTCTACTGCATCAGGCGCTAACAATGCCATTACAGCAATTGATAACGCGATCTCTTCCGTGAACCGCAGTCGCGCCGAGTTAGGTGCAATTCAAAACCGGTTCACATCTACAATCTCGACATTGCAGTCAACGTCCGAGAATCTCAGCGCTGCGAAGAGCCGGATTGTTGATACTGACTTTGCTGCCGAAACTGCGAATATGACCCGCGGTCAGATCCTTCAACAAGCAGGTACCGCAATGCTGGCACAGGCTAATGGATTGCCTAACGGTGTACTCGCCCTGCTCCGCTGATCTTCAAGAGTAGACACTTAGTAAAAGCCTGTCCGAATGATTCGGCCAGGCTTTTTATCTTTAGACGAACTAATATCATGTTGAGAAACGTCAGTTGAGACATGTGTTAGCTTGAATACAACTTATTCCGGTAACACATATGCTCTTGTTCAGCTACGTTTACCGAGGCGCAGAATAGGCGCTATAGTTATAGCTCTTACGAGCGATCATTTTAAGAGGTGCAACCGTGGCTATTTCATCACCAGGTATCGGATCCAATCTGGATGTAAGCGGTATTGTTTCTCAACTTATGGCGGTCGAAAGTCAGCCGCTCACAGCGTTGCAAAAAAAAGAAGCAAGTTTTCAGGCAAAATTAACTGCATATGGAAGTCTGAAAGGTGCTCTTTCCTCATTCCAGACATCTGTCGCTGCTTTGGCAGATGCATCAAAGTTCCAATCACTGACTGCTACTTCATCTGACAGCACTGTTTTGTCCGCATCCGCTTCTGGAACGGCTGCCGCCGGTACATATAGCATCAACGTTAGCGCACTAGCTCAATCGCAAACAATTGCGACCGCAGGTCAAAGCAGTTCTACCTCGGCAATTGGAAGCGGCAGCGCGACTACGCTAACCTTTCAGTTTGGCACTATTAGTGGTGGAAGCGTAACAAGCGGAAAACATAGTGGCGCAACATTCAACGTAGACGCCACACAAGCTGGCGGTACGGTTGTAATTGACTCATCAAACAACTCATTGCAAGGCATCCGTGACGCCATCAATAGAGCCGGTCTCGGCGTCACTGCATCAATTGTCAATGACGGAACAACAGGTAACCCATACAAGCTCCTTATCAGTTCCAATAACACTGGACTGGCAAAGAGCATGAAAATATCATCGAGTGGAGAAGATGCTGCTATCAGCAACTTGTTGTCGTACGACCCGGGAGGTACACAAAACCTGACGCAGACTTCCGCTGCACAAAATGCCTCTTTGACAGTCAATGGATTATCAATAACCAGCGCATCGAATTCTGTTTCAGGTGCAATTGGTGGCGCCACAGTTAATCTTTTGAAAACTGGGACAAGCACTGTGACTTTTAGCAATAACAGTGCGGCAGTTACTACGGCTATGCAGTCACTAGTGACAGCATACAATTCCATCAACACTACCCTAAATTCTCTCACACGTTACAATGCAACGACAAAGCAGGGAGGCATACTACTTGGAGATGCTTCAATACAGAATATCCAGTCACGCATCCGTAGCACATTGTCTTCTGCACTTTCTGGTCTTGGTGGAAGTTCGTTGACAAACCTTTCTCAAGTCGGCCTCTCCTTTCTCAAGGACGGCTCATTGTCACTAGATAATGCTAAGCTTCAAAGTGCGCTCTCAAATAACTACGGGGACTTTGCTGCTCTTTTCGCCGCCTATGGTAAATCCACCGATAGCCTTGTCAGCTACGTTAGCGCAACGACAAAAACGGAAGCAGGCAGTTATGCCGTCAACGTGACAACCCTTGCAACGCAAGGAAAAACTGTTGGATCGGATTCTGCCACACAGGCACGATTGGAAGGGTCTACGGCGGCTAACTTGACGATTACCGACACCGTGAACGACCAGCTTTCCGTATCTGTTGATGGAGGAAGCTTTGTTACGGTTGATCTAACGTCTGGAACCTATGCTAGCTTCGATGCGTTAGTAGCACAAGTTCAATCTGATCTTGAGGCTGTACTCCCTGGACAAGTTACTGTATCCCATAGCTCAGGAAAACTTAGCTTTACATCAAATAAGTTTGGAGCGTTATCTGCTGTTGATGTAGCGAATGGAGGTACTACAACTGGCGCTAGCGATCTGCTAGGCCTAGCACCAACATCTACTAGAGTTACGACGATAAAATCCGGAGTAAACGATCAGCTTGCGCTTGGGATTAATGGCACCACTGCTACGGTAACTCTAGCATCGGGTACGTACACCGCAAGTGCGTTAGCTGAACATCTTCAAGCCACAGTCAATAGTAATGCCACATTCTCGACCGCCGGTATCTCAGCCACCGTCACACAGTCATCTGGCGTGCTTACAATATCGTCTAGCCGTTATGGCATAACTTCGGCAGTAAACGTAGCGGGTGGGTCGGCCGCATTGAACTTGATGGGATCAGCACCAACATCAACCATCGGCGCAGACGTTGTTGGCACTATCAACGGCGTAGCTGCGACAGGGTCCGGGCAGTTTCTAACCGGAGCTGCAGGAGATACGTCTGAGGGTATTAAGTTGCAAATCGTTGGTGGCACAACAGGATCAAGAGGAAACATCAACTTTTCAAAAGGTTACGCTTACAATTTGAATTCCCTGCTTGATAATTTCCTTTCATCTGCAGGAACAATTGCTAGCGTTACCGATGCTGCGAATCGCAACATTGCTGATTTGCAAAAAAGAGCTGCTGCGCTGAATGTCCAATTGACTGCCACGGAAAAACGCTATCGTGCACAGTTCACCGCCTTAGATACCCTTATTGGAAAAATGAATACGACAAGCTCCTTTTTGACACAACAGCTGCAGAACCTAGCAAAAATGAGTAGCGGTTCATGACTACAATAAATATAACAGTATTACTTGAACGCTACGAGGCAATGCGAATGCTTTCGCGCCAAATGCTTAAAGCTACACTAGACGAAAACTGGGATGACCTCATTTCGAGCGGCAATGTACGAAGTACTATTGCCGAATTCCTACAGCACAAAGATGTCATTCAATGGGATGGTGTATCAGCTGACCGAAAAGCAGAAATGATCAGAGAAATTCTGGAGCTTGATAATAAAATTAGAGAAGTTGCCGTGCGTCATATGGACCAGCTTCACGGAAAAATTGGAAGCATCAACACAGAAATTAAGCTTAAAAAGGCTTACGAATAGACCGTTCTCCACTACTCTCAAGTTGACGATAAAAACGTCAACAGGGCGTCCCATTGATGACTCACCGCTATAGCCACTATCGACCAGCATTCCAACCACGTCACATAGCGTGTCCGCGTTGAGCAACAGTGTCAGTATGCCGGCGTCCCGGTAGTTCACATTGGCTGTCGTGACCTCGATTGCATGTGGCAGGCCCCGGGGTATCTACGGCCAAATGGCGCTTGATACCTGATACCTTCTTACCAGCGTCATATCCTTTGCTCTGGGCCGTATCTGCGTCCTTCACGCTTTGTGCGTCCAGAATGCATGTATCGACCCAGCAGAATCTGCTCAGATCATGCTGCTAAAGCGAATGCCCCCGCAGGTGTTTTCATGCCCAGCGCTTGATGCGGACGCCGGGTGTTATAGAAGCCAATCCAGTCACCAATGGCTCGGCTCGCATGCTGCAGCGTCTCGAACCGATGGCGATGCACACACTGCTCTTTCAAGGTTCGGATAACTCGCTCAACCATGCCGTTCTGTTCAGGGCAGTGTGGTGTGATGAATTCCTGCTTCAATCCATAACTTTTGACCAGCGCGGTGTAGCTGCGGCTGGTGAAGACCAAGCCGTTATCAGAGCGAAGCAGGAACGGCACTGGCACACGTCCTAAGGTGCCGTAGCGGACGATCAGGGCCTGTTCCAGCGCAGACTCAGCGGTCTTGGCCTTGCCGGAGCGGGACAGGTGCCAACCAAGCAGCTCTCTGGTATGGCAATCGATCACCAGAGCCAGCACTGCCCAACCATCCCGGCCGGCCCAGACTCGACACAAATCTGTTGCCCACCGCTCGTTCGGTGCCTTGGCCACCGAGNTCTCTGGTATGGCAATCGATCACCAGAGCCAGCACTGCCCAACCATCCCGGCCGGCCCAGACTCGACACAAATCTGTTGCCCACCGCTCGTTCGGTGCCTTGGCCACCGAGGGTAACGCTTGCACCCGCGGCCGGAAGCCGATGGGCCGTTTCTTCACCTGCCAGCCCTTGAGCTGGAAGATGCGCTGCACGGTGGTCTTGTTGAAGTCCAACAGGTGCGCTACCGTCCGATAGCCGAAGGACGGATTCTCGTCGATCATGGCCTTGATCGGACCGGCGAAGCGGTCCTGGACCTTGGGTGCCGACTTGGCCGACTTGTAGTACACCGTGTCACCGCCGGATGGATACTCCCCAATTCTTCCGTTTGAAATCTCCCCAGTTTGAACGGTAAAAGCCGGTGCAGGATG
>NZ_JAWIIV010000083.1:0-6864 GCF_035916955.1 Noviherbaspirillum album | reverse complement strand
CCGGCAACGATGGCAAAATCAGAGTGCTTGAACTGGAAGACTAACCAGAGCAGTGGCTACAAATTTCTATATCAGGTCAAGCGCATGCCATAGACGAAAAAAAACCCGCAGGCCGAAGCTTGCGGGTTCAATCCAATTCTTGGAGAGTTGGAGGAGACAGGTGTTACTATACTGCGACGCACCATAGTTGTCCTCTTTATTGTTGTTATAAGAGATATAACTAATGGTGATATCGCCAATGAATAAGCCCGCTCGACGATGTGCCGAACGGGCTTATTGTCAGTCTCTCTCGCGGTCTCTTGTCTTGGATTTTTTAGGTACTACGCGCCGGATGGTACACTGAAATATGACAAAACTGTGAAAAATCCATAGCTAGATGCCTACTCTCGACGCCCTCAAAATCGCCTGCCAACAAGCATTGGAAGCCGCTGACCAGCATGCTGATTGGCACGTTGCTTATTGCGAAGTCGTTGATCCCCTCTCAGTCCTCAGCCTGATCGCACAACTTGAATCGCAAGACCCTGATTGCTTGACCGCTGAAAGAACGGCCTTTGTCAAACTGGTTCGCGACCTGACGGGGTATATCAAGATGGCGACCGGTGACAAGCCTGATCCGGTACGTGACGATTTGCTGCTGCAAGCAAAGGAACTCATTACTCAATATGGCGGCTAGCCAGCAGTCAGCGCGGCAGGGCACTCAATCAGGACCTGCAGCTAATGTGAATACAAGGTCACGTAACATCTCACGCGCCTGAACGAATCCATGCTCCCGGCGCCACCGGTTCAAATCAACGAAGCCGGCAGCGCCTAGTGCACAGCACGCAATGCTGATCCCCTGAAACGCTGTATTGTCCAGCTCGCCATCCAGAACACGTACACACAGAAAAGGTACGGCTCGCACCCTTGGTAGCGATTTAGCCAGCCGCAGCAGATCGAACATGCTGCTTTCGTCGAAATGTGTGCCGCAGACGATCACATCAGCTCCATCATCAAGCCGCTTCGTCGCTTCATGCATTGAAGTACAAAAATTTAAAGCGAAGCACTCTCCCCAAGCCTCCTGGACGATGGGAATGACACCAGGTACTTCGGCTACCAGAACATTCGGCTTTTCATTGGGCATGTCGCTCTCTTATTGTTGTTGTATAACATATCTATCCTTACAAGTTTATCGTACCCGACTCTCTTTCCGAGCACGAACGTGCTATTCTTGCAGCATTCGTTTACCTGACCACCCAAGTGCATGTCTCCGGATTCCGTCCGGCCGATTTGCGTTGGGCAGCTTTCTTGGTCCATCAGCCAACGAACATCATCTTGATGGCGATAAGGAACTTAATTAAGCCTTCCATGCCGCATGGGTAGCGTAACGCCCGCCATCGGTGTGTTGAACGCGTTCAGTCAGGGCGAAACAGCCTTATTCGTTGAATCTTTGCACTTCATACTGAGAATTCATGCCTCGTAAACCAGAACCGGTCGCTGCTCCTGCCGTCATCAAATGGACAGAAGAAGAATGGGAATTGATCGCCAGGCGGCTCCTTGACATCAAGGGTCCTGAACTATTGCAGTCAGCTCAGCTGGAAGAAGTCAAAGCCAAGGACGTATTCCTGGCGCAGGAGTGTTTGCCGGAAGATCGGCATCGCAAGCTGATTTCCATCTCGCAGGGTTTTCAGGCAATCCGGCAGCGTCTCCACGGCATCTTGCAGAAGGTCAGGGACGCTGCACAGGACGACCTGTTTTCCAAATCAGACCAGTCCAGTGCCACTCCGGTTGCAACTGCTGCTGTCACAGCGGATGAACCAAAGCCGCGAACTTCCCGTAAAGCCGCTAAACAGATAGCGCCTGTCGATGCCCAACCGACTGCGCCGATACCAGCGGAATCAAAGGATACTGCCGGCGATGAACCTTCGCCGATGGCGCCACGCGTCGAAGAGCAACCGGTCAGTGCTGTCCCAACCGATACAGGAACACAACTGGCTCAAGGCCATAGGAACAATGCGCGACAGGCAGCGCCTCGCCAGAGTCACATTGAACATCCAAAGGTTCGCGCTCAGGCAGTTCAATCGCCTTTGCCGCCAGCCACCGGTGATTTCATCGAGATGGCGCGTCCGTTCGTTTCCATGTTCTGCCAGGAGCTGGCAAGCGCGTTGGTCAGTAAAATGATGGAGCAGGGCGGTAGTCAGGCAGTGTCGTCGTCGTTCCAGGCAGCGTTCAGTGGGGTAAGCCAGTCTGCCTCGCGAGAACAGCCGCGCAGACACGAACCGCAGGGCAAACCTTCGTATAGCCGGCCCTCATTTCAGGATGGGCCCGGGATGACCGCAGAGCCTTCGATCGTCTCAAGCCATGCGTACGATGAGGAAGACGGTGAACATGCAGAAGCGGATGTGCAACCATTGTTCGATCCGAAGCTGCCGCCTTCCGCCAACAGTGCATTCAAACCCATGATTGCCCTGATCGGCACCAGTCCACGGGACTTTGAAGACCTGCAGCAGTACTTCCCGCAACTGGAATTGAAAGTGGTTCCGCTGGAAGAGCTTCGTACGGCACCATCATTGCGTAGCTGTCAGCGCATGATGGGGTTGCGGGAAGATATTCCTGCGCCCGCAGACGAGTACCTGCGAAAGACGTTCAGGAACCGATATTTGCGTGTCATTGGCGGGATCAGCCAGGTACGTGAACAACTCAATGCCTGGTTATCCAATCCCAGCACCGTCAACGAGCAGCCTCGATGGCCACGCAAACAGGGTAGCCCCAATGGCAAGGGACAGGGGACAGGCTTTCCGAAGAAAAAGCAATTCCGTCGACCAAAGCCTGCTCCATAATCTCAGGCGCTAGTACGAAGCGCGGCTGCCGGTGCGTTCTGACACAGCGCTTGCAGCCGCAGTGATACTACGCCTCGGTAATTACTCAGGCCAAACCTCGCATCGCATCGGTCTCTATCTAATCAGGGAGCGACTCGCGATTGAGTGGACGCAGGAACGGATGGCCGGTAAGACATCGGTTCTGAAACATCTTCTTCGGACCATCCCTCCCAAAGCTTTGGTACGGCGCGACAGACATAGACAAGCGAAGGTTTGGCGCTTACCGTTGACGCACAATACGGACATTCGATAACTCCCGTACGCATGCCGCCGCGTCCAAAACAAGGACTGAAGTGCTCGACTTCATAGAGTCGCCGGCATAAAGCATTACTGCATCTTTCCAGATGAACTGACATGCGTGCCTCCGTTATACGTTCTTCTTTATCCGTGCCGCGTGATTTAGCATACATCGAATTTGACGGAACACAAGCGGTAACTTTGCGTACCATACGTTGTGCATCGAGCTGAGCTGATCTCGTCCCTATGATAAGCCTGTTGCCAGTTTTATATTGCCACCTGCTACAATCGCCCATCTTTTGACACTTCGCCGTCCATGAATGAAGAGTTAATCCGCAGGCTCAGGATTTGCACCTCGCTGCCGACCCCGCCGTCGACCGCGGTGCGCATCATTGAATTAGCCAACAGTCCAAATGCCAGCCTGACGCAAATTGCCGATGCCGTGGCGTTCGACGCGGCATTGGCCACCAAGATGCTCAAGGTGGCTAACTCACCCCTGTATAACTCGCGCCGATCAGCCAGCAATGTGCGGCAAGCGATTAGTCTTCTAGGTACACATGCGGCGATTACCATTGCGCTGTCGTTTTCCCTGGTGGGAGGGCTGAAATCTTCCCGTCAGAGCAGTGAAGCGCAGTTATTCTGGCAGCGCTCCATCCTGTCTGCACTGGCATGCCGAGTGTTGGCGAAGCATTTCAAGCTACCAGCTGACGACTTGCTGCTGGCTGGTCTGCTGCAGGATATCGGCATCCTCGCCATGCAAACCGCATGTGCGGAGAACTATACGCAAGCCACCGCAGAAGCGGCAGATCACGACCAGCTATTACAGGCAGAACGCACAGCGTTCGGCTCCGGCCACGATGAAGTCGGATACTGGCTGCTCAAACGCTGGCATTTGCCGGATCACCTCGCGGTGTCATGCCTGACCAGTCATATCGAGCCAAACGGCGAAATTGCCGTGAATTCGAACAGCTGTGTCGCCGTATCCGGCTATCTGGCCGACGTTTTTATGAAACCGACGGATCCCGTGGTGACGCTTCGTGCCACCAATGCCGCTGCTCGGTGGCTTGGGATGGAGGCGCAAGCATTCACCGACATTATTGATGGCATGCGCGAAGGCGTAAAGGAAGTCGAAGATCTCTTCGACACACCGCTGGTGGAGGCCTCACAAGCGGACGCGCTGGTCGCGGAAGCCAAGGAGCTGATCTTCATTGCCAATCTGCGCCAGTCTCGTGAAATGGAGGAACGTGCACTGCGTGACGCATTGACCGGTGCACACAACCGGGCTTACTTTGACGATGCGCTCAGCAAGGAATTTGAACTCGCAATGCGGCATGGTTGGCCATTGGCGGTCGCGATGCTCGATCTCGATTACTTCAAGCGCATCAATGACACCTATGGCCATGCAGTGGGCGACGCCGCCTTGCAGTCGGTGACACGCGTCATCCAGTCCCAAATCCGTAACGGCGATATCTTTGCGCGATATGGCGGCGAAGAGTTTGTGCTGCTGTTCCCAGGTACACCAGGGGACGCGGCGGCGAAGGTGTTGAATCGGATCCGGGAAACTATTGCGTCCTTCCATCACACGGTGGATGCGGATACGTCGTTCAAGGTGACGGTCTCCATCGGATTGGCGTCCCATGCGAATGGGCAGGGTGCCATCAAATCCGGAATGGATCTCGTCAATGCGGCGGATAGGGCGTTGTACCTGGCAAAGGCGCAAGGGCGCAATCAACTCGAGCAGTCGAGATTTTGAACGCAAACCGGCCTTAGCCATATTGCACTGCCCAATGACAAAACCGGGAAATTGATAGAGAATCGCTGCGCAGTATAAAAATCCAGTCCCAAAGAGGACGGCAGGAGACTCGTGAAAGCCCACAGTACATTGTGCTGTGGGCTAATGAGATGGTCACCCTCCACCCTATCAGCGACTACCCTGATAGGGTGTTTTTACTCGAGAGGAGATCATCATGGACGGCGTCGCACTTATCGGGATTGACCTAGGTAAACATTCTTTCCATATCCATGGACAGGACGCGCGTGGTAAAGCAATTTTGCGTAAAAAGTGCACCCGCAAGCAGCTCATCACCTTTCTAGCCACGTTTCGCCCCTGTACTGTCGTCATGGAAGCTTGTGCAGGTGCCCACTATATGGCACGCCAATTGTTTGCGTTCGGGCATGAAGTCAAACTCATCAATCCTCAGTTTGTTCGCCCCTTTGTAAAGGGGAACAAGAATGACTTTATCGACGCAGAAGCAATTTGTGAGGCTGCGTCTCGTCCCAACATGCGATTCGTTACGCCAAGAACCGAAGCGCAACAGATCCTCAGTGCGCTGCATCGTGTAAGAGAGTCGCTCGTGCGCGATCGGGTGAAGGCATCGAACCAAATCCACGCGTTCCTGCTGGAGTTTGGAATTAGTCTTCCGGTCGGCCCAGCGGCCATTAAGCAACTTCCTTCCGTGCTGGCAGAACACTCCCTGCCAGCCCGGCTAGTATCCGTCCTTACTCACCTGCATATGCATTACAAATATCTTGTAGAGCAGATCGCCGAAGTGGAGAAGGAACTGGTGAGGCAATTACGTGAAGATGACCTAGGGCAGCGTCTGTTAGTAGTGCCTGGTATAGGGCCAATTACTGCCAGCCTTTTATCAGCTGAGCTTGGTGATGGCAAACAGTATGGCTGCGGGAGAGACTTCGCCGCGTCATTAGGATTGGTACCACGCCAATACAGTACTGGTGGACGCGCCAATCTGCTCGGGATTAGCAAACGAGGCAACAAGACCCTACGACGTCTCTTGGTGCAATGTGCCAGATCATACATGCAGCGATTAGATAAGCAAACCGGAGTGATGTCGGACTGGGTGCGGAAAATGTTAACCCGAAAGCATTGCAATGTCGTGGCCTGTGCATTGGCTAACAAATATGCGCGTACGGTTTGGTCTCTAGCCTTTCGGCATACTGAATTCCGTCTTAATCAGGCGCCCATAGCGGCCTAAAAGACAAGCGTTAAGTTAAGCGAAGAACCCACCTGGTTTTGCGACCGTAGAAATTGGATGACGTGAACGGCATAACGGCCTGAAAGACAACCTCGACAAAAAGTTGGCCCCTGAGGCCGTTGGGCTTTTTAGGAATTTCAGGCGCGACTCTCATCGTGGCGCGGGGAAAAATTCCCTGTTTGTGACGCCGGATAGATTTAGGCAAGCCAACCACAACACCCAAAATCTACCCTTGCGAAAAGGAGGGTGACCATAGATTTATTATGGATGTTATACGTTTTTCGAATGTCTGTCATTCGCAATCGAAAGAAGACAATAGTGTTGTACACCGGTACTATGTCCCNAGCCAACCACAACACCCAAAATCTACCCTTGCGAAAAGGAGGGTGACCATAGATTTATTATGGATGTTATACGTTTTTCGAATGTCTGTCATTCGCAATCGAAAGAAGACAATAGTGTTGTACACCGGTACTATGTCCCTGTCTCCTCCAACTCTTCTTGAATTGGATTCGCCCGCAACTTCCGCAAGGACTGCGGGCTTTTTTCTTTGTGCCGATGCAGGCATAGGTTGGTGGATCGTTCATTTCCCTGCCAGACTCGGCGTAACGACGCGCCAAAGGATGAGAAATTGGTCATTGACCCTTGTGACAAGATCGATATCGCTCGAATTATTATGGAACGCATTGACGGCGTCGTTGCACAAGCGCGTGTCAGCACCCCCGCAACAATAGTGCAAAACCTTCCTTTGAAATAACTGTCATAGTCTCTCGGGCGCA
>NZ_JAWIIV010000082.1:0-7031 GCF_035916955.1 Noviherbaspirillum album | reverse complement strand
GCTTCTGCATACATGCCTCCATGTCAAAAATAACATGAAGACTCACTCAGCGGGTGGCTACACGATTTCTACCAGGTCACGCTGACTCCTGCTTCAACAGCTCCTCTGCCTTAGGTCCCTTGTGATCTCTAGTCTTGGACGCAGAATCCGACACAACCTCGCCTTCCTGCCATTAACCACATGGTAGTCATGGTTGTTACTTAAGAATGGCGACCTATATTTCAGTTATTGAGATTCATCATCTTACAAGTTGAACAAAACGTATTTAATACGTGTCCATAAGGGGCTTAATTACGCCCTATCTTCATCCCTTCTCAAGGAGCGACTCATGGCCAATATTGGATCAGCTGCACAAGCTGTCAAACTTGAATTGATGCATGCCCGTCAGGGCATGGAGTACTACGCCAAGCTCGTCGAGAACCTCGAAGGGGTGCTGGAAACCTTGACGAACATCGACGGCACTTCCACGAGCGGACGGTCAAAAGCCCCTACAGCGAAGGCCGCCAAGACCAGTGGGAGGACCACTAGTAAATCGAAAGCGCCGGCAACCAGGAATACTCGGCAATCAAGATTGCCGCCAACCGGCAGGGACTTTTGGCCGACGTTATTGACGGACACTCCACAGCCCGCTTCCGAAATATTCAAGGCAGCGTTGAATGCCCTTGGCGTCAAGCCGAGCGCAGAAGATCGCAAGAAGCTCGCCCAACGTATGTCGAACGCACTGAGTGTCATGTCAAAGAACGGCGAAATCAACGCCGAAGGCAAACATCGCGAACGCCTCTACTCAAAGAAGGCCGTCGTTCATTAAGGGTAGCTTTATTTGTCATGAATAGCAGCACGCCCGGTACTGCATAGGTGTTTGAGGCAATGTCGATAGGGTCGCGAGTGCACCGACACATAGATCGGTGCGCTCAACGCAAGCCGTATTAGGTTGCTAGAACGCCAACAAGGTCCGCGATTAGCCTAATAAACTTGCCCCGCCAGAATCCGCCGCTTGATCAATTCGTACTCTTCCGGCGAGATGGCGCCTTCCTGCAGGAGTTTGTTCAAGTCATCCATTTCGCCGCCGTACGGATAGCTGCGGGCACCTTTTCCTTTTTCTCTGACCCGACGTCGGCTCACCCAAAGAGCAACCGATCCGACTATCGCCGCCATGGTAATGGACGCTACGATATATCCAATGGCACCCATTATGTCCCCCTGCGTCCGTTGACAACTTTCTATCGATTGCATAAGGGTAGCCTGCTTTTTATTGCATGGTTAGACATTTGTTATTCCACGCGGCATTTCCGCCACAGCGATGCATATGCTCAGGTATGCGACTGCACCGAGGCTATAAGGATCTTTTGCGCTCGTTGCTGTCATAACACCCAGCATCAGACATGTAGACGTGCCAGCATGTCCACCATGCCTGGTCCGGCTACCAGTCAGCAACTAAACTGAGACACAGAATGCCTTCCGCGAATAAACGTCAGACTACCCTGAACAACGACAATGAAAGCCTCCTCGCTGCCGCTTCTGCCGGCGCGGTTGATACGCTTACCCTTTTGCTCGACGAGCGAGGCGCCGGTATCAATACCGTTGACCGTTCCAGGCAGACTGCACTGTCGCACGCGATCCTGGCAGGATGTGAGGAATGCGCGCTGTTTCTCCTCGATCGCGGCATCGACTGGCGTATTCACAACAAGCGGGGACTGCGAGCACTTCACCTTGCAGCCGGTAAGGGACTTGTTACCGTAATTGACCGGCTGCTTGGCGCCGGTGACGATGTGAACGCCAGCCGCCCAAATACGGATACTCCGCTCATCATGGCTGCAAGGAGCGGCAGGACCGATGCGGTGCGCCGCCTGCTGCACGCCGGTGGTGACCCGCGCGGACATGGCGCAAAACAGATGACGGCGTTACATGTGGCCGAGAATGCAGAGATCACGGGGCTGCTGCTGAAAGCAGGCGTCAAACCTGATGCGCGAGACAAGGATGGCGAGACACCGCTGTTTAGTGCTGCCCGGGCTGGACGGCTTGATCAAATACGGCTTTTAGTCGAAGCCAACGCCAACGTGCATCTGGTGAATGATAAAAATGAAACCGCCCTTTTCCAGGCTGCACAACGAGGTGTCATCGAAGCGGTTGACTATCTGTTGGATGCTGGCGCCAAGCCGGGCTTGCCCGGACAGCGGGGACAGTCATTTGCCAATGTCGCCAGGCGCAACGCCTCCCTGCGTACTTACATGACGGCGCGTGCCGCACGCGGATGCATTGATGCAACACTCGCTGAGATCGCCAGGTCTGTTTAAGTACCGCCTATTGAGTACCCGCCGCGGCGAGAGCTGCTGATGCTATTGGGCTGCTTGAGATCCGTTGTGAATGCTTCAAGGACCAAGTCGCTGCATCAACGGATGGGAAACTTTGGTGTTCCTACGGCCGCTACCCATCGAAATAACTTGTTATTTCATTCATCGACGGTAAACTGCGCGATGTTGATCGGTGCTTGAAACGAGGCTGCTCAATGGATTCGGGCGGCTAATTTTGTTGGTCTACCCTCCAAAGACTATCCATCAACTATAGAAAGACGCACATGGCAACTGGTACGGTGAAGTGATTCAACGATTCGAAGGGGTTTGGCTTCATCAGCCCGGATGACGGTGGCGAAGACTTGTTTGCGCACTTCTCGGCGATCAATTCGTCCGGATTCAAGACGCTCAAGGAAGGCCAGAAGGTCACTTATGAGCCCACAGTGAGTCCCAAGGGCAAGCAAGCTTTTCATTACCCCGGTCTAACGCTTCCCCCGCCAGTACTATACGGCCGACGACTGACTGATTCGAGTAGCGGACCACAGCAGATCACGGCGATCGACTTGCCATAGTCGGCATAAAAATGCTCGGAGGCCTTCAAAGGCACCGGGCCAAATCTACCGTCAAGTAGAGTTCACGGCGTTTTGACAGAAACTATTTTCCTTAGTTCAACTTATCTAACCGGTACGCATATTCTGCTCATCGGTTGAGCTAATCTATAAGACCACATCAGTGCGCCTATAGAATCATCGGCATGAGCACGCATCAATGGAAAGAAGGCGACCGAGTCATCTGGAAATCTTACTTCGCCGCCGGTCAGCCGCCATTACTGATTCCGGCAATTGTCAAAAGCATTACACTGCACCGTGTGACGATTGAGGCCCTCTTGCCGAGCGACGGTCAGACGCTACGGGTGATACGCCGAGTGTCACCAAAGCACCTCAGTGCGCGTACGCAGCACTTCCCGGAATTGGATGGCTGACAAAGGCAGTCGTGCGGCTCACACGCCACAAGTTGGCGTGGCACAAAGAATGTGCGCAGATTTGCTTTGACATTTCTCTGTTGCAACGCGAAAGTGAGTGCTCTTCGTTACTACAACACTGTAAGAGAAAATGAACCGCTTCAGCCCGTCCCGACGTCCTATCTTTGGGCTCAAAGACCACGCCGCCAAACGACGCAGCTGGTGGTACATGACAAGTAGCGCTTTACTTGCCTATATTGCATTTCTATCATCCGTCTGATCCTAGCCTAGCAAGCATATGGGTCGTCCTCTCCATGCAACGAAGAGCAACAAAAGGCCGGAGCATCTCACCTCTCCTTTGAACGATGCACTTTCTGGTATTCGTACGCCATCCTCTTGGAGAAGTCATGCATGAAGAGCAGATGCAGCTACTGAAACAAATATCAATGGCGTTTCACCTGCCGAGTCACCTTCGCGGGTTGGCCAGGAATCTACAAAAGAGATTTGATCAAAACCGATACGACTGGCTGATAAGAGAAGTCACAAGTTTCGGGACAAGTGCGTCGTGTTGAAGCAGGCACATCAGCCATGATGTCTGATGGCTAGCAAAGGGCCTATACTGAAACCACAATATTATTCTGGTGTGCCACTGAAAGACTGGCAGTAGTAGGAGGCACAAAGGGACTGCATTAACCGCCTGGTGCAGTCCCTTTTCTATGGGTACAAACATTTGAGGAGATGCGATCCAGCACCTTTCATTTCGAGATCAGGATGGACGCGCGACGAACGTTCAAAGGAACGAAACTGGATGATTTATTTGATAGATGCTGTACCTTTGTTTTGTCCTCAGTGCGCAGGTGAACCGCTCGATACAATATCCCGTTACGCTTTTTACTCCGGCACACTTCAGGCGTGTCAGTGCGGCACGGAATTTCAGTACGTCCCCTCCCCTCAGATTATCCAAATTGCAGATTCAGTTTCTAAACTCCGAAGACCTGAGTAGAACTTCTCATCGGCGTCGATGCTAAACAAGCGCGAAGCCGCATGAGCGGCATATTGATCAATCCTTACGGCGCATTCCGACAGACCTGATCACTCGCGCTGCGTCCGTAGAAGGTATCATTTACTTTCGAACATTAGTTAGATGCAATTGAGTAAATTCTTCAGCCACTAGGGGTCTTCCCGTTAGATATCCCTGGATCAGGTCGCATCCAGTCCCCAATAGCGCCTCACGCTGATTCTCCGTTTCCACCCCTTCGCAAATAACTGTCAGATTGATAGCCTTGGCTAGGCTAATGATCCCATTAAGCATTGCCAACGCCTTGGCATCCTGTGCAATGGGTTGCACGAACGAGCGGTCAATCTTTAGCGCGGTGACTGGAAAGCGATGAAGATAAGTGAAGTTTGAGTAACCCGTTCCGAAGTCGTCCAAGGCGATACGAAACCCGTATTCTTTGAGTTTGTTAAGTCCCGCTTCCGCAATTGAAACATCTTGGGACAACATGCTCTCGGTAATCTCGATCTTGATGAATTTTGGATCAACGCCATGTTTGCGAGCGCAGGCCGCGAACATCTCGTGCAGCGCAGGGTTACCAAGTTGCCTTGCTGAAACATTAATAGACATGATAAGGGTGTGGCCCAAGCGATTCCAGCTAGCCAGCTGGCGGCATGCCTCGTCACATATCCAGGCACCCAGCTCGTTAATAACCGGCGATGCTTCTGCAATCTCAAGGAAAGCAATTGGATTCAGTAACCCTAGTTTTGGGTGCTGCCATCGCACCAATGCTTCGGCTCCTGCAACGGCATTGTCTGCCACACGGAACTGCGGCTGATAGTGCAACACGAACTGCCGCTGTTCGATCGCCGGGCGAATTTCATGTCGCAGTTTCAGTCGTTGCGCGCCCCAATGATCAATGTCGGGAGAAAACAGGCAGACAGCGTGGCGCCCCGACTCCTTCGCCCAATACATGGCGGTGTCCGCCTGATTTACGAGTTCGTCCGCTGCGATGTTGCCATCGGCGGTGAACGCTACACCCACGCTCGCGCCCAATGCAATATCGATGCCCTCGACATCGATCGGAGCAGCGATTGCATCAATCAACTGATGCGAGAAGGCTTTTGCCTTATCAGGCTCGGAATTGCTGACAATAAAGATAAATTCGTCGCCGCTGATGCGCGCCGGTATTTTGTTGGCGTCGGACTGAGCGATCAGTCGGCGGGAAATCTCAGTTAGCACCTGATCTCCTACCCGATGACCGAATGCGTCATTGACCTCTTTGAACCTGTCGAGGTCAATAAACAATATCGCCAGCGGAGTACTCCGATGACGTGTCTCTTCAAGGCGTCGGTCTATGGTGTCCAAACAAGCAGTGCGGTTCATCAGCCCGGTCATCTGATCGTGGCTTGCGGAATGAATCAGGATGGCCTCGGCAGTTTTCCGCTGAGTAATATCCATGAAGAAGACCGTAAGTCCCTCTGGATATGGATAAGCTCGGGCTTCGAACCACCGGCCCAAAGGCTCATAAAACGAGTCGCAGTTGGCGAAGGCCTTTGTCTCCATTGCCTGGTGATAGGTGTAAAAGAACGCGCTGTCGACGGCCTCGGGAAACTCTAGCCAGAGATGTTTGCCTATCAGATCATGTGACGAGCGCCGCAACCATTTTTCCCCTTGAGGATTGATGTACGTAATAATCCAGTTGCGATCGACGGAAAAACATCCCTCAGTGATGGTCATCAGAACAGCAGCATTACGCTCATTGGCTCGCCTAGCTTCCTCGGCAATCTGGTATTTTTCCGTTACGTCCCGACCTAGGCAGATGAGCGATTGGTTCCCTGCACCGCTGGAAAACGTCCATTCGACTAGTGTCGTCCCACCATCCTTGCGCAGATAGCGCCCGTTCAGCGACCGTGGTTGACTGTCTGCAAATTGCTCTGCCAGATCCTGTTGAACTTCAGAAACTCGCTCGGCGGGCACTAAATGGAAGACACTTTTCCCAATTAACTCCTGCGGTGTCCAGCCGAAAACATCTTGAAGGGCTTTGTTGGCTTCAATAACGATGGCGTCGGGTCCCACCTTCAGATATACATCGATGGAATGTTCTATGGCGACACGCATCTCCTGAAGGGCAGCATGGGTGGTGTGCGCCGTGGTAACATCGTATTGGATGCCTACATAGTTTGTGACAATGCCCTGTTCGCTCTTGACGGGGAACATAAAGAGTTGGTTATAGAAAGGCTCGCCATTTCGGCGGTAATTTCGGATCACACACTCACACGAGGTTCCGTTTCTAATTGCGTCCGCCAGCAAATGTCGGGATGGCTGGTCTCTATCATTACGCTGCAACAGTCGACAGTTTTTGCCGATCACCTCTGCTGCTGTATATTGCGTCACCTGCTCAAAAGCGTGGTTGACAAAGATAATGGGATGATCGCCGCTCAGAGCATCGGTGATGAGGATCGGAGAATTACTGCTATCGAGAATGGCCTGAAAAAATTCCGTCTGTTTGTTACTAAGAGCGTTAGGCATATACGAGTTATTTCCAAGTGGAGTGCTCAACTACCCAACTGTTCCATCCGGCCCTCATGTATATCGTGCAAACGACTGAGTCAGCCAGTGGAATGGTTTTGATTGAAGGTATAGAAAGTACGCTTGACGTTCAAGCCGAGGCTAATCTGTTTTCTTTCATTTGATCTCTTGGCCTGGTAATCCCCCCGGAAATTAAACGGAGTTGAAGGTAGAATTTTCCACAAATAAAAAGAGGAAGTTCTACATGAAGAAG
>NZ_JAWIIV010000081.1:0-7837 GCF_035916955.1 Noviherbaspirillum album | reverse complement strand
TCAGGGCCACGGCGGCCAGGGCCACTGCCATTGCGCTGCGTTTGAATGTCTGGAATGCGTTGTTCATGCTCGAGTCTCCTCTGTTATCTAAAATCTGAATGCCGAAACTGCGTGGCCTTACGCCGGGAACGAGAACGGCTGCTCGGGGATCCCCGTGACTCCCGGATTGAAAGAAAATACGCCGCCAGCCAGGGGCTGCTCGGTCGCCACCGAAGGATGATCCGGACGGATCGACGTCACATACAGGGTGTCAAGGTTCTTGCCGCCGAAGGCGCACATGGCCGGCTTCTTGACCGGCAGCTCGACGCTGCGGTCGAGTTTGCCTTCCGGCGTGAAGCGATGCACCATGCCGGCATCGTTGCCGCAGATCCAGTAGCAGCCGTCGGCATCGAGCGCGGCGCCGTCGGGGCGGCCGGGATAAGGATTCATGTCGACGAAGACGCGCCGGTTGGTCGCGACGCCGTCATCGATGTCGTAATCGAAGGCCCAGATCGTCTGCACCGTGGGATGGGAATCCGATACATACATCGTGCGGCCGTCCGGCGACCACGCCATGCCGTTGGGCACGATCATCCGTTCCATCTGCGGAAGCAGCCCGCGGCCGTCGAGCCGGTACACCGTGCCGACCTGGCGCGCGAGCGACATGTCCAGGTGCATGGTGCCCGCCCAGAAGCGGCCCTGGCGATCGCAGCGCCCATCGTTGAAGCGCATCGGCGATTCGGCATGCTCGACCGCCGCGATGCGGCGCACGCCGATGGCGTCGCCTTCCTTGAACTGCACGGAAAACACGCCGGTTTCCATGCCGGCGACAAAGCCGCCCTGGCCGTCGAATCCGATGCAGGCAATCATTTCCGGCGCCTGCCAGGACTTCACCGAATTGTCGGCCGGCGTCCAGCGGTACAGCTTGCCGTCGGGGATGTCGACCCAGAACAGCGACTGGGTCTGCGGATCCCAGACCGGGCTTTCGCCGACGCCGTTCCTGACGTCGGCAACGAGGGTGATGTGTGGATTGCTCATGCTTGATACCCGCCGTGAACGGTTAAACGTCGAAGGGTCCGTGCGTCACGAAGCGGCCGCCCTGGTACACCATCATCGGGTCGTCGGCGGCAGCCGGCGGCTGGGCGTCGATCTTGGCGCGGAACGGCTCCGAGCTGTCCTTAGGCTGCCAACCCAGGTGCGCGGCCTTGCTGTTGTCCCACCAGGAATCGCGGTTGTTGGATGCGCCGTAGACGATGGTGTGGCCGACATTCGGCGTCTGCAGCGAGCAGCGCATCAGTTCGGTCAGGTCGTCGTAGCTGAGGTAGGTCGACATCATGCGCAGGTCGGCCGGCTCGGGGAAAGAGGAGCCGATGCGCACGCACACGGTCTCGATGCCGTAGCGGTCGAAATAGAAACGCGATGTCAGCTCGCCGAAACCCTTGCTGATGCCGTACAGGCTGTCCGGGCGCATCGGCGCGTCGGCGTCGAGCTTTTCGGTCTGCTTGTAAAAGCCGATCACATGATTGGAGCTGGCGAATACGATGCGCTTGACGCCGAGCTTGCGGGCCGCTTCGTAGAGATTGAAGACGCCGACGATATTGGCGTCAAGAATGGGCTTGAATGCGGCTTCTACCGAAATGCCGCCAAGATGCACGACCGCATCCACACCGGTCATCATTTCATGTACTGCAGCCGCATCGGACAAATCGCACTGAAACAACTCTTCATTGGGCGCGGCGGTACCGAGCGAGGAGAGATCTGACAGGCGCAGCGTTTTTGCGAACGGCGCGAGGCGCTGGCGCAGCACCTTTCCCAATCCGCCTGCCGCACCCGTAATGAGAAGTCGGTTCATCATTGACTGTTTCCTTGTATTGGCCATGCCGCGCCGCAGTCGAACGCTCCAAAGTCTTGGCTATACAGCGTCCCGCAACGCAACTTGTTATATGTAAGATGTATGACGACGGAGGTTACCGGAGTCGCATGTAAAATGTCAAGTGCTTGTCACAATGTTTTTTGTGCGCCCACTGCTATCAGATGCCGCGCCACCCGACCGGCGACAATCCTCTAGCTTATGCACCTTAAGCAATACGTTCTTACTTTGTAAGCACATTCCTCCCCAGTCTCCGCACTACTTTGGCACCCGACATGACGCCAGCATTGGCAACCAACTTGTACTGTTGTCAAGCCCCGTCCCATAGAGCCGTCAAGGGACCTGCCGTGTCATTATTGAGTTTCGGCTGGGCATGCAAGACCAGTGCACATCTGGGACGAGAGACTTGTCATGAAAACCCGGAACATGCCGCTGATCGGCAAACGGCATAACAGCGCCTCCATCACGCGGCGGCTTTAATCCCGGAGGCCGGGACTTAAAAGGCTTTACTTTTTCACGACATTTGCAGTTGTTTTGTTTGAAGTTAAGTTGTATGATGTGTGACGTTTTCCAAGTTTGCCCGCGAATGCGACCTCGAACAGGCTTGTTATGCACCTTTCCAGCTCCGCCTGCGCGCAAGTTTTCCTTCAACCTTGAATAGACCAACGAACATGCATCTAGCTGAACTTAAAGCCGCCGTAGGCGCGGGCCTCCTCTCCTTCCCGGTGACCGATTTCGATCAGAGCGGCAACTTCAACGCCGGCACTTATGCAGAGCGCCTGGAATGGCTGGCTCCCTATAACGCTACGGCGCTGTTCGTTGCCGGCGGCACCGGTGAGTTCTTCTCGCTCACGCAGCAGGAATATCCGAACGTGATCAAGACAGCGGTCGATCGCCTCAAGGGCCGCGTGCCGGTCATCGCCGGCACGGGCTATGGCACCCGCACCGCCATTCAGTATGCGCAGGAAGCCGAGCGTCTTGGCGCCGACGGCCTGCTGCTGCTGCCCCACTACCTGAGCGAAGCCAGCCAGGAAGGCCTGTTCCAGCATGTCAAGGCAGTCTGCGAATCGGTGAAGATCGGCGTCATCGTCTACAACCGCGGACCATGCAAGCTGCAGCCTGCAACGCTGGTGCGCCTGGCCGATGCCTGCCCCAACCTGGTCGGCTTCAAGGATGGCTTCGGCGACATCGACCTGATGGTTGCGATCCGCCAGAAGCTGGGTGACCGTTTCGTCTATCTCGGCGGCCTGCCGACCGCGGAAGTGTTCGCGCGTCCCTACCTCGCCATGGGTGTGACGACCTATTCTTCCGCCGTATTCAACTTCATCCCGAAGACCGCGATGGATTTCTACCGCGCGATCCGCGAAGACGACCACGCGACCGTCGATCACCTGCTCAACACCTTCTTCCTGCCGTTCATCGAACTGCGCAACAAGACGCCGGGCTATGCCGTCAGCCTGATCAAGGCCGGTGTCGAGATCGTCGGCCATGGCGGCGGCAAGGTCCGTCCCCCGCTGTCCTCCTGCAACGAGCAGGAATATGAAACGCTGCGCGAGCTGATCAACCGCCTCGGCGCGCAATAAGATCGGCAACCGCGGCGAGCACGCTTGCCGCGGTTGCGCATCCTCACCTGATTGAAAGGGCAACATGAAACCGTATTACAACTTCATCGCCGGCGAATGGGTGCAGGGTGCGCGCACCCTGCAGAACATCAATCCGTCGGACACTTCCGACGTGATCGGCGAATTTGCGCAGGCCGATGCCGAGCAGGCGTTCCAGGCCGTGGCCGCCGCGCGCCAGGCCGTGCCGGCGCTGGCTAAAATGACGCTGCAGGCACGTTCCGACGCACTCGATTTCGTCAGCCGCGAATTGTTCGCGCGACGCGAGGAACTCGGCACCCTGCTGGCCCGCGAAGAAGGCAAGACGCTGGCCGATGGCATCGGCGAAGTCGCCCGCGCCTCCTACATCTTCCGCTTCTTCGCCGGCGAAGTGCTGCATGCCAGCGGCGACCTGATCGATTCCGTGCGTCCCGGCGTGCGCGTCGAGGTCACGCGCGAACCGCTAGGCGTGGTATCGATCATCACGCCGTGGAATTTCCCGATCGCGATCCCGGCGTGGAAGATCGCGCCGGCGCTGGCCTTCGGCAATGCGGTCGTCTTCAAGCCTGCGGAACTCGTGCCCGGCAGCGCCTGGGCGCTGTCGGAAATCATTTCCCGCGCCGGCTTCCCGGCGGGCGCATTCAACCTGGTCATCGGCAAGGGCTCGGAAATCGGCTCCGCGCTGATCGAGTCGCCGCAGGTCGATGCCATCACCTTCACCGGTTCCGTCAGCACCGGCAAGCGCATCGCCGCACAAGCGGTCGGCCGCCTGGCCAAGCTGCAGATGGAAATGGGCGGCAAGAACCCGCAGATCATTCTCGACGACGCCGACCTCAATGTCGCAGTCAATGTGGCGTTACAAAGCGCATTCTTCCAGACCGGCCAGCGCTGCACGGCATCGAGCCGCCTGATCGTTACCGATGGCATCCATGACCGCTTCGTCAATGCGCTGCACGAACGCATGCAAACGCTGCGCATCGATCATGCGCTGAAGGCTGGCACCGACATCGGCCCGGTGGTCGATCAGTCGCAGCTTGACCAGGACCTGCGCTACATCGAGATCGGCAAGCGTGAAGGCGCCAAGCTGGTATTCGGCGGCGAACGCTTGCAGCGCGAAACCAATGGCTTCTACCTGCAGCCGGCGCTCTTCACCGAGACGACGGCCGACATGCAGATCAACCGCGACGAAATCTTCGGGCCGGTGGCCAGCGTGCTGCGCGTGAAGGATTACGAGGAAGCGCTGGCGGCGTCGAACGATACCCAGTTCGGCCTGAGCGCCGGTATCGCCACCACATCGCTGAAATATGCGGAGCACTTCAAGCGCCACGCCGAGGCCGGCATGGTCATGGTGAACCTGCCGACGGCCGGGGTTGACTACCACGTTCCATTCGGCGGCCGCAAGGGATCGAGCTACGGCCCGCGCGAACAAGGCAAGGCCGCACGCGAGTTCTACACGACGGTGAAAACCGCCTATATCGGTTAAGCCGGCTAACTTGGACAGGGATAGCGGAAAGCTGGTCAAACTGCGCAACCGTCATCTCGAGGCCTGGGTCAGCCCAAGCCACGGGGCGGCGGTGGCGCGGCTCTTCGAGCTGGAAACGGGCTTTCACATCCTGCGCGAAACATCGCAGGACGAGATTGCGCGCGGCGAGACGATGAAATTCGGCTGCTTTCCGATGATTCCTTATTCGAACCGCGTCGGATTCAGGCGCCTGGCGTTCGGCGGCCGGTCTTTCGAACTCGACTGCAACCGCGCCGGCGCGCCGCACAGTTTCCATGGCAACGCCTGGATGCAGGCATGGCACATCGATGAACTGCAGGATCATCATCTCGCCGTATCCCTGGTACATGCGGGCGATGGACACTGGCCGTTCCCGTACACGGTGCGCCAGGAGCTGACCCTGGTGCAAAACGCTCTCCACCTGCGGCTTTCGCTGCGCAATACCGGCACCGCGCCCTTCCCGGCAGGCGGCGGCTGGCATCCCTTCTTCAACATCGATCCGGATTCACGCGTGAGCTTCGAGGCGCAGCGCGTCTGGCTCAATGACGAGCACATGCTGCCGCGCGAGTCGGCGTTGACACAAGGCGGCTGGAATTTCAGCGACAGCCGGCCAACGCAGGCGCTCGCGGTCGACAACTGCTTCCAGGGCTGGAGCGGAAACGCCGTTCTTGAACATCCGGCACGTCGCCGCAGGATCACGATCGGCGGCTGCGAACGGCTGGCGTCCCTGGTGGTGTTCCGCCCCTCCGATGGACGCGAGTTTATTGCGCTCGAACCGGTCAGTCATGTCAACAACGGCATGAACCTCATGGCGCAAGGCCATACCGATACCGGCGTGCTAGTCCTGCAACCTCGGGATTCCATGGAAATCGCGATGGAGATCGGCGTACACGGCGGTTGACCCAGGCTGCTCCGTTTCACAGGGCGGGCCGGGCTGCGGCGCTGTCCCTTGCGAGGCTGACTCGCCTCATTCGCAGCCACGTATGCATTCCCGCAATAGGGCATTTGCGTCGCGTCGGGAACCGGACAATGCCTCCATTCCACTCATCACATCATCGAGCGATCAAGCGTATCATCCGGCCCATGCTCGGTTTCAAATCCCTCCGGTCTGTTTCAAGGATCCTTACCGGTATCGAGACCATGCACATGATCAGGAAGAGGCAACTTGACTGCCGCAGCAGGCAAGTTGCTTCCGCGGCCGACCGGCTCCACTCCTTGGTCGCCTGAACGACAGATACCTCGCATTTTCTCTCGCGCTGACCGCCTTATCGCAACAGAGCCGTTTTAAGGCGGGCTTATATCTGCTTATAACAGCACGTGTCGAAGAGGCAGCTGACGTTATTCTAGGAAGATAAATTATTCATCATGGGAATGGCAGACATCAGAACATGTAATTGGATTTATAACTCATCGCTGGTTAAGATAATTCCAGCAAAACACTTTTTAAGGAGCTAACCATGTTCAGCGAATACCTTCCCTTGCTTTCCTTTTCCGCAATTGCCGCCCTGCGCCTGGCCTTGCTGGCCAATGCTGCAATCTCCAAGAAATAAGTCGTGGCAGTCTCCGATGAAGCCGCCCGGCGTGCAGACGCCGGGCGGTTTTCATTTTTGAAATACGGAAAAGGGTATACTTCGCTTAACTACTGGAAGCAATGTCGGCGCAGTACCGGCGCTTGCCCCGGTGATGCTGTGCGCAAGCCACGGGCTTGCCAACATTTCGTTAGCGGAGTGCCCCATTAAAAAGCGTGAAAACCTCGCCGACATGATGTTCGGCTCCATCTTCAGGTCCATCATGGATGGCGAACTGAAAGAGGGAGAGCGGCTTCCGAGCGAAGAAGCCCTGAGCGAAAAGTACAAGGTGTCGCGTCCGACCGTGCGGGAGGCGCTGGCCCGGTTGCGCGTCGGCGGACTGATCGTGTCGCGCCAGGGGTCGGGCAGTTATGTCGGCCGTCCGCCGAACCAGCCCATTCTCAAGTTCGCCGAACTCGAAAGCCTGTCCGATATCCAGCGCTGCTACGAATTCCGGCTGGGAATCGAAGGTGGAGCCGCGGAAATGGCGGCGCGAATGCGCGACGAGAAGGATCTTGCGCAGATCGAAGCCGCCTACGACAGTCTCGACAGGATGATCCGCATGAATGCGGTCGGTACCGAGGAAGATTTTGCCTTCCACCTGTCCATCGCCGCAGCTTCGAAAAATCCCTTGTTCCATACGGTACTGAGCTCCATCAGGAATCAGACGCGATTCAGCATCGCTCTGTCGCGCAATCTGTCGCGCGAGAAGAGCGTCGAGCGCCAGATGATGGTGCAGCGGGAACATCGCGCCATCGTCGATGCGATTATCCGGCAGGACGGCAAGGCGGCGCGTGAAGCGATGCGTGCCCATCTTAACCAGGCGCTGAAGCGCATGTTCTACGGCGAGTCGCAGCAATAGCCGCCGCAAAAACCTAGGCCTAATCCTAAGCAGGTTCGGCTCGTTGCCGGCAATACGCCGAAAGACATGCCGAAAGATATGCCGGAATTCGCCCGCCAAACGAAAAAAGGTCATTCCGACCTTCGGAATGACCTAAACCCCTTTGGGAGAGAGACTCTTTAATTCCGCAATGCCGGACGGTGAATCAATCGCTTTCGGTGATCGGCGGTCGGGCGAACCGCTGTCTCCATGTCGGGCCTTGCAGGGAAATCCAAATACGAGCAGCCGGATTGCGAAGGGACTGCTTTCCGTAAGCGACACGCATTGCCGCTCACGCTGGTTGCCAGGGTATCGCCCGGACTGCCGCTTACTTCGCGTTTTTCTGGATCGTGGCGACCACATCCTTGAGCGCCGGGTCGGTGACGAAGCGGTCATACACCGGCTTCATCGCCGCCGTAAATCCTTTCTTGTCCACGTCCG
>NZ_JAWIIV010000080.1:0-8430 GCF_035916955.1 Noviherbaspirillum album | reverse complement strand
CATCTCAGGTTCCTCCTTCGGTAAACGGACAAACAGAAGGATGCTCCTACTCTTGATGGCTGACATTCTGCATGTACTACGGCCTGGTCTTTACCAGCCGCAGCTATACCGCGCTGGTCAGAAGCTATGGATTGAAGCAGGAACTCATTACACCGCATTGCCCGGAGCAGAACGGCATGGTGGAACGGGTGATTCGTACACTGAAAGAGCAATGTGTACACCGCCATCGGTTCGAAACCTTGCAGCATGCGAGCCGGGTCATTGCAGACTGGATTGGCTTCTATAACAATCGGCGTCCGCATCAAGCGCTGGGCATGAGAACGCCTGCTGAGGCATTTGCTTTAGCAGCATAGTCTGAGCAGATTCCGCTGGGTCGATACATCTACGCCTTTGAAATAAATAGTTACTATGGATAATGAACGAAGAACAATCTTTAGTTTGTGAAACCTGCAGCGAAACGCTCGCTGGCTTACCGTCGTACAGGAGCGGGAATAAGCGGCTCCAGAATCGTCCATTGTTCATCGGTAAGTTCTTCTCTCCGCGCCATGATGAAACTCCGTCATGACGAAAAGAGCGTTGACTACCTATTTACGAAATGAGTTCTAATTTCGAAGTTCCCGTATCTCGCTAGCAAACTACTTAAATAGTCATCTCTTTTATTATCTGAACCAGCTATTTGAATTCCAAATTGCCACTTGACTCTCTCGTAACGATACGTTTTAACATGTCGGTAACTTCATAAGAAGTCATATTTTACGAATTGGAGAACCGTCCAAGTGAACCGTTGCCGCGATACGTGTCTTGCTACATTACGTTGAGATCTGCCGGCTTTTGCCTTTCGCACGTTTAGAAGACAGATTCCGGCTAGTGACTCAACTCTTACCCAGAGTGTCCGTTTCACGTACAGTCGATTGGCAGCCTAAGATCTGGTACGTAGATTTCCTCTATTAGACCTACGCCATTAAGATCGCGCAAGGCTGTCAGCGTTTTCATATTTAGATGCGTAGCTTGACTACCAAATATGCCTATAAATACATCTTCCTGCATTCACGTCCAACTTAACTAGTCAGAAATCCGACCCATCTCTCCCTTAGTGGGAGGGTTTTGCACATAAGGAAACTCAGGATCACTCATGCGTTTCAATATTAACGAATTGGCCGAGCGTTCCGTCGGCACAACTTTTGCGGCACTTGGTTGCAATGCGATAGGTGTCTTGAATAGGCACCATTTGGATAGTCTGTTCCGACTTCACAGTCCAGAGTACGTTGGCAAACGCTCTCGCATACAAGTACTTTGCCGATTTGAGCTTCCGTTCGACGCGATCCAGAAAGCTCTGACAGTTGGCGGCGCAACTTTCCCAGACATACTGGAAACCCTTAGAATATTGCTTTTGTAGCACTACAGTGTGACTTCATGCTTAGCGCCTTGACGGTAACGGCAGAATATAGCGAAGGCCTGATATCTTCGTCGTCAATAGGACTAGGCAATAGTGAGCGCAGTAGTGGCGGTATTCGCCATACCAAGTGCCAGAGTAGCTTGCGGATGTTCGGAACAGTCAGTGGGATGATCTAATCTGGGCTGCCTCTAGTAATTCATCGCGGGCTGAGGTTTTGTTTTCATAGGCGGGCCGTAATAAATCGCTGACATGAAAAACTATTGTCTGCATATTTCGATAGGCGCTAGATAAAGGAAAAACCGGCCGCCAAACTGGTCGAAGGAGTCGATGGCCAAGCACTGACGGGGTATGTCCGGTTGTGACGACCATGTCATCAGCATATATGAACGCAGGGTGGCCGTACGTGAGATCTAGGGCCATTTGCTGGAGTTCGACGGCACCGAAGTGTCACCGGGCCCGATCCCTACCATCACTGGCGAAATCATTGAGGAACTGACGCAATTGCAGCAACGCCCCTCAAAACCGTTTGCGCGATCGTGTAGTTCGATGTATTGCGGCTCAAAATCCCTGATGAAGGAAAGGACAAAAGCAAAGCAGTGTATCTGGGACTAGGCATGCGTGCCGATGTTCCCAGGAAGCGCCGGGATTGAGGAACGAAATAACCGAAGGTGCCAGGTGCTAGCTCAAGGTCTTCAGCGACTTCAAGAAGGATGGCTTGATCGACATCATGATCGCTGTCGTCGACGGTCTACGCGGGTACCCGAAAGCCATTGAGGCGGCCTAAGCGTAAGCTCAAATCCAGACTTGCATCATGCACCTGTTCCGCAGTTTGACCACTCTAATGGCGTGGGAGGACCGCAAGGAACTAGTGGCACTTGCCCAACAACAGGACGGCGACCAA
Source organism: Noviherbaspirillum album (assembly GCF_035916955.1). NCBI lineage: Bacteria > Pseudomonadati > Pseudomonadota > Betaproteobacteria > Burkholderiales > Oxalobacteraceae > Noviherbaspirillum > Noviherbaspirillum album. Next base: position 6,133 of record NZ_JAWIIV010000080.1, on the reverse strand, counting down.
GCTGCTGTTCCTAGCCTTGTGCGATATGGAAAAGACTCGAAGACGCCGTAGCGGATGCTGATGCAGGAGACCAAACAGTTCGCCATTGTTGGGCGGGCGGCTTCACCAACGCTACCAGCTAGACCGGTTCCGCCCACAAAAATAATGACAGATTCCCTGAGAGGCGCTTGACTCTCTCGTTGCGGTAGGATTTAGCATATCTGAAACTTTAGGAGTCCATATGCTGTTAAAAATTGGCGAGTTGGCAAAGCGGTCCGGCGTGACGATACGTGCACTGCGACATTACGACGAGATCGGCCTACTTTCCCCCTCGACGCGTTCAGAGGGCGGATTCCGGCTCTATAGTCTGGAAGACGTTGGCAAGCTTTATCGCATACAAGCGCTCAGCCGCCTCAGTCTTCCGCTAGCCGAAGTCCAGAAGGTTCTGGCCGCTGGTAATGCAACCTTTCCAGACATAATGGAAGAGCAGATTGCCTTTCTCGATCACCAGATCAGCCATGCAGTTGACCTGCGTGATCATTTGGTCGAACTTCGATCACGGGTTCAACAATCCGCTGCCTTAACCATGGATGACTGGGTCGGCGCGTTGGCGCAGATGTCGGCTGTCTCCCGATATTTCAATGACGACGAACGCCGCGCGCTGGCGGCCCGACGCGCCTCTGTCGACGAAAGCTGCGATAAAGAGAAAGCAGCAATGACAATTTCATTGCAGCAGCTGATGACAGAAGGCGTGAAGGCCGACACTGACGAAGCGCAGGAACTAGCGTACCGCTGGATCCAACTTCTTATGGCGGAAGTCGGTGGCGATGAAGGACTGTTGATGAAATATTACACCATGCAGTGGAATGAAGATTCCCTGCAGCTGATATCCGGAATAGACCAAGCCGGAATGACCTATATTTCACACGCCATGGCATACCGCCGTTTGAAAATCTATGCCAGGTACTGCACCAGCGACGAGATCCGTAGCTTGCGTCGTCATTATATCCGGCACACAACATCATGGCCGCCGCTCATTGCCGCAATACGCAGTCACATGACGATCGGCACCGATCCAAAAGATCCAGAGCTGCAGCGTCTCGCACGGGAGTGGACAGCATTGGAGAGCAAGAAGGTGGGCGGTGACCTGGCACTGGCGACCAAACTTCAGCAGGCCTTTATGCACGAGCCGGCATTACGGTTTGGCTCGGGCACAGATGGACCATTTCTCTCCTATCTAGAGAACGCACTGCAGGCACTTTCCAATAATCCGATCAATAGCAAAACCAAGGACTCAGCATGACTTCAACTCATCATTTTTTAACCGGTAACTTCGCGCCGGTTCGCAGCGAACAAGACTTTACGGAGCTTCGTGTCATCGGCACCTTACCGGAAGCACTGGTCGGCACGCTTTATCGTGTTGGGCCGAATCCTCAATTCGACCCACGCGACCAGTTCTACCATTGGTTTGCTGGCGACGGCATGGTCCACGCGTTTTACTTTGGGAGCGGGAAGGTCGCCTACAAAAACCGCTGGATGCGCACACCAAAATGGCAATTGGAGAACAAGGCTGGCAAGGCGCTTTTCGGAACATTCGGCAATCCGGCGACCAGCGATCCGGCGGTCGTTGGCCGCAGTACGGGAACGGCCAACACGAATATCGTTTCCCACGCTGGCCGTCTGTTCGCCCTTGAAGAATCGCATCAGCCGTTTGAATTCGATCCGCTTACCTTGGAATCGAAGGGCTACCAAAGTTTCGACGGAGCAATTTTATCTCGCTTTACTGCTCATCCTAAACCGGATCCCGAGACCGGCGAACTGCACTTCTTCGCTTACTCGGCAAGCGGGCCGGGTACGACTGAAATGCATTACGGTACCCTGGACAGGGGATGCAGGGTCGCCAGAATGGAATCGTTCCATGCGCCTTATGCCAGCATGGTGCACGACTTCATTGCGACAACCGGGCATGTGCTGTTTCCAATAACGCCGCTCACCTCCAGCATGGATAGAGCCATGCTGGGTAAACCGCTGTTTGCGTGGGAGACGGATCGAATCGTCCACCTTGGTGTATTGCAAAAGGGAGCCGACATTAGTGCAATGTGTTGGCTGGACATGGACGCGTGCCATGTATTTCATTTCATGAATGCTTGGGAAACCAATGGCAAGATTACGGTATATGCGATGGAGGCCGAGATGGCTCCGGGGATGCCCTATGCTGACGGACGGCCGGGCGAGCCCGGGAAATCAGCAGCAAGATTGGCGCGCTGGACTATCGATCTGAATGGTCCGCCGCCTGGGAAGATCGAGCGTGCGGTCGTTGACGACGTCCCCGCGGAATTCCCAAGAATCGACGAGCGATACGCGGGCCGGTACAACCGCTACGGCTGGTACGTTTGCCATGCAGATGGTAAGCCCAGAAACGATGCGGAAAATGCATTGTATGCGACATTGACCTGCCATGACTTCACTACAGGATGCAAGCAGCGCTACAGCCTGCCGGAAGGCGATGTCCTATCAGAGCCGGTATTCGCGCCGCGCCACGAAACGGCCAATGAAGGGGACGGCTGGATTGTGATGACCGCATGGCGCAACGCCGAGCAACGCAGTGACCTGTTGGTGTTCCATGCAACAGATATCACGGCCGGACCCATTGCCGTAGTACAGCTGCCATGCCGGGTTCCTTTCGGATTTCATGGTGCGTGGATCGCCGCGTAGTTACACAAGCATGGTCCAGCGTCTAAATTATGCCATGGCTTGATTGTACTCTTTTTGTACCTGCCCTAGGCGGCTGAGGTCGCCTAGGGCATCTCGTTCATACCCGACAACAGCCACGATGTGCAAAAAAAGTTTTAATACTATCCACTTTTCGGAAGTCAATAGGTAGGGCAGTACATCATAAATGGATAACAAGGTCTGAATAATCTCTCTGAAGAGTCGTTTGTAGGAAAGCCGGAACTTGTCGCGTCCCCTGTGCGTATTCAGACGCACGTCCCCATCATGTCCAGCAATGTCTTCGCCGGGACTGGTGAATATCTTCACGAATCCTGCTAAGCCCTCACTTGAAATAGGTATAAGCGAATCTGGAAGAGGACCCAATGCGAAATGCGTCAGAAAGCGGTCACAGAGTAAGGTGAGTGTGCCTAGCTTAGGCCAACATGTGAAAACGAAATACCCCGTGCTCAGCCGGGATGGTCGCGCGAGCGAGCGCAGCGGCTAGTGGCATTCCCCGTTCGCTATTGGTAAACAAGACAAAGCCGTCTTTGGACGATGCCGACATCATCGCAAATGATCGGTACCCGGGATTCTTACCCCACTGCCAGAGGTAGGGACCACCGGCCGCGATCTCTATGCCCCACCCACGGCCCCAAGCAAGGCCTAATTCGGGTGCCGTTGGAATGGGATTCGCCAATGTTAATGGCAATAAAGTCTCATCTGACAGCAAGGCTTCGAGCAGCATTGCATAATCTCCCGATGTCGTATACAGCGATGCTGCCGCATTGGGCTCTTTGAATTCTCGCCGGCGGTCGAGGCCAAGCCGCAGAGCGCCGTTTACTAGCTGTCCACGAACATCCTCGGTTAAGCGTAATCTCGAACGCCGCATTCCAAGTGGATCGAAGACATACCTCGTCACGCAAGACTCAATGTCCTGTCCGGTCACAGCACTAATGACTGCCTGCAAAAGGACATAACCTTCACCAGAATATTGCCATCGTTCGCCCGGCTCAAACTGAGGGGAGAGCGCTCCGCTCGTCCAGTTTGGTAGGCCGGAAGTGTGATTGAGTAATGTCGTCAAAGGAATACGGGCCAATGTGGCAGGCTTTACCAGATCAACTACTGGGGCTTTCGAGCTAAATGGGTTCTGGCGGTGTATATAACCTTCAGGTAAGTAGAGTGACACCGGCGCGTTCAAGTCGATCTTGCCGCTTTGCGCCAATTTCAGCACTACGAATGCAATAACCGGTTTGGTGAGTGAGGCCGCTTGGAATATTGTTTCTGCATTAACATGAACATTCGAGGCGCAGCCTGACAGCGTCACGCTGGCGCTAGGCTTTCCGACATCGAGCGTGACGTAGCTAATGGCGCCGACGCCGAGTCTAGTTGCTAGCTCGGGTATTGATTCCTCGCTGTATTTAGAAAGGTCTGTCGCGCAAGAGGATATGAACGGTGCAGTTGTAGCGGCAACGACGAATTTACGACGTGAAATCGGCATAGCTTGGACCTGTCAGGATATTTGTGTGCGGGGTCGGTTTATTGGATAGCGTTGGTGAAGCGCTCGCCGAACATAATGGCGAACTGATTGGCCGCCTGCCTCCACGTTCGTTGCGGCATCTTCCAATCTTTTCCAATATTGCGCGAGGCCAGGAACAGTAGCTTGGTCGCGGCCTCGTCACTGAGGAAGTGCCCCCGGTTCTTGACGATCTTGCGCAGTCGCATATGCAAGCTCTCGATGACATTGGTAACCGGCATGATATGGGTTGGCGCCACACTGTTCCCGCCGTTGCAATTTTGGCGTATGGTGTGACCATCCGGGACAGGGGCGTCAGGGGAGCACGAAGAGTGGGCAAGCCGGTTGTATACGATGAGCTGTGAGCTCGTGTTTGTAGTTGGCTGCCCCTGCGACCCGCCCGGTTGCGCCGCGAGCGCGAATCCGTAGTTGTCGTGTCGCCCATTTGCTCCCATGGTATTTATTTACCAGGAGAAAGCCATGCGCATTATTGGAATGGATGTTTCCCGCTCTGTCGCGGAAACTGCGTATTTGCAAGACGGAATGGTCCGGCCCGGACCACGTGTCCTTCTCAAGCATCCTGAGCTGGATCAGTATGCGAGCCGACTAGGTCCTGACGACCATGTCGTACTAGAAGCCACTGGCAATACCGCTGCTATCGTGGCTGCTTTAAAGCCTCATGCAGGACGTGTCATTGTCGCCAACCCTCTGCAAGTGAGACTTATCGCAGAGGCCAAGGTCAAAACTGACAAAATTGATGCTGCCATTCTGGCGCAGTTGTATGCTTCCGGATTCTTGCCCGAATTCTGGATACCTGATGAGGAAACCCAGGCATTGCGCCGGCAGGTAGCCAGGCGGGCGCAATTAATCCGGCAGAGAACGCGGTTGAAAAACGAAGTACATGCGGTGCTCGCGAGTCACCTCATTGTGCCATGTCCGATGTCAGACCTCTTTGGGAAGACGGGCCGGGCCTGGCTTTCACGGCAACCACTGCCGCTCGATGAACGCATCGGCGTTGAGCAACGCTTACGAAGTATCGATCGAATTGATGAAGATTTACAGCAGGTGCAAATGCCGCTCGCGCAAACTGTACTGCATAATCACCAGCTCGATCGGCTGCTTACGATCACTGGCGTCAACTCCATCATTGCTGTCAGCCTGCTGGCTGCAATCGGCGATATTGGGCGCTTCTCATCGCCCGAGAAATTGGTCAGTTACTTTGGACTTAATCCGTCAGTCCACCAGTCCGGCCTTCAGCCTGCCAAGCATGGAAAGATCAGTAAACGTGGGCGTTCCCATGCACGTGGCATGCTAGTCGAGGCGGCATGGGCCGCAGCGCAGACACCAGGGCCACTGCGTGCGTTCTTCTTGCGTATCCGAGATCGACGTGGAATGCAGATCGCGGCTGTGGCGTGTGCACGTAAGCTCGCCATCATTGTGTGGTATGTCCTAACGCGGGACGAACCATTCGCATGGGAGCGACCGGTTTTGGTGAACCACAAGCGACGTCAACTCCAGCTACAGGCAGGCATGCCCGCTCAGCGTGGGAGCCGCAAAGGAATCGATGCGGCTTATAACCTGAAATCGGTACGTGACCAGGAACGCATCCTGGCAGAACAAACAGAAAGAAACTATCAACGCCTGTTCTCCCGATGGCAACAGAGCCGACCGAAGAACGGCAAGAAAGCGGAGTGGCCGGTTAAAACACACTGACTTTATCAACAGTTTAACTTCTGACTCCTGCCGATCTGAAAAACACCAGATCGGCAGGCCGAATCCTGTTGTGGCCGAACTTCAGTAAATGCGTCTTTGATACACAACCTCTTACAAAATCATTGTCAATTTCATCCGTTGTGTAGATGATGGTTCTGACCTCAGGGGGATACGCAAAGAAGGGAATGACCTGCTGCCACTGGCGCTTCCACATTG
>NZ_JAWIIV010000079.1:0-8599 GCF_035916955.1 Noviherbaspirillum album | reverse complement strand
GCCTCCGCTCCGGTGAAAGAAAAACACCCTACTAGCGTAACCGCTCGTAGGGTGGAGGGTGACCATCTCATTAGCCCCCTGCCATTCGAATGGCAGGGGGCTTTTGCATGGCGGTGCGTACCGGACTGCGTGACCGCAATATGGTGCAATCCGGCTGCGGTCGACAGGTTTAAGCGTTCATCACGGCGACGGAGCGCACGTTCAGGTAAGCCTCCACCGCCTCCGGTCCACCTTCGGAACCGTAGCCGGAATCCTTGACTCCGCCGAACGGCATTTCCGCCGACGGCAGTGCCGGCATATTGACCCACAGCATGCCGACTTCCACCCGGCGCGCAAGCAGGTCCGCGTTCTTCAGCGAGCGCGTGAAAGCATAGCCTGCCAGGCCGTACGGCAGGCGGTTCGATTCGGCAATCGCTTCTTCCAGCGTATTGAAGCTGCGGATCGCCGCCATCGGACCGAACGGCTCGTCATTGAACACCTTCGCATCCACCGGCACATCGGACAGGATCGTCGGCTGCCAGAAGTTGCCGGCATCGCCGATGCGTTCGCCGCCGGCCAGCACCTTCGCGCCGCGTTCGATGGCGTCCTTGGTGAATTCCGCCATCGCGGTCAGGCGGCGCGGATTGGCCAGCGGGCCCATCTGCGTGCCTTCGGCCAGGCCGTCGCCGATTTTCAGTGCCTGCGCATGCTTGACCAGCGCCTGCTCAAATTCGCCGCGGATGCTTTCATGCACCAGGAAACGGGTCGGCGAGATGCATACCTGGCCGGCATTGCGGAACTTGGCCGCACCGGCCGACTTGACTGCCAGCGCAATGTCGGCATCCTCGGCTACGATCACCGGCGCATGACCACCCAGTTCCATCGTCACCCGCTTCATGTGCTGGCCGGCCATCGCGGCCAGCTGCTTGCCCACCGGCGTGGAGCCGGTGAAAGTGATCTTGCGGATGACCGGATGAGCGATCAGGTAACTGGAAATTTCCGCCGGATTGCCATATACCAGGCCGAGCACGCCGGGCGGCAGGCCGGCGTCGGCAAAAGCCTGGATCAGCGCTGCAGGGCCGGCCGGTGTTTCTTCGGGCGCCTTGACCAGCATCGAGCAGCCGGCGGCCAGCGCGGCGCCTACCTTGCGGACCACCTGGTTGATCGGGAAATTCCACGGGGTGAAGGCGGCGACCGGGCCGACCGGATCTTTCAATACCATCTGGCGCACGGCGATGCTAGTGCGGGAAGGCACGATACGGCCGTAGACGCGGAAACCTTCTTCAGCGAACCATTCGATGATATCGGCGGCGGCCAAGGCTTCGCCCTTGGCTTCGACCAGCGGCTTACCCTGTTCCTGGGTCAGCACGCGACCGATGTTTTCGGCGCGTTCGCGCATGAAGCCGGCGGCGCGGCGCATGATCTTGCTGCGCTCGGCGGGCAGCATGTCGCGCCAGGTTTCGAAACCTTTCTGGGCGGCCTCGAGGGCGCGGTCGAGATCGGCGCGGCCGGCATGGGCAACTTTGCCGATTTCCTGGCCGGTAGCAGGGTTGTGAATTGCCAGCGTGCGGCCGTCGGCAGCATCCTGCCACTGGCCGTTGATGAACAGTTGTGTATTCGGATAAGTCATAGTGTGCTCGCTTTGCCCAACGCAGGACGGATGATCAAGCCGCAACGCGCGACCGCCAGGCCTGCGGGAACTGGCGGGTCATGGGTGCGTACGGAGTGTTATCGCACGGCAGGTAAGTCAGGCGCCTGCCTGCACAAGTTATCGTTGCCAAATTAGCTCGGCAGCCTCTAGTGTACCAGCGATGGTAGAACGGCATCTGACATGGTAAATTGGATATCTGACAACTATGCCAGCCATACCCACCATGCCGATGATTGCTCGCGGAGACAAACGGATCACGACGTGAAAATACTGTTGAACCTGGTCGGCCTCATTGCCGTGGCACTCGGCGTTCTGGGAATCTTTCTGCCCCTCCTGCCAACCACACCTTTCCTGCTGCTGGCTTCCGCCTGTTTCATGAAGAGTTCGCCGCGCCTTCACCGATGGATGCTGAGTAACCCATTGTTCGGCGAATACCTGGCGAACATTCAGGAAAAGAAAGGCATTCCGTTCAAGGGCAAGGTCGTCACGTTGGTCGTGCTCTGGACCTCCATGGCTTATTCCATCTACATCGTGCGCCCGCTCATGATCAAAGGCTTGCTGGCCGTGATCGGCTTGGCCGTCAGCGCCTGGATACTGCATATGAAGACATTGCGGCGCGAACCCGAGCAAAAGCTGTAACGGCGATATGCCCCATCGAAGTCATCCGGCCGGATGCAGGCTTCCCTTGTCGACGGCCTCGATGAACGCCAGATACTGGCGATTGAACTGAATGGCGCTTCTCGCGCGCGTCATCGCCACATACAGCAGGTTGATTTCCTGTTCGAATTCGGTTGCATTGCTTGCATGGGCAGCGGTGCGCCGCCCCCTCTTGTCGACCAAGTCCTGAAAATCGTCATCAAGCAGCACCTGGTCGAACTGCAATCCCTTTGAACGATGCGCGGTCAGTAGCAGGACTTGCGCCTCGGCCGCAGTTGCGCAGGCCTGACCGCCGACTTGATCCATCAGCCCCGGCAATGCGGTGCGATATTGATTGACAATCGAAACCAGGGACAGGATTTCCTTGTCGGAAGTCTCGCGGCCGTAAGTGGCCAGGGCGTCAAAATTTCCGAATTCCCGGTAGAACGCATCCTGCACCAGTGCGCCCTGGTCCGACCACAATCCGTAGATGTCGCGCAGCTTGCCGAACAGTGAACTGTGCAGGCCGCCAACGAAATGCACACGACGCTGGCCAAGCAGGTTGACAGCCTGGTTGAACACGCCCGCATTCGTGCGGCTGATGATTGCGAACGGCCGGGCATGGTCGAGGCGGTCCGGTTGCGCAGCCATGGCACCGCCGCCGATGATCGCATGCGTTTCCGCTTTCATGTAGCGCAGCAGTGTCGTGGCGGCATTGGCCACCAGGCTGCCGAAGCGCATGGACCGCGTCAGGTAATGCACTTCCGCGTCGGGCAACATGTCCATTACATTGACATTGCCGCGAAAACCGTAGATCGCCTGATGCCGATCGCCCACCAGCACCTTGCCGCAGCGCTGGCGGAACACGATGTCGGCGGTCACCAGGTTGGTGTCCTGCGCCTCGTCGAGCAGGATGATGTCGTACCGCTTCGACAATACCGGCAAGGAAAGCTGGTACAGCTTCAGGTAGGCATCGTGCGGCAGCGGCAAGGAACTGCCGTCGTCGATAATGTCGCGCCATACCTGTTGCGCGGCGCCGGTGATTCGCAGCCGGTCCGACATCGGCAACGCGTCCGGAACATGCGCTTCGGTAATCATCGCATCGGCGGAGTACATGAAATTTTCAAGCGTCTTTGCCAGCACATCGGCCACCAGAAGGGAAACATCGCTGTAATGACGGAGAAGATCATTCGGCCGCAGCGTCCCCAGCTTGTGGCGGTAGCGATACCCGACCGCGGTGTAGGCCAGCGAATGAATGGTGCGGCAGTCGACGTTTTCCGGGAACGACCCGGCCGCTTCCTGGGCCATTGCCTTGTTGAAGGCAAGATAAAGAATGCGCGCCCGCGGACGCGCCATTGCGTAGCCGCGCAGGGTCGTGGTCTTGCCAGTGCCGGCGAAGGCATTCACGACAACGTTGGCGGAGCGGCTGTTGATGATCCCGGCTTGCTCTGCGGTGAACTCCATGCTCAGTGCTCCCAGGTCATCATGACGCGGCCGGGCACCGACATTCGCTGCGCGGCAGGCGACGTCATGTCATCGATGCCTTGCCGGATGATGTCCTGCAACCGCCGGCATGCTGCAGCGGGCTCCGCCTGGTTTCTGTATATGGCGAGTCCAAGAGATGGCAGGCGCGGCAAGCCGCATTCTTCCGGCCTCGAAATCCGCAATCCGGAAGGCAAGCCGAGCGAAGTGCGTACCGTCACGCCGAGACCGGCTGTCACCGCGGCCCAGACGCCTCCCAGGCTCGGGCTGGTGAAGACCAGTCGCCAGGGGATGCCGGCCCGGTCCAGTGCTTCGGTGGCCAAGCTTCGCATCAGGCACGGCGCCTCCAACGCAACCAGCGGCACCGGTTCGGCATCGCCCCGCGTGCGCCGGCTCCAGTCGCGCGGCACCTGGCCGGACCGGCCTATCCAGTGCAACGGGTGCATGCCCATCGTTTCCATATGCGCGGTTCCGCCGCCGGAATGCCATGCAAGTGCCAGATCGAGCTGGGATGACTGCACCTGCCCAAGCAATTCTGCGTTCCTTGAGATCCTGGCCTCGATGCGCACGCCCGGATGGCTGCGGGCGAAGCGCCCGAGAATTTCGGGCAGCAGATGTTCCCCAAAATCCTCCTGCAGTCCGAGGCGGATCCAACCTTCCAGTGCCAGCCCGCGCAAGGCCATTGTCGCTTCGTCATTCAAATCCAGAATGCGCCTGGCGTAACTCAGCAGAACCTCACCGGCGTCGGTCAGCACCATGCCGCGGCCTGCCTTGGTAAGGATCCGCTGCCCCGCCTGCTCTTCCAGTTTCTTCATCTGCGCGCTCACGGCGGAGGTGGAACGTCCAAGCCTGTCCGCGGCCTTTGCAAAGCTGCCGAGCTCCATGCCTAGGCTGAAGCTGCGCAGTGCGTCGATATCGAAATTGATTTTCCGCATGGAATCGTCCTGGATTTCTGGATGGTGCATTCAAAACTATTTGATTTTCCTAACTATCGTCTGGCTTTACGCTAGCCGTCAAGCATCAAGCATTACTTGCGGTGCCCCGGATTTTTCAAGGAGAGCCTTAATGAGCAAATTTGCAGGACTGGGCCAGGCGGGATTTGGCGGGGTCGCGCCGAAACTCGCCCAACTTACCGATGCCGTTCTCTTCGGCAACATATGGGAAAGCGATGGCTTGTCCAGGCGAGACCGCAGCCTGATCACCGTCGCAGCGCTGATCGCCCTCTATCGTCACGAACAGCTTCCCTTTCATCTGCAAACGGCAATCGAACACGGCGTATCGATGGAGGAATTGGCGGAAATCATCACGCATCTTGCCTTCTATGCCGGCTGGCCGGCCGCTGCGAGCGCGGCATCCATGATGAAAAGTCTCGATCGCCATGTTCCGTAACAGGAGTCCCGAAACATGCCCTTCTGCCGTATTTCCCTGCGTCACGGACACTCACCGTCATTTCTGAAAGCGCTGTCCGATAGCTTGCACCAAGCACTCGTCGAGACTTTCGAAGTGCCGGCAGAAGACCGTTTTCAAGTCATTCATCAGCACGCGTCCGAAGAGTTGGTCTTTGATCCTCACTATCTGTGCGGCCCCCGGTCCAGCGATTTCATTCTGATTACCATCACGGCGGGACGCCGGCGCAGTCCCGGAGCCAAGCAGGCGTTTTACCGCAGGCTGGCCGAACTGCTTGCGCTTTCGCCCGGCATCCGGCCGCAAGACGTGATGGTTGTGATCAGCACGACCGAAGCGGAAGACTGGTCGTTCGGCAACGGTGCTGCCACCTTGCTCGCAACGCAAATGGAGCAAGTCCAAAATCAAACCCTGCCAGAAGAGAAAACAAAATGATCGCCATGCAATATGAATTTACCCTGCCCGCTGACTACGACATGTCTATCGTCGATCGACGCATCTCGGAAAAAGGCCACATGACTGATGGTTTGCCCGGACTGGTGTTCAAGTCCTACCTTTCGAGTCGCAAAACCCGGTCGACCATACCAGGGCGGATAGCAGAAAATGCCTATGCGCCTTTCTATCTTTGGCAATCCGCCGAGGCAATGAATGCCTTCCTCTGCGGCCCCGGTTTTGGGGGAGTGACACAGGCATTCGGCTGGCCATCGGTGAAGACTTGGTCGGTATGGCATGCGAGGATTTCGGAAAATCTGTCACGAGCTCGCTTCGCCACGCACGCGAACATCCCGATCCAGCCCTATGCGAAGCTGGATGACTTGCGCATGGCCGAACGGGAGCAAGCGGCTGCGATGATCGAGCGCGAAGAGGCACTTGCTGCCGTGAGCGGATTCGAACCAGTCACCTGGACATTGGTGCGTTTCAGGCTATGGGAAGAGTTGCCGCGCATGGCGCTCGCACCCGAAGAACGATGCTATGAAGTTGGACATATGTCTACCGCCTAGTGGAGCGTGCCGGGGGCTTGTTGACTGAGGCATGATTCGCTATTGCCCCCGGGTTTGCGCAGCCGCGATGCCTGCTGTCGCTTCCTTCTCTATGATGGCTGTGCATGCCAACACAGGCATGATGCGAGATGGCGCACCTGAATCGGTGCAACCGTTTCGCGCAACTTATTGACGGGCGGGAATGCAAATCTACATCGGCACCAGCGGTTTTCAATACAAGCATTGGAACAACGGCGTATTTTATCCGCGCGGCATAAAGGACAGGTTGCGCTACGCACTGAGCCGCATGACGGCCATTGAAATCAATTCAAGCTTTTACCGCATTCCCCCGCCGGATACCGTCGAGACGTGGGCGCGTAATCTGCCGGCGGGCGTAAGAATGGTGCTGAAGGCGCCGCAATCGGTCACGCATCGACGCAGGCTGAAGCTGGAAAGCGAAGGCAATGTCAGGCAGGGTAGGGATCTGCTGAACTATTTCATCGATGGCGTGCTGCGCATTCCCCAGGCGAATCGCGGTCCTGCCCTGCTGCAGCTGCCGGAAAGCATGGCGCCCGACCTCACACGGCTTGAGCAAGTCCTCCAGCTATTCTCGCGTCGCGGCTTGCAAGTTGCGTTGGAAGTCCGGCATGCAGCGTGGTGCAATGTCGACACGCTGGCACTGCTCGAATACTATCAAGCCACTCTCGTTGCCTCGGACTGGCCCGAATTCCACACGCCGCTTCTTCCAACCAGTCAATTTATTTATCTACGCCGGCACGGTCCGGGCGCACTGTATGCAAGCGGTTACGACGACAAGGCGCTGCGTGCCGATATCGATTCGATATGGAGACTGGCTGGAGCAAACCAGGCATCAACATGCCACCAGATAGATACGGCTTATGTCTTTTTCAATAATGATATTCATGGACATGCTCCGCGTGACGCGATGCGCATGATGGAGTTGCTCGAACACAAAAGGTGATTAGTACTGCTTTTGGGCCGCCCGTCGAACCCAAGTTTCCTCATGTTGACCCAACAAAATCTCATGGTTCGCGGAGAGGAGCAAACGGTAAGCCTGTCACGGTTAGAATTCATCTTCACATCCACCGAAATTCCGCAGCGTGCTATGGAAGCAAAACCGGATCCGAGACCCTGGCAACCGAAACCGTTCTTGGTTGCGGTACTCGACAGCGACGAATATCTGGCCGATACGCTCTGCGAGCGTTTGCAAAGCATTGGATTTGACGCCAGCGCCTACTATGACATTGACGTATTGATGCAGGCACGCCGCCATACAAGCTACGACGCCTATGTGCTTGATTACCTGACCGACTGGTTACCGCCTTCGAGCGCGCTGGAGACACTGATTGCTTCCATACGCGACGGACACAATGGCGATGTGCCAATCTTTATTTTAGGCAACCAAGTTGCACCTGAACGCATAGATGGTCTTGGGTACATTCTGATGCATCTTAAGGTTCGATATCTGTTGAAGCCGATCGATATAACTTATTTCGCCAGGCGAATTGCCGAGGCCGTAATAAAACGGGCAGGCCTTTGAAGAAACGCCCATAAATTTTCAATAATCTTGCCGGGAACTTGACGAGGGTGTTGTTATCGAACCACGAAAGACGTACGAGCTTTGTGATTCTTCAAACCTTAACTGCTATTTCCATGATGCGTTACTCACACCAAAGAATGCACGGTTCCAGTCTCCGCACTGTTGAAGACAAAATGATGGGCCTTGGATGTGTTGCAGCTTCAGCGAGTTTAAGCCTTGCAATAATGTTCTGGGCATTTCGCCTGATGCTCGAAAAGGCCATGTTGCTGTAAGTCGAACGGATTGTCTTCGGTAATCGCCGCATTACAATGCCGGAGTGGGCAGTTCGGCAAGCGTAAGCGAATATTTCGTTGGACTTCGACGTTCACAGGGTCTGGGAAGCGCGATGCAAGGTCATCCCGCCCAAGGCTTCTTGCGTCATTCCAGAACCCGCATCGTTTATCTTCACCTCCACGTAACGACATGTCATAACGCACGCTACCCCAAAGGAACAATTCAGGGTTGCTGGTGGCGGATTGAGATGGCGCCGCCGTCGGGCATCGCATCGCGGGCGTTAAACGCCAGATTCAGCAAGAAAGTTTCGAACTGCGGGGCATGTGCCAGCAACGATTGCAGATTGAGCGCCAGATTCGCCTTGAACCCGATGCTGGAAATGTTTGCACGCCGCAAGACGAATTCGAAACCCGTAGCGAGGCGGAAAGAGCAGTAGACACGTGCATCGCGAGTTTCATCCTTCAAGACAAGTCGTCACCGTCGAAGAAATATTCTTATGCCTTAGCCGCGGTGGAAGATGTAAAAAAGGCAGCCTGAAAAAAAATTTGCACGCCGGCGAATGCTTTGCTATAGTTCGGCTCCCGTCGCGAAACGCAGCAAACAAAGCGAGCAGCGACAGGGACGAAACAGTGC
>NZ_JAWIIV010000078.1:0-9297 GCF_035916955.1 Noviherbaspirillum album | reverse complement strand
AGATTTCCCTCTTCCGTTTCAAGCCTACATGCTTAACGCATGACACAATAAAACGGACGACTTTTGCAGAGATTCCTTAGCTGTTGTGACTGCCCCTTGGGCTGCCAAAACCTCTTGCTGAGCAAGCATGCCATCCGTCCGCGCCAAATCACCAGCTTTCACACGACGCAAGACTTCATCGGCGATGGCTTCCAGGTGGTGTTGGTGGTCTTCAGCTTCAGACAACGCTTCACGTGCGGCGGCAACTGCCCAAAAACGTTCTCGCACCTCCCCAGCCAATGCCAGACGAGTATTGGCAATCTGAGCTTCAACGTCGTCAGAACTGCTCTGCGCAAACGAGTGACGGGCAGCCTTCTGACCCGGCAGCCAGATGGGTGCGGCGACCGACACTTCGGTCTCACGAACACCATTCTGGTCGGTCCAGCGGTCGCTACGCTGTGCCAAGCCAACAGTAGGCGAACCGGCTATCCATGATTGCGCAGCCTCGCGGCCAGCAAGCGCCTCATCACGCTTGGCTTCCAAGGTACGCGCCTGCGGTGAACGCTGCCACGCAGCATCCAATGCTGCTTTTAGGCCGGAAGCACCGGCCTGTGAAAATGCCATGGGCGCAGCAAGCACCATGGCCGACAAGATACAACTACGGTAAATCGAAAAACGAGCACGCATGCCATCTCCATTCGGTGTCCAGGAAAAACTGGCCGAAGGCAATTGCACTCCACGGGCGTTATGCCGCGCAGAAAGACGCAGAAATGGTCAAGGAATGTGCAGAAGTACCCTCGGCATGTCAGCCGAGGGAGGCAGGCGGTCGTTGTGGCCGTTTAAGTATGGGGTCTGGAATGTACTGAGCTACGCAGTGAGGCGCGGTACTCAAGGGCTCCAACATGACCGGTGATAGAAAAATCCCGGGCAAGCCCATTGCGGGCTGAGAGGCGGAGTGTTCCGAAAAATGCTTGGCTGATTCGCCAGAGTCATCGTAATGCACTGTCCCATCATCGCCATGGTGATGGCTTGTACGTTCCAGATGCTCAACTTCGTGGGCAACGTCGAACTGATTTTCAGCCGACAGCCAGCCACTCTGCATAGCAAGACTATGCAGGGGCAGGAGTATTAGCAGGAAAATGCAAACGATGCGGCGCACGGAAGTCTGATTCGAAAAAAAATGTGGATTGATTATACCAACATGAAACTTTATTTTGGTGAGTGTTATGCGGCGATAGGCGTTGTATTAAAACGGCAATAAACATTACGCACTAGTGGTCATGGCGATGATGGATGTCTGGATAGTGCTTGTGCGAATGTCTCAATACGCCATGCAGGTGAGGATGGACGTGAGGTTCGGTTCCATCCCAAGCAAAGTCATGCTGATGCTGGTGATGTTCATCGTGCCGGTGTGCGTGAGTATGGTCCATCGTTTCATGCGTATGGTCGTGCTCATGCGATTCGGTTAAATGCAGCCAGATACCTGCTCCCATGAGGACCGCGGCAATCCAGAAGACCAACCCAGGCGTTTCACCGAGCATGATGAGAGAAAGCGCCGCCCCAACAAAAGGCGCGGCTGAAAAGTACGCACCGGTCCTAGCTGTGCCCAAGTGACGGAGTGCCAGCACAAACATAACAAGGCTCAAACCATAGCCGCTTAGCCCTACTACGCCCGCTGTGAACGCCGTCTTTGCTTCTGGCAACTCGTATCCCAGAGCAAGGGCGAGCCCTAGATTGACCGAACCGGCGACCAAACCTTTGATGCCGGCGGTTTGTACGGCATCGCTCGCAGAAACTTTCCTGGTTAGGTTGTTATCAATCGCCCAACATAGACATGCTCCGACGATAGCAATGGCGCCCCAAGGAACCCCAAGCGCCGGACGCTCATTCCAGGAAAGAAGAATCCCAGCCACCACAATCAGCACCATGCCGGCAAAAATCCGCTGGTCGAAATTCTCCTTGAACACGAACCAAGCCAATAGCGCGGTAA
This sequence comes from Noviherbaspirillum album, assembly GCF_035916955.1. Classification (NCBI taxonomy): domain Bacteria; kingdom Pseudomonadati; phylum Pseudomonadota; class Betaproteobacteria; order Burkholderiales; family Oxalobacteraceae; genus Noviherbaspirillum; species Noviherbaspirillum album. The sequence continues at coordinate 7,328 of NZ_JAWIIV010000078.1, read as the reverse complement.
GTACACCTTCCATGTTGAGCAAGAGCGAAGCCGAGGATGCCGGCGTGAGAGTCAGGCCTATCATCAGCAGTAAAGGCCCAGCAATGCCGCCTGCGACGATGGCGCCGGCCAGCCATGGCAAATCTGGCTTGGTCAACGGAGCGACGTCGGATAGCTGATTGTTCCGAGTTCCTATTTTTCTGAGGACAAACCAAGCCAGCAAACCAAGACCGCTGCCCAGATACAGCAAACCGGCCAAGGTGACAGGCGCAATCTGGCCCACCAGTGTCTTCGCAAATGGCGTACTGGCGCCAAACAGAACTGCCGCCATCAGCGCGTAAAAGACGCCGCTATGCATGCTCCTCCTCCAACGACTCCTACGCTAGCCGTTGCAAACAATGAAAAAGCTCTCATGTAGAAGAGTGGATAAGTATTAGAGAACTCTTGATACAAGATTGGTTTCGTCCGAAACGAATAGCCCACCATTGTGGTGGGCTAGAGCAACGTTTCAACTAACTATATCTATTGCGTTCCCAGTCAGACTTCATCCGCAATCAACCCATAGGGCAATTCTTCCATAAGAACTGGATACATAGGCAGTTGTTCCAAAATCTTCCATTCGTTCATATCACTATACATACGACCTCCACAAAGATAAGTCCAGTAGTTGGTAGCAGTTTCTATGCCGCGTCGCACAATTGAACAATCCGAGCGTGCATGCGCTACTTAGGAAATATGTGCCGGCTTTTGCTGCGTTCGCAAAATATGGTTTGGGAAGGGGCGAAAATGGATTCGCACGTCGGTAATTCTTACCGGTAACGGATACCCAGCCCGAATTATCCTGTGAATGTAATTACATACTGTAGAATAATCTACATGCATACGTCCCAACCAAAATGGTTTTTGCTCATCGCATCATTGCCTACTGCAGGTGCGACAGCCCGAATGCGCCTTTGGCGCGGCATCAAGGGACTTGGCTGTGTCGCATTACGCGATGGTGCCTACCTTCTTATTGAGCGGCAAGGTCACGTAGACGCTTTGACTGATTTGGCTGCGCAAACGAATAGGGACGGTGGACAGGCATGGGTGGTCGACGTAATGCCACGGTCCGTAGACGATAGGAAGGCATTCGAAGCCCTTTTTGACCGGTCGTCTGAGTACGCTGAAATGCATGCCGGTCTGACCTTGGCCCGTAAGGCACTTCCTTCCCAAACCCCGGCAGAAATTACTAAAACCCTCAAACGATTTCGTAAAGAGCGAGACGCAATTCTACGCATCGACTTCTTCCCAAATCAGGCTTCGCTTGATGCGGAGGCCGCTTGGGCGGATTTCGAAGAAGCTGCGAATGCATTCTTGTCGCCCGGTGAGCCACAAGCGCAGGAGCGACCAATTCCGCAGCTTTCGCGTACAGATTACCAAGGCCGTACATGGGCTACGCGCCGCAATCTATGGGTCGACCGGGTTGCCAGCGCATGGCTGATTCGACGGTTCATCGACTCCGATGCCAAGTTTCTTTGGCTGGACAGCCCAGCACTGTGCCCCCCTGATGCTCTCGGATTTGATTTCGATGAGGCGGCGTTCACGCATGTCGACGATAAGGTCACTTTTGAGGTGCTGCTCGCCAGCTTCAATATCGAAATGACGCTTGGCATGGAAAAGCTTGCTGCTCTTGTTCATGCGCTTGACGTTGGGGGTCTTATCCCGCCGGAAGCAGCAGGTTTCGAAGCCATTCTGACTGGGGCGCGAGCCCGGCTTAACAACGACGATGCTCTCCTTGCGGAGATTGGCACCGTGCTCGACTCCCTCTATACCCACTACAACAAAGAACGTACGTCATGAACGCGCCGCTGGAAAAACCTACCTATACCCTTTGGCAAATGGTCTTGTATATGCTGCGTTTGGGCACGCTGGGCTTTGGCGGTCCAGTCGCACTGGTCGGCTACATGCACCGTGACCTCGTCGAGGACCGGAAGTGGATTACCGAGGCTGATTACAAGGAGGGACTGGCCCTCTCTCAGTTGGCTCCAGGACCGCTGGCTGCACAGCTGGGCATCTACCTCGGCTACGTCCACTACCGTATTCTTGGGGCCACATTGGCTGGCATCGCATTCGTCATCCCCTCATTCCTGATGGTGGTTGCTCTGGGTTGGGCATATGTTCGCTTTGGCGGCATACCTTGGATGCAGGCTGTTTTTTATGGCGTCGGGGCGGCTGTCATCGGCATCATTGCCATGAGCGCGAAGAAACTCACCGAAAAGAGTGTTGGCAAGGATAAGCTGCTGTGGGCCATATACCTTCTGCTCGCAGTAGTAACCGTCATTACCGAATCCGAAATTGCCTGGTTGTTCATCGCCGCGGGTGTATTGGTATGGCTGCTCCGCGCACCGCCAAAGTGGCTTAGCAAAGGAAATCTGAATGCTGCAGCTTTGACGCAGGCGCCGATTGCTGGAAGCCTGTTCGGCTCGATGGACGTGTCGCTCCTGACTCAAATCGGCTTCTTCTTTGCCAAAGCCGGTGCGTTTGTCTTCGGTTCGGGGCTCGCTATCGTGCCGTTTCTCTATGGCGGAACAGTGACCGAACATCAGTGGCTCACTGAAAAGCAATTCGTCGACGCGGTAGCAGTGGCAATGATTACGCCTGGCCCGGTGGTCATCACGGTTGGTTTCATTGGCTACCTAATTGCAGGACTGCCAGGGGCTACAGTGGCGGCGCTCGCGACCTTCATTCCCTGCTACCTCTTCACTGTCATTCCGGCTCCATACTTCAAGAAGTACGGGAAGCTGCCCGGCGTGATTGCCTTCGTTGACGGTATCACTGCAGCAGCAATCGGCGCTATCGCGGGCTCTGTCATCGTCATTGCCAAGCGCTCCATCATCGACATCCCGACAGCAGTCATTGCGCTCGTTACTGTGGCTTTGCTTTGGAAGTTCAAGAAGCTGCAGGAGCCGGTCATCATTGTTGCAGCGGCAATCATTGGACTGATTCTTTATCCACTTCTTCGCGCGTAAAGGAACGGACCAACATGGCAACTCCAATCAATGCAGACGACTTGCTCGACCTGGCAAAGAAAAGCCCGGTACATATTGTCGATGTCAGACGAAAACCAGTATTTGACGCCAGCAGCAGCGTTATTGCGGGTGCGGTTTGGCGCAATCCGGAGGAAGTCAATACGTGGCAATCCACGCTGGATGAACAACGTGAAGTAGTCGTGTATTGCGTGCACGGGCATCAGGTCAGTCAAGGATGTGCAGATGCACTTGTCCAAGCCGGCTTCAAGGCACGTTATCTGGAAGGCGGATTTGAACATTGGGCTGAAGAAGGAAAACCTGTCGAAGCCAAACCATAAAGGAGGCGATGATGAAATGGATAACTCGGGAACGTCCAAAGATTGACCGTATTGCTTGCCCTTGGCTCATCAGCCGATTCATCGACAAGGAGCCGCAGTTTTTGTACGTACCCGGCAAAGACGTGCTGACGGTGGCCCAAGACACAGGAGCAATACCGTACGACATCCCTGGAGTCGATATGACCCATGTTGGCGAGTTCTGCAGCTTTGACGCGTTCCTGAAGAAGTACGAACTGAGTGACCCAGCGCTTCAGCAGCTAGCCGAAATAGTCCGCGGCGCCGACACGTCGAAGCTAGACCTAACACCTCAATCCGCAGGGTTATATGCAATATCGCTGGGCCTTTCAGCGACTTTCAAAGACGACCATGAAATGCTCAAGCATGGAATGGTGATGTATGACGCGCTCTATGCGTGGTGCCAGCAGTGTCAGGGCGAAGCGCAACAGTAGCCGCCAAAATAACTTGAAGACAAGTGATTGTCTTCGAAGGAGCGGTAAGTGAAAACGTATCTTGTAGCTGCAAGCTTGTCTGCATGCGCATTTAACACAGCAGCGGAAACATTCAATTTCGACGCAGAGGCGGCCGGTCAGCCGCCAACCAGCTGGACTTGTGGTGTCACAGGTAAGGGAAGTCAGCGTTGGTCAGTAGAACCAGATGCAAGCGCTCCCAGCCTGCCCAACGTACTCAAGCACGAAGACCCTGCCACCTATGCATGGTGTGTACGGTCAGGAATATCAGCCCTCGACGGCACTGTGAAAGTAAAGTTCAAACCGATCGCGGGGAAAGAGGACCAGGCCGGCGGACTTGTCTGGCGTTGGAAAAACAGCGGAACATACTATATTGCCCGTGCCAATGCACTGGAAGGAAATGTCTCCCTATACTACATGCAGAACGGCACAAGGAAAACAATAAAGTACGTCAACGCGCCAGTTGACCCGAACTCCTGGCATACATTGGAAGTGACATATAAAGGCAAGTCCATTCAAGTCTCGCTCAACGGGAAGACGTACATCGAAACCAGCGACAGTCATATTCCGGACGCCGGAAGAGTCGGGGTGTGGACCAAGGCTGACAGCGTCACATTGTTCGACGACTTTGCGTATGACGGCCTTGCCAAGCAATGACCAATCCGCTCCTGACGCGAATACTCTGGGTACGAGGACTACGAGCGTTTGCTGATGGATACATCAGCCTTCTGCTGCCGATTTATCTCATTTCACTTGGGATGGGGCCATTTGAAGTCGGTGTCATCGCGACGGCGACGCTGCTCGGTTCCGGCATCCTCACGCTGATTGTCGGTCTGCATGCCTGGCGGTTTCAGTCCCACACTTTATTACTAGCGGCGGCCGCTCTCATGGCAGCGACTGGAGTCGGCTTTGCCACAATCAGCGACTTTTGGCCCTTACTGTTCGTGGCGGCAGTTGGGACACTCAATCCGTCAAGCGGGGATGTTAGCGTTTTCCTGCCGCTTGAACACGCATTGCTCTCCCGTACCGTCCCCGACAACCAGCGAACAGCAGTATTTGCACGCTATAGCCTGATTGGGTCGTTGCTCGCCGCTGCAGGTGCACTATTCGCAGCCGTTCCAGACTATGCGGTAACCAAGCTTGAAGTCGACAGGCATTTGGTGATGCAAGCGCTGTTTGTCTTGTATGGACTGATAGGCTTGGTGTGTGCGGTTATCTACCGCCGTATCCCTAGACATACAGACACCAGTGAGCAGGTAGCTGCGGCCCCTCTGCGTAAATCACGAAAAATCGTCTTTACGCTGGCCGCATTATTCAGTCTTGACTCGTTCGGGGGTGGCTTTGTGGTCCAATCGCTCGTCGCCCTGTGGCTGTATCAAAAGTTCGAGCTGTCCACCATCGTGACGGGAACGATTTTCTTCTGGACCGGCGTGCTGTCGGCTTTCTCTTACCTGGTTGCAGTCCGAATTGCCAACCGCATCGGATTGGTGAACACCATGGTCTTCACGCACCTGCCAGCCAACATCTTTCTGGTGCTGGTTCCCTTCATGCCGACTCTTGGATGGGCAATAGTCTTGCTCCTGGCACGAAGCGCGCTTTCGCAGATGGATGTCCCGACACGGAGCTCCTATGTCATGGCTGTCGTGCCACCAGAAGAACGCGCCGCCGCAGCCAGCGTTACTGCAGTACCTCGGAGTCTGGCGTCGGCCATCAGTCCCATGCTAGCCGGCTATATGTTGAGCGCCTCTGCCTTCGGCTGGCCGTTGGTGGTCGCTGGCGGCTTGAAGATTACGTACGATTTGATGCTATTGGCAATGTGCAGAAAGGTGCCACCCCCTGAGGAAGAAGGAGCTGTACGTTAGGTTGGCGGCCGATTCTTCCTTCAAAACCCTTTGAATGTCAGGTGTTGTTAGCCCGGTAACGCACCTGCTCGTTCATAGGCACACGATTCACTCGTCGGCCGGACCGGTGATCTTCGCTTTCGGTAAAAACTCAATGCCCGTCCTTCGGACCAGCTTAGCGTAGCGATTGGCTTGCCTGCACGCGCCTCGTCATTGTTTTCAATCCAGTGCGCCCAAGCACGCCCCGTAGTTGCGTCATAGACCAGCTTGTCCAGGTATTTGGGCACCCATACTCGATTGTCCCCAATAGTTTTGGGCGTGCCTTCAAAGATCGGGCCGGTGATGACGTACACGTCTCCATTTGCGCGCAAGGCGTATTTACGAGTCGCCTGCTCAATGCCATTCCACGGTTTCTGATTGTTCTCCGGCGCCTGAGGCACCATGTTGGCCAAGGAGAAGCTTTGTGCCATTGCTTGTGGAGTCGGCATATTGCCAGCTGGTGCGAGGTGACCGCGCGAGTAGCCGCTGTGCTTGTAATCATCGAGCTCCGCGCGTTCGGCCCGAGGTAACCTGGCATCAGCGAAGAACTTATCACTGCGCTTACCTGACTTATCGTTCTCGAGTTGCGCTCGGCTCAGCCTCTCTGCTACAAAGACGGGCGTCTTTGATGAGCCAGAGTGAAGCACGGCGAACGCTTCATAACACAGCTCCCGCGGCTTGAGTTGTTGAACATTGGGGACGGTCGGCGACACGCCATTGGCAAAAAACTGTGAACAAGCTCGAAATTCGGTTGGCTGGTTGGTGCCTCTGGACGCATCTGCCGGAGCTTTGACTCCGGTATGTGGAGCAGGCGCGACAGCTCGTCAAGGAACGTTGGTTGCTTGGCGTATGCGGAGAAGCAGGCTACGAGGGACAACGCGAAAAGTGCTTTTTTCATTTCGCGATTTTACTGCCTGGTGCAAAAGGTGACAGGCGGATCGGAGCTATGATTCGCTTACAAAGCAAGCGGCCCGACCTTGTCAAATTATTCAGAATTCGTTATTCCTTTTGGGTGATGTCGTCCTCGGTCAGTTTAGATTGGAGTCGATAATTGGCAAAGGGATCGGCGGCATCGACATAGCGCATTGCTGACTGCACGTCACGCCAGCCGACGTATTCCATCAGGGTTTTCATGTCCCAGCCGTTCGACGATGCCCAGGTGGCGAACCCGCGACGCAGCGAATGCCCACTGTACAGTTCAGCAGAGGCGATCCCAGCATTGGTAAGCATGCTTCTCAGCACGGGAATCAGGCTATCAATGCATAGCGGTTCCTTGCTCACATGGCCCCAGCGGTCAATGGCCCGGAAAACCGGCCCATCCTTGAGCTGTGAGGCGCTGATCCAATCCAGATAAGCCTCCACCGGGCACAGACTGGACAATGCGGGTGCCTTGAAGGTGGTCCCCTGGTAGGTGCGGTCGCCCTTGGTCTGGGGGAAATAGCAAGTCATGCCTTCCCCCGCCACCGCCTGGACATGCTCGATACGCAGGCGAGTTAATTCGTCGCCCCGGAATCCACGCCAGAAGCCGAGCAGCAAGAGCGCCTTGTCCCGCCGATGGCGTAGTTCCAGGCGACGGTTGCCTTCCTCCTGCGATTTCGCAATGGCGGCATCGAGCCACTGACTAACCTGATTTAACTGGTCCAACTGCAAAGGCTT
>NZ_JAWIIV010000077.1:0-9702 GCF_035916955.1 Noviherbaspirillum album | reverse complement strand
GGGCGAAACCAACCTCAAGCACAAGATCCTTGCGATCGTGGAAGAGGAGGGGGCCAACCGTGCCAGCTATGCGCTGAAGTTGCTGCAGTCCGAGGGCGAGCTGACGATTGCCTCGACCGGCAGCGATCCGCAGGCCGGCCATCTGGTGACGAAGCAATACCGGGTCGAAGGGCCGGTCATGATGTTCCTGACCACGACGGCCATCGACATCGATGAAGAANGCAGTCCGAGGGCGAGCTGACGATTGCCTCGACCGGCAGCGATCCGCAGGCCGGCCATCTGGTGACGAAGCAATACCGGGTCGAAGGGCCGGTCATGATGTTCCTGACCACGACGGCCATCGACATCGATGAAGAACTGATGAACCGTTGCCTGATCCTGACCGTCAACGAAGGCCGCGAGCAGACCCGGGCGATCCACCGCCTGCAGCGGGAAAAGAGGACATTGCAGGGCTTGATCCGCAAGGAAAACAAGCAGCGCATCCTGAACTTGCACCGCAATGCACAGCGCTTGCTGCGTCCCTTGGCCGTGGTCAACCCGTATGCAGACCAGCTCACCTTCCTCGATGACCGCACGCGCACCCGCCGTGACCATGAGAAGTACCTGACGCTGATCGATACCATTGCACTCTTGCACCAATACCAGCGTCCGATCAAGACCCTCTCGGCCGGAGGCCAAACGCTCTCTTATATAGAGGTGACGCTGGAGGACATCGCCACCGCCAACCGCTTGGCCAATGAAGTGCTCGGCCGCAGCCTCGATGAGCTGCCGCCGCAAACCCGCCGTGTACTGGAAGCACTGCACGGCATGGTCGAGTACGAAGCCAAGGCCAATGCCATCCCACGCCAGGAAGTGCGCTTCGCCCGCAGCGACGTGCGCCGTGTCTGCAGCCTGTCCGATACGCAATGCCGCATCCATGTAGACCGCCTGATTGCGATGGAATACATCCTCGTGCATCGAGGCGCGCGCGGCCAGTCGTTTGAATACGAGCTGCTGTATGACGGCAAGGGCGGCAACGGTGCGCCGTTCGTGCCCGGCCTGATTGATGTGCATCGCTTGAAAGACGAGTTTGCAAGTACGACCGAAGGTTCGCGGGGGGAGGGTGCTGATGTCGCGGGGTCATCACGGCCCCATCACGGCGTCAATGCGGGGTCCTCGCGCACGGTGCCATCGGCCGCTACGCAAGGCGGGGCAACGCTTGCAGGCAGTGGCAGCGAAAGCGACACGCCAACACGGCTATACCGGTCTGCGTTGAGCGCGGCGTCGTACCTGCATCCGACCCCTTCTTTAGCCGCTGCTGCCTTGGGCGAGGCCTGACCATGAAGACACTGATGACGCAAGCGCTGCTCGACAAGCTTCGTAACGAGCACCGTCGTGTGGAGATATGGGACACCACCATCAAGAACTTCTATGTACAGATCCGGGAGACCGGAGCGGCGACGTTCTATGTGCGCTACACCAAGCCGGGCACCAACACGCGCAAGAGCTTGCTGATTGCAGACGCGGCAATCGTGCCGGTGATAGCTGCCCGGGCCAAGGCCAAAGAGCTGCTGAGTCAGGCGGAGCTTGGTGGAGATCCGGGCGAGGTCAGGCAGCAGAAGAAGGAGTGCCCGACCATGGCCGAGCTGATCCGGGATTACTACTTGCCCTATATAAAAGCGACGAAGAAGTCGTGGCAGACCGATGAAGTGATGTTGCGTCGGCATGTGCTGCCGGTGGTGGGCCAGAAGAAGCTGTATGCGATTACAGCGAACGACCTGAGCCAGCTTCAGATCGGCATGGTCAACAATGGGTTCGCGCCGGCGACGGCCAACCGACCCATCGTCGTGCTGCGCTACGTGTTCAACCTGACGATCAACCTATGGCAGATCCCGGGCATCACCACCAACCCGGCCAAAGCGGTACGCATGCTGGAGGAGAACAATGTACGTCAGGTGTTCCTCTCCCAGGACGAGATCCAGCGCCTGCTTGAGGCCGGCCGTACTTGTGAACAGAATCCCTACCTGCTCTCGATTGTTGCGTTCCTCGTGCTGACTGGCGTGCGACGCAATAACGCGCTGCATGCGCGCTGGTGTGAAATCGATGAAGCCGCAGGCCTGTGGCACATCCCGATGACCAAGTCGGGCAAGCCGCAGACGGTGCATTTGCCCCCGGAGGCGCGCACCTTGTTGCAAGCCCTGCCGAGCCGGGGCCAGAGTCCGTACCTGTTCCCGAGCCCGATCACAGGCAAGCCGTTCGTGAGCGTGTATTACTCATGGAATTCCATGCGCGAGCGTGCAGGCCTTGGCCATGTACGGATGCACGACTTGCGGCACACGTTTGCATCGTTGCTGATCAATGCCGGCTACAACCTGTTTGTAGTGCAGAAGGCGCTTGGTCATCACACGTCCACCGTGACGATGCGCTATGCGCATCTGGCCGACTCAACGCTGCAGAAGGCAGCTCAAGCAGTGGGCCAGATACTGCATCCGGCCCTTGCATCGACGATGAAGACGCCGGAATAGACGCGTCATTGATACAGCGGGGGATCACACGCAAAAGCGGGTAAGTATCGAGATCGAAAAAAATTGTTATGCTGAGTGAAGCTGGCGAGATGAGCAAAATGATCCGCTAGTGATCACATCTGAGGGGTAGTGGAATCGGCGCTTTATAGAATCAAGAAGTTAGGCGCGAAATTATTAGCACGCTGACTGTTGGTTCGGACACTGGCGCAGCTTTCGTTGGTACAGCAAACAACGACACATTCAACGGTAACTCTGTTGCTGCAGGCAACACATGGTCCGTTGGCGACGCAATCGACGGCGGCATGGGCAACGACACATTGAACGTTACTCAAGCTGGCGCAATCACTGTTCCGACTGGCGCATCTGTTAGCAACATCGAGAACGTCAACCTGCTGAGCGGCGCAAACATCACTGTGAACACCACTTCCGGTTTCACAGGTCTGACAAGCCTGAAGGCAACAAGCACTTCGACAGCTGCTTCTACTTCGTTGACTGCTGCTGCAACAACAAACATCACTTCCGTTGAATCCGACCTGCGTGCATCTGGTACAAGCCAGCTGATCATCAACGGTGGTAACAACGTCGATGTCAAAGCAACAGGTACTACTACACAAGCAACTGGTCTGAACGCTACTACAGGCGCAGGCGCTGAAATCCTGATCGGCGCCACTACTGCCGCTACCGGCAAAGTCAACGTCAACAACTCGTTCAAGGGCGCTGACACTAACGTTTCTGGCGACGTATTTGTTAAGGGTGGCACTGAAGTTGCAATCGTCCAAACTCTGACAAACACCACAGTCAACGAAACTAACGTTCAAGGTGCTGTTGCCGTTCTCGGTACTGCTGCTACTACCGCTGTCTCCGTTGTTCAAGACGCAACTGTTGCTGCATCCAACCTCGGTACTGGCCGTGTGGGTAAAACAGCAGGTGCTGTGACTGTTACTGACGTGAACGCAGCTTCTGCTACAGCAGCTGGCAGCATTGCACAAGTAACTCTGCTGAATGCTGGTGACGCTGTTGTTAACTCCGGCGCACTGACTACACTGAACCTCGGCGGCACATTGACTCAAGTCGATGCTGGCACACTGGGCGCGCTGACTACAGCAGCAAACTCGACTCTGGCACTGAACCTGACTGGCGCAGTAAGCACAGGTCCCGTGACAATCGATACAGATATCAAGACACTGAACGTGTCCGGTAACACCACTGCATCGACAATCAACTCCCTGGTCGCTTCTGGCGCAACCAAGATCAACGTTAGCGGCGATGCAAAAGTTACTTTCACAGGTAACACAACTGCTGCAGTGACTGACATCGTTGTGACCAACACAGCTGGCGCAGCATTCGGTACAGCAATCGGTGCAAATGTCAACTTCACTGGTGGTGCTGGTGACGACGCTGTTACTCTGACAACTGGCTTCACTAAGGCAATCACAATGGGCGCCGGTAACGACACAGTTACCTACGGTGGTCCTGCTTCCACAACAGTTGGCGCAAAAGGTTCGGTCGATGGCGGCGCAGGTACTGACACCATCATCATGTCCTCCTCGGACGCTGCTGCTGCGGATAATGACTCGGTCTTCAACACCTCGTTCAAGGGCTTCGACGTACTGCGCTTGTCCAACGAGTTGGCTGTTAGCACCAACATCGACCTCGATGGTATCAACGCTGTCTCCAAAGTGATCCTGGCATCCGGTGGTAACAACGCAACTTCCTCGGTTATCTCCAACCTGGTAAGCGGCGGTACAGTCGAAACACTGACAGCCGGTACTGCTGGTTTCACAGTCAATGTCAAGTCCGCACTGGTTGGTGCTGATGACGTGCTGAACCTGTCCTTGAAGAGCACAACTGCGCTGACTAACCAGACAATTAATGCAGCAAACGTTGAGACAATCAACATCGCTGTAGCAGATGCAGCTGCCGCACCTGCTCTGGGTAGCAATGCTGTGGTCCACGCTCTGACACTGGGTACAGCTGCAGCAAAGACCATCACTGTCACAGGTAACAACGGTCTGACACTGACCAACACTGGTAACACAGCTGTTACTCTGTTTGACGCATCCGGCGTAGTTGCAAACAACACAGCAGCAGGTGCAGGCGTTGCTGCAACAACTGACTCGGCTGCAAACCTGGCAGTGACCTTCGCATCTGCTAATAACACAGCATCTGCTGATGTCACCATCAAGGGTGGTGCTGGTAACGACGTTCTGACTGGTAACATCTCCAAAGACACAATCAGCGGTGGTGCCGGCGCAGACCTGATCTACGGTGATAACCAAGGTACTAAGGAAGTTCAGAGCATTGCTGCATCCTCTACCGATGGTGCTGCTGTATTGACAGTAAATGTTCTGGGCGTGAATACAACAGTCACTCTGGCAGGCGCTACTGCGGCAACAGCTATGCAGACTGCAGTTGTCAACGCAATTAACGCTAATACAGCCCTTGCAGGTCTGGTGACAGCTTCCGCTGGTGCTACCGATGCAATCACACTCACCTATCTGGTCGATGGTGATGCTCCGGCAGTAACCGTTACTAAGGCCTCTGGTGCTGGTGCCCTGACTCTTGGTGCTATCACTGCGACTACTACTGGTACTGCTGGTACAGCTGCAGTTGACGTACTGGACGGTGGTGCTGGTGCTGACCTTCTGGTTGGCGGTGGCGGTGCTGATACCATCACAACCGGTGCAGGTGCTGACAAGGTGTTCTTGCTGAAGGCGCACTCCAACCTGGCAACAATGACAACTATCACTGACTTCACATTCGCTGCTGGCGGTACATCGAACGACATCATCGTTCTTGGCGACGTGACTTCCGTAATCGGCACTACAACAACAGTTCAAGATCTGTCCTCCTCGGCAACTCTGGCTGCTGCTGTAGAAGCTGCTGCACTGAAGAACACAGTGGACAATGGTCTGAGCGTGTTCACATGGGGCGGTAACGAGTATGTGTACGTTGAAACAACTGGCGCAACTGGTTCGTACGTGGCATCTGACTTCATCGTCAAGCTGACAGGTACTCCGCTGGCAGTTGGTGCAACAATTGCAGGTTCGGGCTTCGACGCAGTTTAATAGCTGTAACAAGACACTAGCGGAACATTGCTAGTCGATTGAAGGGCCAAGGCCTAAAAACCTTGGCCTTTTATAGCTTCAAGATATTGCAATTGCAGTAACAGAAAGAACGTCTGACAAAAAACAGCCCTAGGAAGGCAGCGGTAACTTACAGCCGAGGAGCGAGAGCCCCTCGGTTTTTTTATGTAGCACCAGGGTGACTGCGAAACACTGCGAAACACTGCGAAACATTGCGAAACATTGCGAAACTGTGCGAAACACTGCGAAACTGTGCGAAACACTGCGAAGGTGTGCGAAATCCTGCGAAATATTGTAAGAGAGGCAATGAAAAACTCTGAAAATATGTGAAATACCTTGAAATTCTCTGCAACTCTATGAAATTCCATGAAATAGTGAATGGAACCAATAGTTTATAAGTCCTCGAAAAACCAATTCCATAGAGTTGGATACGCTCTTTAGAACCGGCGCCTAGTGCTTGCCCTCAGTCGGTTTGCACCCCTTTCTTTGCCGTTTTACCCCCGTCCTACCCCTACACACCATACGCACCTTACAAGGTGCCCGCAAACCCGCATGGCTGCTGGGTTCGCGTGTATAACAATCCAGTGCTCTGTAAAACGGCCACTTGTACCTTATTGATTTAAAATAAGATTTACACAAGGAAACGCATACATGACAAATCTCTCATTCAGAGTCACCACTGAACAGCACGCGGCGATCCTCTATCGTATGAAGCAGGCGCGAGCCAAAGACCTCAGTGCCTATCTGCGTCAGGTTTGCCTAACCGGAGGCTATGACATTGATTCGCACCTCGGCCGGATGCAGAGAGAGATCGACATGCTGACCGAGGTAGTTGAAAAGCAAAATGAACTGCTAAATCGATTGCTAGAGCAGAAGAACGATAAGGTGGAGCTAAAGCTATTGGCCGGTATGTATAAGATGCTGCATATGGCTGTTGAGCCTGATGTGCGAGCGGTAATGGCTCAGGACATCAACTTCGCAGGGGTAGAAGCTTCGTTGAGGGGGGATCTAAAGGATGAGGGCTTGTTGGATGCCGACCCAGCTCCGGAAAGTCCTCAAGAGCCGCCCCAAGAGCCCCCTAAGCACAAGAATCCCTACCAAGAGGCGCGGGAACAATTTAAGGCAAAATTGTTGCGCAAGCGTTGAAGTCCACGCAATTGAAGAGGTCGCCATGTCCAAACGCATTCAATACACACTCGAAGAGCTGTTCGCGAAAATGACCCTGTCGGACCCGGAAGAGCGTCCCCTGACGCCGGAAGAGAAAGAATGGTTGGAGGCGCCGCCTGTAGGGGAAGAGGTCGGCAGCGGCCAGGACGATGAGTCAGTTCCAACCAGGGACTCTGTAGGAAAGACGAAGGGCTGATTGCGCCCTTGAAGCGGCTGCAGGGAATGCCATGCCGTGAAAGCATCCTCGATAGCCGGTGACCACGGCATAGCATTCCGCTCCCGTCATCTCATTCCGCCCCTCCGTAGCCAGATTCCGCTCCCGTCATCTCATTCCACCTTCTCCGTACTTAGATTCCGCCCCCACTGGAATGACATGACGGGAGAGCATCCTCGATAGCTGGTAGAAGTGTCCGCGATAGACGATGGGAGGATCTGAGCCCTCAGGACGCCGCATTCCACTCAAAGCAGGAAACAATCGGGCCTTAATAGGTACTCAAAGGGGGTGTTTATTGCAGGTGAATGAGGTAATTACTGTCTGTCTGGCCGAGTTGAGTGTCCGCGATAGACGATGAGAGTATCCGCGATAGACGAAAAACATCCTCGATAGCCGGTAAACCACGGCATGGCATTCCGCCTTCTCCGTACTTACATTCCGCCCCCTGGAATGCTATGCCGTGAAAATGTCCTCGATCTCCGGTTGCAGTATCCGCGATAGACGAAAAACATCCTCGATAGCCGGTAAACCACGGCATGGCATTCCGCCTTCTCCGTAGCCAGATTCCGCCCGCCTCACCGTACTAGCATTCCGCTCCCGTCATCTCATTCCGCCTTCTCCGTACTTACATTCCGCCCCCTGGAATGCTATGCCGTGAAAATGTCCTCGATCTCCGGTTGCAGTATCCGCGATAGACACTAGCGAAGATTGACCGATCCGAGGGTTGGATTGTGCATGTTAGAAGAAACAATCGAGCTAACAAGGATGATTGCAAAGGCGTTTGTTGCGCAATGAAGTGGTAATGAGAGCGATCTTGCCTTGCTGAGTATCCGCGATAGACACTGAAAACGTCCTCGATCTCCGGTAGACGGAATGCCATGCCGTGGGCGGAATGCTAGTACGGTAAAGGACGGAATCTGACTACGGAAGGGCGGAATGCTAGTACGGTGAAGCGGAATGCCATGCCGTGGGTGGAATGAGATGACGGGAGCGGAATGTGGCTACGGAGGGGTGGAATGAGATGACGGGAGGAGGTGTGCACCGTACTAGCATTCCGGGACCACGGCATAGCATTCCAGGGTTTGTATTTACAAAGAAAAAACCACCCCCAACCCCAGCTGCCTGGGGTGTAGAAGTGGTTCTTTATTAGCGGCTAAGAGAGAGGGTTACTGCTTAGCCTGAGCCAGCACGGTATCGAGCATTTGCGTTACGAACTTCTGTTGCGTCTTCGAGAGCTGGCTGATTGCTTCAATCTGCTGTTCCAAGCGTGAAGAAGGTCCGCGCTTGCCATTGCTACGTGCTGGCATCGGACGTCCTACTAACGCGTCTACTGGCACATTGAAGATCTCCCCCAAGGTCGGAAGCATTGATGCTGGCACGCGTAGACGCGCAACCTCGTAATGAGCCAGTGTCTGTTGTGCAATCCCTAAAGCCTCAGCTAATTGTTGCTGCGTCATATTGTGCTCACGGCGCAGGTCTGCGATCCGTTTGCCTAACTCTATGAAAAAAGGTTTGTCGGTAGAGGCCATTGCACTTACCCAAAATTGCGTTCGTAGCCTCATAAGATAACCCCTGTTTTTAAAAACAGAGTTGACAGTACTCTGTTTTAGAGTAATGATCAAGCCAGTTATTTTTACGCGAACCCCCTTGACAGGATTTTACGAAAGCAGGCCTATGCCCCGGATCTCCGATGCAACCCTTGAGCGGCTAAAGAATGAAGTCTCCGTCGAGCGTCTCGTCGCATCTGCTGGCATTGAATTACGGAAATCAGGCAAGGACTTCATCGGCGCCTGCCCCTTCCATGACGATGGTGAACCAAGCCTGGTCGTCACCACCACCAAAAACCTCTGGCACTGCTTCGGCTGTCAGTGCGGCGGCGGACCGATCGATTGGGTCATGAAGTTCGAGAAAGTGAGCTTCCGCCGTGCCGTCGAATTGCTTCAAGCCGACCCTTCTTTAGCCGCTCAAGCGGCAGAGCCGCTAAAAAAGAGCCGCGAGCAAACCGGCACCGTACCGGTTGCCCTCGATGCTGACGACCAGGATCTGCTGCGGCAGACCGTCGCCTACTACCACGAGACATTGACGGCCACTGCAGAAGCACAGGCCTACCTGAAGACACGCGGCCTCGATCACCCGGAGCTGATTGCCCACTTCCAGCTCGGCTACGCCAACCGGACCTTGGGCGTGCAGTTGCCTGAGAAAACCCGCAAGGCCGGCGCCGAGATCCGCAGCCGTCTGGAAAAGTTGGGCCTGTACCGCGAAACCGGCCATGAGCACTTCAATGGCAGCCTGATCGTTCCAGTGTTCGATGAGCACGGCAACGTCACTGAGCTATACGGCCGCAAGGTCCGTAGCGACTTGCGCAAGGGGACGCCGCTGCACCTGTATCTGCCGGGGCCGCATCGCGGCGTCTGGAATGCCGAGGCACTGCGCGGCGCGAAAGAAGTCATCCTGTGCGAAGCCCTTATCGATGCCATGACGTTCTGGTGTGCCGGCTTCCACAACGTGACTGCCGCCTATGGCATCGAAGGGTTTACCGACGACCATGTTGCCGCCTTCAAGGGCAATGGCATTGAGCGTGTGCTGATTGCCTACGACTGCGACGAGCCGGGCAACCGTGCCGCCGAGAAACTGGCCGAGCGCTTGCAAGCCATGGGCATGGATTGCTACCGCATCCAGTTCCCGCATGGGATGGATGCCAATGAGTATGCGCTGAAGGTGACGCCGGCCA
>NZ_JAWIIV010000076.1:0-10026 GCF_035916955.1 Noviherbaspirillum album | reverse complement strand
AGGATCCACTTAAGATAAGTGGGCACGATCATCCTTATACGTCACTTCCGTGACAAGGTGAGTTCACCAAGTGCTTACCGAAGGAGTGGAAATCCATGCACTCAACGCTGCAAAAACGTTACGAAGCACTTGACATCCTTAACCGGCTTGGAGGTTGTACACATCCAACGGCATGAAAAAGAATATTTGCTGTTAGCGATAACACTCTCATAGCCTTGAAAAGGCAAGCGAGGTAAGTTATTGATTTCAATCAACTTCTTTTTTCGCTCAACAGGAAGGCAATCTAACAACGCCCGCATCAAATCTAGGTGCTTTCGATGTCAAGGCCCACTTATTCACAAAGTTGTCCACAGAAAATGTGGATTACTAGGAAAGTTCTTTTGTGACAAAGGGTTGCAGCGGTTTTTGAAGCTGAAGTCGTAACAAGCCACGGTTTCGCGATCTGTAAGCGGTCACCCATCCAATGTGACTCCTCACTGGTTTGCTTCGTCTCTTCTAGTGTCTTGTCCCGTAAATAACCGTATTAAAGACAACAGGCCAAA
Organism: Noviherbaspirillum album; assembly: GCF_035916955.1. NCBI lineage: Bacteria > Pseudomonadati > Pseudomonadota > Betaproteobacteria > Burkholderiales > Oxalobacteraceae > Noviherbaspirillum > Noviherbaspirillum album. Next base: position 9,484 of record NZ_JAWIIV010000076.1, on the reverse strand, counting down.
TGGCTCCACCGCACGTCATGCGACCAAATGAATATTTAAAGTTATTTGCGGGACGCCACACTAGGACTTCATCGACCGGTGCCATTTGTTTGCATACATTCTTTTATCAGCTGCGCGTGTAAGTGCCGTGACATCGTCACCATCCTCGGGATAGACGGCAAGTCCAATGCTTGGGTCTCGCGTTACATGCACGCCGGTAGGTAGTACAAATTCTTCTTTAAATGCCGCCTGGATCTTTTCTTGTAGAGCCTTTGACGCTTGCTGATGCACGCCAGGCAGGAGTATGACAAATTCGTCACCACCGAGCCGAGCAACGGTGTCTTCCTCGCGCACGCATTTCGACAGCCTGCGCGCGACCTGCTTTAGCAGCTCGTCACCTGCCTCATGCCCGTAGGTGTCGTTGACAGCCTTAAAGCGGTCGACATCCACGTATAGCAGCGCAAAGTGGTGTCCATGGCGACGGGCGGCGCGACACGCTGCTTCGGCCCGGTCAACAAAAAGTCGCCGATTGGGCAGTCCCGTCAGCTCATCCGTAGTCGCCGCGGCGATAAGTTCGGCGTGAAGCCTGTGCCGCTCGATGGCGTCCGAAAGCTGCGCAGCAATAAACGAAAGGAGCTCAGCCTCCTGCTGCCCCAACACGGTACCGGCATGACTACGAATCACGATGACACCGAATACCTTATCTGCACGGGAGATTGGTGCCGCCAGCCAGAACGGCTCTCCTTTGCTCCCACCATGCAGCTCGACCTTGTTGCTCTGCGCTGCCAAGGTGCACAGTTCTTTCCCAACCTTGGCCTGTAGCACAGCTGCGTCGCCGCAGAAATCTAGCTGGTACTGGAGTGCGAGGCATGCCTGCTCGTCGTGGAGCGCGAGGGCGAAGGCTGACGTCGGGAGGATCGAATGCAGAATGCGGCGGACCTTAGGGTAAAGCTGCTTAAGCTCCGTCACAGTGTGCGCCGCATTCGAAATTTCGTACATCGCTTGCTGCATGGCCAGTTGGCGCTTGACGGTGGTAACGTTGCGCGCGACGCCGATGCGCACCTGATGTTCCGGTGACCAACGCGCCGACCACATAATATCTACCACCGAGCCATCTGCCCGCACGTACCGGTTTTCGAACCCCACTCGGGGTACCCCTGACATGACGAGCAACGACTCATCCAACGTCTTCGCTCTGTCGTCTAGAAGCACAAGGTCGATCATCTTGCGGCCCGTCAGCTCTTGCTGCGTGTAGCTTAACAAGTCGAAGCAGGAGGGACTGACGTAATTGATGTGGCCGTGCACATCGACAATGAATATCGTGTCCAGAACCAGTTCAGCGATTTTGTCATGTAGGTCATCCACCGACACCCCCTAAAGTATTCCTTCTACACGGCATCGCATAGTGTCCTTGCACTAGCCCCGTATGTTATTGTTCACAATAATATCAAGGTTACCTGACACTATTTATTTTTCTCTGGAATGAGAATTTCGGGGCTTGCTCCCGAAATGCCCCCTGCGTCGAGTTTCGTCTCCGACATTCACTCAGATCCATTCCAACGAATACGGCCGATTAAACGTGACTATGCCAAGCTCGCGCAGCGACCGGATACCGAAGCCGTGATGCAGCACTTGGACGATTGGCTCGCTCACTACAGTACGAAGCACCCGCACAGCGCGATGAATTACCCGCTGCCAAGGATGTTTAGGGAGCGTCAGGCTTTGAATAACAAACACCACCAGTCCTGCAATCTACGGGGCTACTTCAGAAAACGGTTGGGGTCAAGATGATGCGCAAGATGAACCGGGCCGACGCGGACGCGTTTTCCGTGAAAGCAATGGCTGCTGCCGGTTTCGCTCCTCGCGCAGCGATTTCGTTCGCGGAGCGGTCCATGAAGGCTGATAACTGGCCGCCGACTGCTGAGGAACTGAAGTTCGATCAGGATCGATTCACCGCACTAAGCTCTGCGGTAGATGCCGCAACTATCAAAACCCTAAAGCCTCTCAACTTGGACTCGCCGCCGGCGCGCCCAGTAGAAGCGACAGCAGCTAAAGCTGCAATTCCAGCTCGGCCTGAACCAGACACCCTCCAGCAACAATTCGCATGCAGGCATTCACGCAAGTGGGCGCTTGCTGCTTGGCGTCGAATGCGCCGATTGGCAGCCATATTCGCGGGAATGTCGGGAGTAACTTCGCCCTCCCCCATACTTATGGGATGCCATTGCAAGCCGGTATGCGGTCTAATCGTCCACATGTTTTCTACCAGGTACAAGTTGATGCAGCTTCTAGGCGCGATCATCGGCGGCATGGGTCTTGCTTGCCGCGACCACGCTGCGCCATCCTTTGGGCGGTGCAATCGGCCTCGGATTCGGCATCCTCTTCCTTCTTGTCGGCATTGCCGGCACACGGCTCGATCAAAGGTAAGGCTTCGTCGCGATGAACCAGCGGATGTACAAGAATCTACGGCTCGGCGGTGCGATGATTGCCTGCACAGGGGCGCTGGCCTTGAAGCTGGAAGCCCATGTGTTTGCGTCGGCCTTTCTGGCGGTCGGTGTTCTCGTCTTCTTCTCCGGGCTGGTCGGGGCTTGGTTCAATGACGGCTAGACCTGCAGCGGCCCCTCTCATCCTTCACTAGACCAAAAAAAAACCGAGGACTAGCGCGCCTCAGCTTTAAATGTGACCGACCTTCCTAGGGGTCTGGTTTCCGGTCTAGGACGGTCGCTGACGAAGAGCTTGATGTTCCGCATCCTCTCAACTTGCCGAAGTCGGCGCGAAACGTTTGACTGGGGCAATAGGCTCAAAAAAACCGAGGGGCTTGCGCACCTCGGCTTCTTTTGCTTCACTGACAATGGATGGCAGTCGAATTCTAGTAAGCGTCAAACGGCAAACGTCTTGACGCTCAGAGTTTGATGGATTGCAGGCGTTTGTTGATGAGGTCGTGATCGAGCGCTGCAGGATCGAAGGGGCCACCATTCCACTCCAGCATCCGATCGTGTTCAGAATGAGCCGGATCGGCAATCGCTTCCAGGAAGTCAGCATAGCCATAGGGGCCGCCCACATCTTCAGGTGGACAGGCATTGGCACCACCGATGCACATGGGGACTGGACAGGCATCTGCAGGCAAGACTTTTTCAACCTTGATCTTGTGTTCCCAATCGTCGCCGAAGTCATAGACATAGCGGAACGACACGGTGCCTTCAAGGCTTTTGCGCAATCGCACCCGCGTTTCGGAGATGAGAGGTTCTCCAAAGTCATAGTCCGGATCCGGAATGCCAAAGCGCGCGCCCGCGATCTCGAATTCATGCAGGTGGCTATTCGTCCAACCCATGACTGCCTGAATCACCTGGTGCAGCTTGCCCAAGGTGATCGTTTCCGGCACCACGACCCGGCGCCAGATCGTGGGTTTGATGCCCGCCAGTTCAATCTTCAGTTGCAGCAAGTGTCCCGAGGGACGGGAAGCCGCCTTTCGAGTCGCCATGTCAGGCCGCTTTCTCAATCATGGAATGCATCATGAGGTTCCAGGGAAGAAGGTCTTCAATACGGTTGGTCGGGTAGTCGGCAATATACGTCAGCACCTGCCGCAGATACGCTTCGGGATCGATTCCGTTGAGTTTCGCGGTTTCAACCAGGCTGTAGATGGCAGCGGCCCGTTCGCCGCCCGAATCGGCGCCCGCGAACAGGTAATTTTTACGCCCGAGAGCCACTCCACGCAGCGCTCGCTCAGCTGCCGAGTTGTCGATTTCAATGGCACCGTCGTCACAATAGCGTGTCAACGCCTGCCACCGGTTGAGCGCATACAGGATTGCCGCTGTCGTATCCGATTTCACCGACAGCGTTTCCATGGTCGTACGAAACCATGCGTGCAGTGCATCGAGCAGCGGCCGCGATTCGGTCTGCCGTATTCGCCGCCGTTCATCCGGCGGCTTGCCGCGGATCTTTGCTTCGATTGCATACAGTTCACCGATCCGGTTCAACGCTTGCCGGGTAAGAATGGAGGGGCGCGCCTGGTCCAGTTCATAGAACTTGCGCCGCGCATGCGCCCAACATGCGGCCTCCACCACACGCTGTGTTTCGTAGATCGCATGGTAGCCGCCATAGGCATCCGCCTGCAAGACTCCACAGTAGCGTGCCAGATGCCGCTGCGGATGTTCGCCCTTGCGGTTCCCGGTATAAGCGAACCAGACTGCCGGTGCTGCCGTTCCGGCTGCGGGGCGGTCATCCCGGACGTATACCCACAGACGCCCCGTCTTGGTCTTGCCACGGCCTGGCGCCAGCACGGGAACCGGCGTGTCATCGGCATGCAGCTTCGACGCTGCCATGACGTGACGCCGGATGGCGTCAACCAAGGGCGCAAGGAGGTTGCTGGCAGCGCCTACCCATTCGGCCATGGTTGCCCGTTCCAGCGTTACGCCCTCGCGGGCATACATGATTGACTGACGGTACAGCGGCAAATGGTCGCAATACTTCGCAACAAGAACATGCGACAGCAGACTGGGACCGGCCATGCCGCGTGCAATTGGGCGCGTTGGAGCGGCTGCTTGCGCGATATGATCACAGCAGGCGCACGCATATTTCGGCCGCACATGACGAATGACCTTGAAGCTTGCGGGGACATACTCGAGCTGCTCGGATACAGCTTGGCCGAGCAACTTCATGGAGCCGCCACATTGGGAGCACGCTGCGGCGTCTTGCGGCAAATAGATCTGGACGTCACGCGGCAGATGGGGCGGCAATGGAGCGCGTTTAGCGGGTAAGCGATTCGCCTGTTGGGCCGGCGCCTCGACTTGTACAACACCTTGATCGACTTGCAACTCTTCCAGGCGCAATTCCAGCTGCAGGATCTCGTGGTCGAGCTTCTCGGATTTACGACCAAACTGCATGCGCTTTAGCTTGGCAATGAGCAGTTTCAAGTGCTCGATCTCGAGGGTGTGCGTCGAAACTTGTTCGCGCAGCTGGCCGACAATGAGGTCTTTCGCCGTCAACGCCGACTCCCGCTCGAGGACCATGGCCTTGAGCTTGGCAATATCGTCGGGAAGACCGGCATGTATGAGCATGCCGCAAAGTGTACGCAGCTATCGGGATGTTTACAAGGCTGACAGTGGGCGTTGCGTGCGTTCTGGTCGGCGCCAGTGGCGGATTCAATCGGTCGTCGCAACACCTTAAATCAAGGAGGTGTTTATGGGAAGACCAGCGGGATGGATGCAGAAGTTGACAGGGCGAGGACCGATGCGCTCACCAGGTGCGCCGTCGCATCGGCGTGAAACCGAGCGGCGATTCTGGGAGCAGATCGCAACAGGCATTACAAGTGAGAAGGCTGCTGAAGCGGTTGGCGTGTCGCCGGCAGTGGGAACTCGCTGGTTTCGTCATAATGGTGGCATGCCACTTTCCATGTTGAGCCCNGATCGCAACAGGCATTACAAGTGAGAAGGCTGCTGAAGCGGTTGGCGTGTCGCCGGCAGTGGGAACTCGCTGGTTTCGTCATAATGGTGGCATGCCACTTTCCATGTTGAGCCCGATATCCGGGAGATACTTATCATTCGCCGAACGAGAAGAGATTGGACTACTTTCATGCCAAGACATCGGAGTGCGAGAGATTGCTCGCCGTATCGGGCGCAGTGCATCAACGGTCTCCCGAGAACTCAGACGCAATGCTACAACTCGCAGTGGTCGGCTAGAGTATCGCGCATCGGTTGCGCATTGGAAGGCGGAACTGGTTGCCAAAAGACCCAAACCATGCAAATTGACGACTAATCCACGGTTACACCACTATGTGCAAGACCGTCTGGAGGGCAAGGTTCGCGACGCTAAGGGGCGTAATATATCTGGGCCTGTGCCAGCGCCGTTCATAGGAAGAAACAAGCCGCATCGCGGTGACCGCAAATGGGGCAATGGCTGGTCACCCGAACAGATATCCAATCGACTGCAGATCGACTTTCCGAACGACGAATCCATGCGTATTTCCCATGAAGCCATCTATCAGGCTCTCTACATCCAGGGCCGAGGGGCGCTCAAACGCGAGCTGGTTAGCTGTCTGCGCACCGGGCGAGCGTTGCGCGTGCCCAGAGCCAGGGCACAGGCCAAGGCCTGGGCGCACGTTAGCGAGGAGGTGATGATCTCTAACCGGCCTGCAGAAGTGCAGGATCGCGCTGTGCCTGGGCATTGGGAGGGTGATCTGATCATCGGCCTGAACAGGTCCGCGATTGGGACGCTGGTTGAGCGCTCAAGCCGATTCACCATGCTTGTTCACCTGCCTCGCGAGCAAGGCTACGGGCTGATCCCCAGGACGAAGAATGGCCCTGCGCTGGCTGGCTACGGCGCTGTCACGATGGCTAATGCGCTCAAGAAGACCGTAACTGACATGCCTGCCCAGTTGTGGCAGTCATTAACTTGGGACCGCGGCAAAGAACTGTCTGATCATGCCCGCTTCACGGTCGAGTCCGGGGTGCAGGTATTCTTCGCCGACCCGCATAGTCCATGGCAGCGTGGAACGAACGAAAACACGAACGGCCTCCTGCGGCAATACTTCCCAAAGGGTACAGACTTGGCTCGGTGGAGCGATCGAGAGCTCCAGGCCGTTGCCAATACACTCAATTCCAGGCCCCGAAAAACGCTTGGTTGGAAGACCCCAGCAGAAGCACTGGACGAGTACCTGAAATCTGTTCAACAATCTAGTGTTGCGACGACCGGTTGAATCCGCCTTGACTGCCCTGATCGGAATGTAGAATCAGTCCAGGGGGCGGCTTGCGCTGCCAGCAAGCGCTACGCAGTGCCTGACACACCAGTTCAGCATTGATCCGCTCACTCATTGACCAGCCGACGATCCGACGGCTTGCCAGGTCCAGAATCGCTGCCAGGTACAACCAGCCTTCGCCCGTGGCAATGAACGTAATGTCGCTGACCCAGGCTTGATTGGCCGACCAGCCGTCGAAGCGCCGCTCCAGCAGGTTCGGCGCCACTGGCAGACGGTGATCGGATTCGGTGGTTACCCGGTAGGGCCGCTTATAGACTGGGCGCAGCCCCTGCCGCTGCAAGCTGCGCCGCACCCGCTCACCGCCAATGCGCTTACCTTGCGCCCGTAACTGGGCCACGATCCTGGGACGGCCGTAGCTGCGGCGGCTTGTTTGGTGAATCGCCGCTACTTCGGCATCGAGCGCGGCATTGGCCTGCGCTCTTGGACTGGGCGGCCGGTTTCTCCACTGGCAATAGCCGCTGCGCGACACCCCAAGAACCCGGCACAGCCGGCTGATACTGTACCCGTCGCGGTGGGCTTCAATCCAGGCGTACTTCACCGCGACCCCTTCGCGAAATACGCCGTTGCCTTTCGGAGAATTTCAATATCAAGTTTGGCACTGGCCAGCTCCTTGCGCAGCCGGCTATTCTCCGCCTCGAGTTCGCTCACCGGGCGCTTGGGTGCGGTAGCCGCCTCTGCCTGGGCGGGCTGCACTCCTTTGCGGTACCTGCGGACCCAGTTACCCAGCGTTGCTACCGGTACGCCAAGTCGACGGGCAGCTTCATGCTGGCCGACAGACTCGGCCAGGCGTGCCGCTTCGGTCTTGAACTCTTCTGTGTACTGTCGTTTCGGTACTGACTTCTCTTCCATCGCATCCTCCGTACAAACAAGAAATTATCAAATTTCCTGCTGTACGTGAAATCGAGGCACGGTCAGTGGGTCGTGAAACGTTCCTTCGCCTGGCTCGACAAGTGCAGACGGTTATGGAAAGACTGCGAACGTACGCTCCATAACAGCCAGCAGATGGTCGTGCTTGCCTTTGTTAGTGTCTTGCTGCGGAGACTTTGAACAGGTTCTAAGAAGACGACTAGGCAACATAATTTTGAAATCTAATTGCATTCCGATTTTGATCGCTATAGCGCTCCCATATTTATGGGAGCAGTTAAAACTCTTTTATTGATTTAAATCAACTAGTGTCAATTGATCGGTTTTGCCTTATGCTTTTGTTTGTCTTGGACATTTGAGCAAAGAATCAATCTTATAAATGATAGGCTGGCAAAATGTTGATGAAAGAGTCGTTTCGCACCGACCTGTTCCTTAGTGCATTTCAATATTCAGCAATAGGTAAGGGATTGGTATCACTCGATGGCCAATGGCTTGAAGTCAACGATGCACTATGCGGCATCGTTGGCTACTCCCGTACTGAGCTAAAATCGATCTCCTTTCAGGATATTACACACCCTAACGATCTAGAACAGGATCTGACTCTAGCCAGTCAGCTTGCCAACGGCGAAATCCCCTTTTACCATCTTGAGAAACGCTACATACGCAAAGATGGCTCGATTGCATGGGTGCATCTCACCGGGTCGTTAGCTAGGGATGACGATGGTAGTCCTGACTTTTTCATCGCGCAGGTCGTTGATATCACGGCTCGCAAACAATTGGAGTTCGAACGTGAGGCATTCTTTGAGCTTAGTCCGGATTTTCTAGCAATCATTGACAAGGAAGGTTTTTTTGAGCAAGTAAGTCCAGCGTGGACGTATCTACTCGGGTGGAGCCAAGAGGAGCTTACCGCCTCTCCTTTTATTGACTTCGTGCACCCTGACGACCGGCGCACGACAACAGAGAAGTTGCATGCTTTAGCCAAAAGAGACGGCAATGATCGTTTTCGGAGCCGTTACCGCATGAAAAATGGTAGCTATGTTTTGCTTGAATGGAATGCAAGATGCACTACCCAACAACGCTTCTATTGCATAGCGCGTGATATCACAGAGCAGAATGAAGAGGCAGAGAAAAAGGATTTCCATATTCGGACTCTTGAGACGGCCAGCGGACTGGCAGCAAACGACATCAGGGACTGCTTGCCAGAACGGGCTTCGGACTTCTTTCTCGCAGCTCAGCTATTTGAGGCAAGTCCCAACGCCATCGAGATCTTAACTCCCCACGGTCACGTTTTAAGCCTCAACCAAGCGAGTCGGGTATGTCGTGGAATTAAATTGGATGAGGACATCTCTTACTTGTACTGGGTATCACTCTGGCATGAAGATATACGTGTAAGGGCTTCAGCTTGCATCGAGCAAGCGTGCGCCGGAAAAAGAGCAGAGATAACTGCCTACTGTGAATCAAGCTTCGGTGAGCGAACCTATTGGGATACTTCCCTCATTCCGCTATATGACAAGCACCACAAGGTGGTTCGCTTGCTTGCAGTATCCCATAACGTAACTGAACTCCACCAGGAAAAAACCCGGGCAGAGCACGCTGCAGGTCAACTGCATCAGCTCATCGAATCCAATATTCTTGGGTTTGTCGAATACAACTTGGCTAGCGGACGATTCACTAAGGCCAATGACGGATTCTTGAACATGATAGGCTGGACGAGAGAGGAATTCGAACGTGAAGGTATTACGTGGACTGAAATCACCCCGCCTGAATGGATTCCGCTCAGTAACTCGGTGGCCAAGCATCTTCGTGAGGTAGGAGCTATAGTCGGATCTGGTGTACGGGCTGAGCTCTGAAGGTGGGGAGGAAGGCGGTGGAGATTTTGTTGGACAATTT
>NZ_JAWIIV010000075.1:0-10327 GCF_035916955.1 Noviherbaspirillum album | reverse complement strand
TTGGTTCTATCGACAGTACGCAATATCGATCAATGTTTAGACCCATGACTCCCGATTTCCAGACTTGAGCAGAGGTTCCCTAAGACAAAACTGCAAGACGCATTGGGGCGCTATCGGATTCTGACTGGCCAAGCAGACATTCCAGCGCTGGACCTTGAGCCCATTGCCACAACAATAGCCGAGCCTCATCCACGTATCTCAGCAGCCCGTACGGCCTTGCAGCGCTCGCAAGCTTCGCTTCAGGTGGTCAACAGCACACGAAGCGAGCCGCCTACGGTGGGAATATCCATGCGGCGCGAACAGGACAACTTTGCTAGTCCTACCAGTCGCAGCGTCGGCATTGCCGTGCAGATTCCATTCGGAACAGCAGCGCGTAATCGTCCTCTGGAGACGGCCGCCCGAACGCAAATTGAGACTGCAACTGCGGAAGCAGCCCAGGCCGACGCCATGTTAAAGGCGGATATTGAACTAGCACGACAGCAGCTGGAAGGAGCATCACAGGCTCTTGAAGCAGCTTCGGCCCGAGCCTCGCTGACTCGCCAACATACCGAGCTCATCGAAAAGGCGTTCAAAGCTGGCGAACGCGGCTTGGCTGAATTGCTTCGCTCCCAGGCGCTGTCACATGAAGCCGATGTCGCCGAACGTCAGCAAAAAGTCGCCGTAGGGCTGGCCCATGCTCGTCTGAATCAAGCACTAGGAATACTCCCATGAAACTCATCAACATTCTTTTCTTTTACTTCGCCATGACTTCCATGGCAATCGCAGCGCCTGGCGCGCACGGTCCGAATGGCGAACACCTCGATGCGCCTGGCGGCCACGTTCACAGTGACGCTGGCCCACGGATTGAAACCTTTACCGAGGCGTTCGAGCTGGTCGGTCATCTCCAAGGTGAAGAGCTGTCCATCCTCATTGACCGCTACGCGACCAATGAACCCGTACTGAATGGCAAGCTGGAAGTGGAATTCAACGGCATGAAAGCGCCGGCCAAGTTCCATGCCGACCATGGCGACTACGCAGTTGACGACGCAAAGTTTCTTGAGGCGCTTGCCAAACCGGGTAAGCATTCGCTCGTATTTACCCTTGCCGCTGGTGAGGAGAGCGACCTCCTCGAAGGAACAATGGAGGTCAAGAGTAGCGATGTTGAAAATGGAAAAGCGCACGAAGTCGGCCATGACCATGCGTTCTCCGTGAATTCATGGGTAATAGGTGCAATAGTTCCGTCTGTCCTGCTGCTGGGACTGGCAATCGTGATGATGCGCCGCAAACCGAAAGCAGGTAAATAAACATGTATACCAAAATTGCCAGTGTCATTATTTTCCTTTCCACTACAGGCTTAATGGCTGCAACATCCATTGCTGCTCCAGGCGCCCATGGCCCTAATGGCGAACACTTAGATGCGCCAGCAGGTGGTTCTGCTTCCGGGTTAGCTCGTCTACCCGATGGCAGCGTCAATGTGCCGAAACAAGCTCAACGTCGAATGGCTATCCGGACCGTGATGGTTCAGGAAGAAGAACATCCGCTAACTGTCGAATTGAATGGCCGGGTTGGCATAGACCCGAATGCCGGCGGGCGAGTACAAGCTCCATTTGCCGGACGTATTGAACCTGGTCCCAAGGGGCTTCCGATTGCCGGACAGCGTGTCGAAAAAGGCCAAGTGTTGGTGCAAGTCAGTCCTGTGGCTGGAGCCATCGAACGTGGTAATCAACAAGCCCAACTTGTCGAAATCCAGTCAAATCGCAAACTGGCCGAGCAACGGGTCAAACGACTTGAATCTCTTGAAGGGACCGTGCCTCAGAAGGAAATCGAAGCGGCGCGCTCGGAACTGGCCAGCCTTACCGGCCGTGAACGCGCAGTCTCCCGAAGCGTTGGCGGCAATGAAGCCATCACAGCCCCTGCGTCTGGTGTCATAGCGACTGCAAATGTCCTGAATGGTCAAATCGTCGAGGCACGGGACGTTTTGTTCGAGATTGTCGACCCCAACCGCATGGTTGTGGAAGCAGTCACGACAGACGTTGCCCTCGCTGGCCGTATCGGCAACGCGTCTCTGACAGGACATGAAGGTGTAGAACTGACCTATTTAGGTGGCGGACGCAGCTTGCGTGACGGCGCACTTCCCATCACGTTCCGGGCTAATGCTAAGAATGTTCCCTTGGCTGTTGGACAGCCGGTGACTGTTGTGGCCAAGCTGACCGATAAGGTCAAGGGCCTCGCCTTGCCGGCGGAAGCGGTGGTGCGGAACCAAAACAACGAGTCCATCGTATGGATTAAGTCGGGCGGCGAGCGTTTCATTGCTCAACCGGTCGAGTTCAAGTCACTGGACGCAAAAACCGTTGTGGTGGTCAAGGGACTCGCCCCCGAGAACCGGGTAGTGGTTTCCGGTACGTCCTTGATTAACCAAATTAGGTAGGAACGAACGCATGTTTAATTGGATAGTTCGTTTCAGCCTGAATAACAGGCTGTTCATTCTCGCTGCCGCAGTATTACTGGTGGTCTATGGGACGTTGATGGCAACCCGTACGCCGGTCGACGTATTTCCGGATTTGAACAAGCCGCTGGTCACCGTTCTGACAGAAGCTGGCGGCATGGCACCGGAAGAAGTCGAGCAGTTAGTGTCCTTTCCCATCGAAACCTCTTTGAACGGCATGCCGGGCGTGACCCGGGTGCGCTCGGTCTCCGGCGTTGGCCTGTCGATTGTCTATGCCGAGTTTGACTGGGGTACGGACATTTACCGGAATCGTCAGCTTGTCTCTGAGCGGCTGACTTTGGTCAAGGAGCAGCTTCCAGGCAACATCACGCCCATCATGGGACCGGTGTCGTCCATCATGGGCGAAATCATGCTAATTGCCTTGCCAATCGATGTGACGAAGGCCAACCCGATGCAGGCGCGTGAATACGCCGATTTCGTTCTCCGACCACGCTTGCTGTCCATCCCGGGCGTCTCCCAAGTCATCCCTATTGGCGGTGAAGTTCGCCAGCTGCGTGTTGAACCGGATACCGCCCGCATGGCCCAGTTCAATGTGACACTCGACCAGGTTGAGGCGTCGGTCAAAGGGTTCGCCGCCAACACCAGCGGTGGATTCATTGACCTCAACAGCCGGGAATACTTGATTCGCAATCTCGGTCGCACGAACAAATTGGACGATGTCAAAGGGCTGGCGGTTGCTTATCGCGGTGGTGCCCCGGTCCTGCTCGAGCAAGTGGCCACGGTTCGTTATGCCCCGGCCTTCAAGCGGGGCGACGCCGGCATGAATGGCAAGCCGGCGGTGATTGTCAGCGTACAAAAGCAACCTGCGGCCGATACCGTCAAGCTGACGCAGGAAATCGAAAACGCTCTTGGCGAACTCAAACAAGGCCTGCCGACCGGCTTGTCAGCTCCAGAGGTATTGTTCCGGCAGGCTGATTTCATCGAAGCCTCCATCAACAACGTCGTCGAAGCCCTGCGTGATGGCGCCATTCTGGTTGCCATCATCCTGTTCGCCTTCCTGCTCAACTTCCGAACCACGGCAATTTCGCTCATTGCCATCCCGTTGTCACTGGCGGTAACTGCAGTCGCGTTCCACTTGTTGGGCCAGTCCATCAATGTGATGACATTAGGCGGGCTTGCTATTGCTATTGGCGAACTGGTGGATGACGCAGTGGTCGACGTGGAGAACATCCTGCGGCGACTAAAGCAACGGCGCACCGACGAGAATGGACCTTCGGTGCTGGAAATCATCTGGCAAGCGTCAGTGGAAGTACGCTCGGGTATCGTCTATGCGACGGTCATCGTCGTCCTGGTATTCGTGCCGCTGTTCGCGCTTCCCGGAATTGAAGGTCGACTTTTCGCGCCGTTGGGTATTGCTTACATCGTTTCCATTCTGGCTTCGATGCTCGTTTCGATGACCGTGACGCCAGTTCTGTCGTATTTCCTCTTGCCGCATATGAAGCAACTGGGGCATGGGGACAGTCCGCTGGTGCGCCGCCTCAAGGCATGGGATACCAAGGCACTCGAATGGTCTTTCCCGCGCGCGAAGGTCATCCTGGCCATGGCTGGCATTGCAGTCATTGTCGCAGCGGCGTCCGTGCCGTTCTTCCCTCGTGCATTTCTGCCGCCGTTCAATGAAGGTTCATTGGTGATGGGCATGACCTTCACGCCAGGGACCTCGCTTGCGGAAGCAAACCGAATGGGTTCGTTGGCTGAGACTTTGGTCCAGGAAGTCCCCGAGGTGAAGAAGGTTGGCCGACGTACTGGTCGTGCGGAACTGGACGAGCATGCGGAAGGCGTCCATTCGGCGGAAATTGACGTTGACTTGAAGCGCTCTGACCGGGACCGGGAAGAAGTGATGGCGGACATCCGCTCACGCCTTGCCGTCATTCCGGCTTCGGTTGCAATTGGTCAGCCTATTTCCCATCGATTGGACCATCTGCTGTCCGGTGTGCGAGCCCAGATTGCCTTGAAAATCTACGGCGACGACATCGATACTTTGCGCGGCTTGGCCGAGAACCTTCGTGGTCGCTTGTCCAACGTCCAAGGGCTCGTCGATTTATCCGTCGAGCGGCAAGTGCTCATCCCGCAAATCAAGGTACGGGTCGACTATCGGAAAGCAGCTCAGTACGGGTTGACACCGGGTCAGATATTGACAGCGCTGCAAACCTTGTCCGAGGGCGCACGCGCAACTCAGGTAGTCGATGGGCCGCGTCGCTTTGACTTGATGGTGCGGCTGCCAGACCAAAGCCGTTCACCACAAGACCTCTCGCGGACAATGCTTGACAGCCCGGCGGGTCGTATCCCACTGTCTGCAGTCGCGTCAGTGGAAGAAGGCGATGGTCCGAACCAAATCGGCCGCGAGAATGGACGTCGACGCATTGTCGTGTATGCCAATACAGACGGCTCGGACATGTCCCGCGTAATTGCTGACGTACGCAAGGCTATCGCGGCAACGCCGCTTCCGGGAAGCTACTTTGTCAGTATCGAGGGACAGTTCCAGGCTCAGGAACAGGCGACAAGGCTGATTGTCGGCCTGTCGCTGATTTCCCTGGCGATGATTTTCCTTGTCCTGTACTCACGATACCGTTCCGGCATCCTGGCCTTGGTCATCATGGGAAATATTCCATTCGCGCTCATCGGTAGCGTCACCGCGATGTGGATTGCTGGCGTGTCTCTGTCAGTGGCGTCCATGGTTGGCTTCATTACCTTGGCAGGTATAGCGACACGTAATGGCATCCTGAAGGTCAGCCACTACATCAACCTTTGCAAGTTCGAAGGCGAGACGTTTGGCATGCCGATGATTATCCGAGGTTCACTTGAGCGGCTGACTCCAGTCCTGATGACAGCGCTGGTCGCGGCCTTCGCACTAGTTCCGCTGTTACTGGCAGCGGATGCGCCTGGCAAGGAAATCCTGCATCCGGTCGCAGTGGTTATTTTCGGTGGACTGGTGAGTTCAACGATTCTCGATTCGTTGCTGACACCACTGATTTTCTGGCTCGTTGGGCGCAAGCCGCTCGGAACAATCGTGGCAGGTGAGGCGAAGGAATCGTATTGAAAAATGGGCTGTTGCAGCGGCGCCCATATAGAGCCGCTGCCCATATGGAGAAAGCAATGAAGAAATTGATGGCCCTCGTGGCAATGACAATGGCACTTTCCGGCAACGTATTGGCACATGGTGACAAGCCCAAGCATGGTGGCGTCGTCAGCACCTCAAACGATATGAGCTTTGAGTTGGTCAACAAAGATGGCAAGGCGACCGTCTACGTCAATGACCATGGCAAACCCGTCGACACGACTGGTGCAACTGGGAAGTTGACGGTCTTGAACGGTACTGAGAAAACCGAAGTGTCGCTCGAGCCTGCTGGCAGCAATATTCTGGCGTCCAAGGACGATGCGAAGCTCGCAAAGGGAAGCAAGGCGATTGCTGCACTGACCTTTGCCGACAAGAAGACTGTCAACGTACGTTTTTCAGTCAAGTAAATAGGCAAACCCGTTCTCGGCACGAGATATCTCTTGCCGAGAACCCATGCGCATTTCTACATACCGGAGACAGTGTGGACACCAAGCAAAGACTTGACCATTTGGAGGTCAATATCGCGGGCCTCTACGACATGCTGGCAGGAGTCACGCAGGTCACGACCTACTTGGTCGACAACGTGCTTTCGGAAGAACAGCGACATGGATTAGTTGAATGGCTCGCTACCCGCGCTTCTGAGAGCGACGCTCCTGGCAGGGTGTTCTTCGCACAGCTTGGGGCCAATATTTCAGAGCAGGAGCGGTTCGTTCAGCTAATGCACATCGCCGGACGCGAGTTCATGGACGAGAAAGAAAAAGCGATTCGTGAAGGAAAACCGCTCCTATAGTCGTCTTTCATTTGAAGACAGTTGGGTGGTCCTGTTGTGGTTATAACTTTGATGGAGGCAAAATGCGCTTAGTCTTCGCAGTTGGCAGCGTAGCTTTACTGCTGAACCTCATTTATGTCCATGCCGAAGAAAAATACTTCGACTGCAAACGAATCACTCGCTGGACAGATTGCATCGCCGTGCCACTTGCCAGCATAGAGGAAGATAGGGATGCCAAATCTTTCTCAAAGCCAGCAAGCGAAACGGCGCATGTTTATATCGTTCGACCGTACACGCAGGAGCCAAAAGCGAAGTCGGAGGTCTATGTTGACGGCAAATTCATTGGCGTTCTAGGGCCGTTGACCTTTCTCTCCTTTGAAGTCCCCGCTGGTCGACACGCTGTCCGGGTAAGAACAGACCAGGAGGATGCTGACATTGAGCTAGAAGCTCATTCAGAACATAACCTCTTTGTGCAGTATCAACTGAATCAGTGGCTTGGTCGTATCACAGGGCAGACCAAACTCTTGAGTGATGAAGATGGCCAAGCAAAGGTCAATAAAGCCAAGAGAGCATTAAACGTGGCGACCCCGTCCTGATTAGTTGGAAATGATGCAATGGTGCAACTGCTACGCGTTCAGGCTAACTTTACATGCCCAATCAACGACAATTCCAACAGCGAGTAAGAATCTATACCGCCGTCCTCTTGGTATGCGCAGTCCTGTTCGCTCAATGGGTTGGGCTTGCACATCGTATCGAGCATTCCGCCTTCGGGCAGGACGATACCAAACTAGTTGGTAGGAATCGATAGCTGTCACCTAGGACCATAAGCGATGCCTGAAATAGCTCCTTATGGCCAATACTTTCCTTCGAATAGCCTTTGACGAATGGCAGAAACCTTGTGTAAAGCAACCCTTGCTCTTCTGCCAATTGCGTCTCAGATAAATCGTCGCTGCTTGACGTGATATCTTTCCTCGGTGGTTGCCTAGACCAAGTCATTGAATCGAATATTGGCAAATTTGCTTCATTGGCTACGGGAATTGACACTTTTCCTTCATAAAACCGGGCAGTTTTGCTTCACCGCACGGAAGCCGACGCGCGACGGCCGAGCTCGACCAAGCGCAAACGGCAGCTTGGGTCGATGAGAGGCCGTCAGTGCGCACCAGTGCGTTCCGATCTTCGAGAACCAATTAAACGTAACTGGAAGACAATCTCGGAGCTTGCAGAACAAGCTCATTTGGCAGCGCTGTACGGTCAAGCCTCTCCGGCTTGTCGGGAGGCCATTCTACGAGGAACGAGGCGCATTGCTGATGCTTAGAGCATCTTCAGGCGGTGTAGGCATCGACACGAGGCCGTGAGATTTAACATAAATATAATTATGCACAATTAAATCGCGCGCTATTTACTTGGCCGCTGATTTCCCATTGCTCGTGATGTTACGCCTCACACATTAAAAGAGATCAATATGCTCTTGACTCGAGACTAGCGAAACACCATACCTGACTTCTTTATATATTCTAGGAAGTTGATGCACTGAACCGTCACTTCAGGCATTGCGCATACGGCGGGAATCTTCCGCTTCTTCGGTAGATCTGGAACCTTTTGGCGGCTCTCGTCCGAAATTAAAGGGCGGCCAAATGACTTGGCAGAAGCAATAATTATTAGGTCGTTCTCGCCAACGCCTTTCGGATGAAAGTCATCATTCATAATGCCTAGAAGCCGCATCATTCGCCTCGCGTCCTGCAAAATTGCATTTTGAGGGATGATTTTGGTGATGCCGGCGCCGTTCAGCCATACTGCACATTCCGGGGAGTTGTCATCGACTTCGTCAAAAGCGACTGAGGCAATGATCAGGTATTGCTCTGCGATTTGAGTCGCGAGCCATTCCCATAGGCCAGGGAACTGGGCTATGGGGTAATTATCCCAGCCATAAATAATGGATGACGCGTCGATTACATACTCAGGTACCTGCATAGTACCTTTCAAGCTGATGCAGGTCGCTGACTTTTAGCCCATCGAGATACCTGGTAGCCCGATTCAACGTAATGTAGCCAGCGCTGAGGGAATCAAGTACGGTACGAACAAAGCGGTCACCGAAAATGTGCTTTGGCTCTCGATGTCGATATTCCCTCGAGCCCGATCCAGATTGTGGAATGTCGAGCTTAGAAATCCATGCACGATATGCTGCATAGTCCTCCTGGGGGAGACGGCCCACGTCCACCAGTCTGCGCAATATTACTTCTGCGCTTACCCCCCAAGCTTTTCGCTGTGGATCAAGCCAGCTACCGTATTGAGAGACTGTCTCGGGGCGGTCGCTTGGGTCTAGTGTTGCGAGTAGCCTGTCTGGGACCAGTAAGCACCCAGCAAATGCATTTGCGCTGCGTTCATGGACCGAGTGAGCATCGTGGAAATCGCCCTCATCGTCGATGGAACTCGACTTATGAAGAAGCAGATGCCCAAGCTCGTGCATGAGTGTGAAGGCCTGTTCAGCGTCTCTTCGCTGTTTCTTTACTACGATTACCGGGCATTCAGGGTGATATAGAGAGAAACCTAGAATCGCGCTTTCTTTGGCTATCTGCCATTTGCCGCCATAGCCGTTGCTGCGGAAGACTAGGATACCCTTGGCCTCGATAGCATCACGATATGTATCGAAGTCATTTCTATCGGATAGCCCAAGCCATTTCCGAGCGGTCTCGGCAGATGCCTTCGGATCACTGACAGGAAGGTCGGGATGGACGAACCTCGTTAGGCTGGTATTCTCAAGATCTTCGCGCAGGCTGATATACACATCGCGCTGTTTTTCTACCCGTTCAATCAGCGTGCGCATTTTCGCCGACATTTCGGGCTTTTGATTTGCAAGCGTACGGAACGCTGGCGTATGCACTCGCTCGACCTCTATTGGGCCCTCTTCAAGAAAGAACAGCACGCCACGACCAAAGTACTCTGCAATACTTTTCAGTTGATTGAAAGTTAATCCGCCTTGGCCAGACATAACTCGTTCGAATGTCGCTGGCGCGATGTTCAGTTCAGACGCAAGAAGGTCTGGCGTTATGCCAGTATCAGCACAACACCACGCAATTCGATCTCTATTTATACCTTCAATGCGCTCCATATTTTCATTATATAGGGGCTCTTGCCAAATTGCTTTTTTTCGAAATATTGTCTACACGAATCTTATTTGGCTTTGACATTGGCTGATGCTTTCCGCTTTGCCAAGCTTTACGAGCTTCGCGACCAGTTTCGCGCGAAAGTTCGACGCACAATTTGCATCTACGTACGGTGAAGCGAAATTGCCCTGTTTTATGAAGGAAAACTGACAATCCCCATCGCCAATGAAGGAAATCTGCCAATCATTTGGCGTAACACCTTATTCTTTCAGGGTTTTATCGTTGCTCAGTTGGGACTGGAGTCGGTAATTGGCAAAAGGGTCGGCAGCATCGACATAGCGCATGGCCGACTGCACGTCACGCCAGCCCACGTATTCCATCAGGGTCTTCATGTCCCAGCCGTTCGACGATGCCCAAGTGGCGAACCCGCGGCGTAGCGAATGCCCGCTGTACAGGTCAGCCGAGGCGATTCCAGCATTGGTCAGCATGCTTCTCAGCAATGGAATCACGCTATCGATACAGAGCGGGTTCTGGCTCACATGGCCCCAACGATCAATGGCCCGAAATACCGGGCCTTCGCTGAGCTGTGACACGCTAACCCAATCCAGATAAGCGTCCACCGGGCACAGGCTAGACAATGCGGGTGCCTTGAAGGTGGTCCCCTGGTAGGTTCGGTCGCCCTTAGTCTGCGGGAAGTAGCAAGTCATGCCTTGTCCTGCCACCGCCTGCACATGTTCAATACGCAGGCGAGTCAATTCGTCGCCCCGGAATCCACGCCAGAAGCCGAGTAGCAAGAGCGCCTTGTCCCGCCGATGGCGCAGTTCCAGGCGACGGCTGCCTTCCTCCTGCGATTTCGCAATGGCGGCATCGAGCCACTGACTAACCTGATTTAACTGGTCCAACTGCAAAGGCTT
>NZ_JAWIIV010000074.1:0-11586 GCF_035916955.1 Noviherbaspirillum album | reverse complement strand
TGCCGCATCGCTGGACGCCCGCCTAAACTTCTGCTCGTAGATTCGGGATCCCGTCAATGTGGGATGGCTAGGCGCTTACGATTGAAGGCAATTCCTACCGTTTACGGGAGCATGCCGCGCTGATCCCGGAGCATCTGCGTAACCGTCTTCCTCTCAACGAGACCGGCAATACGGCTCAAACAAAGCGTCGTCCTGGACGGCCAAAAAAGGAGGAAAACATGTCAAATCCGGGCTGACCACCCATGTAAAGGGTGGGGAATTTTACTCCGGAAAAAATGGGGAAATTCCAACGGCATTGACAAGAGCCGCGTCAATGCATCCACGCATCGCCCTCGCCGTCATGTACGTGTGCAGGGATGAATTTCGCCTTGCGACAGCGGTCAATGTGCGACCGCTGTCGCCTGGCATATCCGGGTTGGCTCCCACACCAAGTAAATAGTCAACTGCATCGATGACGCCGCGTTGACCCGTCTGAAAAAGCGCAGTTTCCTTTTTCTCATTGACTGCGTCCACATCGGCGCCGGCATCAACCAGGATCCGCATCATTTCTAGGTTTGCGGCGCGTGCAGCGCCAAACAATGGCGTCTCGCCATCCTTGTCACGTGCGTCAGGATCTGCACCCGCAGCCAGCAGCATTGTCGTCATTGCGGCAGCGTTGGCCACGTGCAGTGCGGTTACATTTCTCACACCGCGGCCATTGGGATTGGCGCCGACGTCGAGCAGGTAACGCGCCGTGCCTGCCTGGCTATGTTTTACCGCCGCTATGAGCGGTGTGTCGATGTTTGCGCGAGTGACGTTGACATCGTCGCCAGCGTTGACCAGCCAATTGATGACAGCATCCAGTCCCATGCCGGCTGCCAGATGGAGTGCCCGCAGCCCCCTCCGATTATGAATCTGCCAATCGATACCGCGCTGGAGCAGGTACAAGGCGCAGTTCTCGCAGCCAGCCTGGATCGCATGGAACAGGGCGGTCTGCCGGACACGATCAACGGTATTGATGTCGATCCCGTGCTCATTCAGAAGCAGGGCGAGCGTATCAGGCGCACCTGCCGATGCGGCGGCCAGAAAGCTTTCATTGTCGTTGCGTTGCCTGGTTTGGTTTTCGGTATTGAGATACATTGCAAGCGAGTCTTTTGTATGGGTGCTGGCGCAGGGAAGGCAGGCCATGTAACCCTAACCGGGTACACAGGATCTCTTCCATGCATTGATCAGTGAACTCTGACAACAGCAGACGAAAAAAATCCTCGTCGACACCGTTTTAGCCTTCTTTTCACGTCGGCGTATCTTCCTAAATGATTGCATTGTTGACTCTTATGCAAGGGTGAGGGCTATTCCTATAGGGCAGGACGACGCATCTCAATCGGCAACCCGTCGATGTCAGGCACGGTGCCTTAGCAGTGCAGTGCAACTTGTCGGTCTCGGGCTTTGGATCTCTCCTGGCGAATCCAATCCTGTGTGGCGGCGGATTGCGGCTGGCGCACCTTCGAATCCAGATACTGGATATGTTGATCGAGGAGGACGCATTCTTCCGACGTGGATTGGGGCGCACCCATCGTCAGAACAGCTTGCCGACCGGTGTCTTCTCGTTCCGCTGCCTTGCGTTGCGCCATCAACATCAGCAAATCCGCTTTCGGCGGATTGGTGATTCCGCCAGAATCATGTAGCACGACAGTTTCAGTTCTTGAACCCTTGGGACATTCCGTATCCGAGTAAATGGTTTTGCCGTTCACAATGCATTTTCTGATTTCGTTTGCTGCGGGTGGACGGGTGGCCGTAATGCCGGAATGATTGGCTGCAGGCTGACGGTTGGCGCTAGGAGAGTCGGTCTGGTGTTCCGGGACTTGCTCCCTTTGCGTTGGATCCCTTCGGAAAATGCTGGAAGAGATCGACGTCGACCTGTCCAGGAACCATACACCTGCGCTAACGATCGCTATGCCGAGTAGGATGGATAAGACGACGTCTGTTCGTATGCGCATTTCCAATTATCCTTATCGCTTGCTTACTGGCAGAACGAACAATTAGAGCGCAAAGGCAATCGATGCGCATCCCACAAATATGAGAAGCATTGTGGCACTCCTGCACCTTCATCGGCATAACGGGGATGCCATCAAACGACGAAGCGGTACCGCATTAAATAGGTTGGATAGGACCGTCATTGAGTAAGGATGGACGGCCTGTCCGCAGGCGACGGACTGTAGCAAAAAAGCGTCAACGTACGGTGAATGATCTACCTTGTAATAAAAACACGCTACTCTTATGCGAGTCGAAAAAACACATGCATATACACAGGGGAATAGGGTGGGTGCCATTGGATGGATTGCAGCAGTGTTTAGCATTGCCATAGCGTTCGGGGCGGCTTGCCTATGGTTGAAACGTCAGCAGACAATGCGGGAGCGTGCCGGGGTTCGCGGGTATCCACGTGGTGGAGAGATGAGTGACCTCAACCGGTTACTGCAAGAAGGAGCCATCTCGCCTGAAGAATACGAGTTACTGAAGCGGCGCATATTGGCGGGGCAGGTTTATTAGCGCAACCCAGTACTATGGATTGAAACAGGGCTCCTCTGTGAAATGTGCGACCCCCGCGGGACTATAATTTATTGATCCTGATCAACACGCCTATTCTTGCCATACCGTCAGACTCGGATACACTTTGCGTCGTCGAGGGTAGAGGCAAAACAATCCACAATAACAAACCCGACAAATCACTCATGGTCTGGCTAATACAACCATCACTGACCATGGGCTCAAAAAATCATATAGGAAAGAGTGTTATGGCAACAGGTACCGTCAAGTGGTTTAACGATTCCAAGGGATTCGGTTTTGTCACCCCTGATGAGGGAGGTGAGGATCTATTCGCTCACTTCTCCGCAATCCAAAGCTCGGGATTCAAGACGCTGAAGGAGGGGCAGAAGGTGTCTTTCGAAGTGACACAGGGCCCGAAGGGCAAACAGGCTTCCAACATCGTGCCGATGTAAAAATAGTCCTATTGAAGTCACTCGCTAAGTGCCCCCCTAATCAGTCAGAGCACGACGTCCCGGGTGTTAATCGTGTCCATGCGCCGGTCAGGACGGCTTGAAAGCGGTTAGCTTGCGGTCGACGTCTTGCGTGTATAACGACGGTCCCGTCCATGTCCCTCGGCGTTGATTTCGCCATTCTTCGACAGAACGCTCAACGCATTCGACAAGCGCTGGTTAAGCTTTTTCTTGTCTTCTGCCGATGGACGGATGCCCAGTGCGGCGACGGCTGCCTTAAAAACGTCCGAAGCCGATTGCGGCGTATCAGTCAGTAACGACGGCCAGAAGTCTTTGCCAGTGGAAGGCAGCTTGGACTTGGTTGCCGGCTTCAAGTCAGCCTTCTGCCGAGTAGTACTAGCCGCCTTGGGTTCCGCTTTCCGGCCGGTTAACGAGCGGCCACGTCTAGTCCGTGATTCTGTGGCAGGCGCTTCGATTGCAGCCAGCGTTTCCAGCACGTCCTCCAGGTTTTCGACCAGTTTTGAGTAGTACATCATGCCTTGACGGGCATGCTGCAATTCAAGTTGAACAGCCTTCGCTGCGGATCCGGTATTTGCCATGGAAGTCTCCTCTTGAAATGGAAATACAGTTTAACAAGTTATGGCAGAGACAGTTTGATATGTATTTTGTTCTTTAATTTGCAGGTGCCTACGGAAAAAAACAGCGTCTTTGGATAATTCAAAAGGCATAGGCAATAGAGGAATGCTTTTAGGGAACGGCACCTTAAGCCCGGACCCAGGATGGGTTGAATAGTCTTTGGTCGGTACAGGCGAAAAAAAACCCGCAGACCTTGCGGCTTGCGGGTTCAATCCAATTCAAGGAGAGTTGGAGGAGACAGGTGATACTTTATCGCTATACCGGATCGTTGTCCTCTTTATTGTTGTTATAAGAGGTATAACCAATGGTGATATAGCCAATGAATAAGCCCGCTCGACGATGTGCCAAGCGGGCTTATTGCCAGTCTCTCTCGGTCTCTTGTCTTGGATTTTTAGGTACTACGGGCGGGATGGTACACTGAAATATGACAAATCTGTGAAAAAACCATATAACAATGCCTCCTCTCGACGCCATCAAAACCGCCTGCCAGCAAGCATTGGAAGCCTCCGACCAGAATGCCGATTGGCGTGCTGCTTATTGCGAAGTCGTCGATCCCGCCTCTGTCCTCAACCTCGTCGAACAACTCGAATCACACGACAGTGACCGCTCGACGGGCGAAAGGACCGCCTTCATCAAACTGGTGCGCGACCTGACGGGATATATCAAACTGACGACCGGTGACAAGCCTGATCCGGTACGCGAAGATTTGCTGCTGCAAGCGAAGGAAATTCTTGCCCAGTTCGGCGGCTAGTCAGCCGTTAGCGGAGCCGCGTGGGAGGCAATTAGATCCAGCGCCTAACATGAAAACAAGGTCACGCAACTTTTCACGTGCCTGTATAAAACCAAGCTCCCGTCGCCACCGGTTCAAATCAATAAAGCCGGCAGCGCCAAGGGCACAGCACGCAATGCTTATCCCCTGAAACGCTGTATTGTCCAGCTCGCCATCGAGAACGCGTACGCATAGAAATGGAACAGTTTGTACCTCTGGTAGCGACTTAGCTAGGCGAAGCAAATCGAACATCTTGCTTTCCGCAAAATGCGTTCCGCAGACAATGACATCAAACCCATCATTGAGCCGGTTCGTTGCTTCCTGCATTGAGGTACAGAAGGTCAAAGCAAAGCACTCTCCCCACGCCTCCTGAACGATAGGGACAACTTCAGGTACTTCCGCTACCAGCACATTCGGCTTTTTATTGAACATGTCGCTCTCTTATTGTTGTGATACAACATATGTCTCATTGAAAGATTATCGTACCCAATTCTCTTTTAGGGAACGAACATGCTATTCTTGCAGGATTCGTTCACCTGACCACCCCAGGCCTGTCTTCCGGATGATGTCCGGCGGATTTGCATAGGGTTAGCTCTATCGGTTCAAAAACCAATGAGCATATATCTCCATGGCCATCATGAACTTAATTAAGCCTTCCATGCCGCATAGGTAGCGCGTAATTCGCATCCGAGTTGATGTGGTCACTCGGTCAGGGCGAAATTGCCTTACTCATTGAACATCTGCAATTTATACTGAGAATTCATGCCCCGCAAACCAGAATCGGTCGCTGCTCCTGCCGTCATCAAATGGACAGAAGAAGAATGGGAACTGATCGCCAAACGTCTCCTGGAAGTCAAGGGGCGCGACATATTGAAGTCAGCGCAACTTGATGAAGTCAAGGCCAAGGATGTGTTCCTGGCGCAGGATGCGTTACCAAAAGCCCGGCATCGCAAGCTTATTTCGCTTTCTCAAGGCTTTCAAGCGATCCGGCAGCGACTGCATGGCATCATGCAAAAAATGGACAGCACTACGCCGCCAGAGGACTTGTCTGCCGGCTCCGAGGAATCGAGTACTTACGCAGAACAATCTTCAGCCAAAACATCGAGCAGACAACATAAGCGTCAACCAGGTCATCAAGTGGAAGAGCGCGCTACTATTCAACGCGGTCCGGATGCGCCCGCAGAGATGAGCAAGCCGACGAACGAAGATGCCGGTGAGACGGTTCCTGCAACACCACGCAGCGAGCCGATGCCGAGTAGTGCCGTGCCAATTCCAGCAGGCAGTCCACAACCGAATAGCAGGCAAAACGAATCGGAACCGGCTCATCGTTCCAGTCACACTGGCAGCGGACATGCCCGACCTGCGCAGATGGCGTCGCCGGCCGCAACAGGCGAATTCATCGAGCTGGCACGCCCGTTCGTCTCGATGGTATGCCAGGAACTGGCGAATGCTCTGGTCGCGCGATTGATGGAGCAGGGCGGTGGCCAAGCAATGTCGTCGATATTCCAATCCATGACGACTGGTGCGACCTATCCGTCGTCGCGTGAATCCCAGCGTCGGCAGGGACAATCGAACACGCAGTCCTATGCTAGCCGGGCATCCCATGACGAATCCATTGCGGCTGCTGAGCATTCGGTGACCACTGCGCAGGCGAGCGATCATCATGATGATGACCATGACGAAGCAGATGTACAGCCATTGTTTGATCCAAAGCTTCCGCCCTCAGCCAATAGTGCTTTCAAGCCGATGGTCGCATTGATTGGTACCAGCACAAGTGATTTCGATGATCTGCAGCGGTACTACCCGCAGCTGGAACTGAAGGTGGTGTCGCTGGAAGATCTTCGTACCGCACCATCACTGCGCAGCTGCCAGCGGATGATCGGCTTGCGGGAAGATATTCCGGCACCGGCAGACGATTACCTGAGGAAGACCTTCAGGAACCGATACCTGCGTGTCATCGGCGGTGTAAGCCAGGTGCGTGAACAACTCAACGCCTGGCTGGCCAATCCCGGCACCATCAATGATCCACCGCGTTGGCCGCGCAAACAGGGCAACGCCAGTGGAAAAGGACAGGGGGCTGGCTTCCCAAAGAAACGGCAATTTCGCCGTCCCAAGAACACTCCTTGATCTTGCCTGCCAGTGACAGTTGCAGACACAGACGTTTGTCTCACTATCGTCTGTGACTGCAGCAGTTGGCCTTATCTGCCCAGGCTAGCCGATCAAAGGTTCTAACTCAAATTTTATCGAATAGAGGCGGACGGCTGGCGAGTAACCGAAGTGGCCCGCGTATAAATTGTTGATGCAGAGTGGTCTTCTTCAGACCAGCGCTCCCATAACGCTGGCACCGCACGCGTGGCGTAAACTAAAGAGGGTTTTGCACTCACGGTCACGCCACAATGAGGACATTCAATGACACCCGCGCGCATGACGGTACGGGCAAAGCATGGACTGAAATGCTCAACTTCGTAAAGCCGACGGCAAAGGGCATTGCTGCATCTCTCAAGATGAACTGACATGCGTGCCTCCGTGATGGGTTTTGGTTTTTGTATGTCCGTGGCGACAGATTCAGAATACATCGGTTCGAGCAGAACGCAAATGGAATTTTAGCGTACCACTATATCGCTGGGTTACGCCTGATTTGGTACCGTATTTGACACCATGATGGTGCAGTAGCGTGACGTGCCGGTATCGCTCATTGTCGCGCCTTCTGGTCGTCGATGAATGAACATTTGTCCGCCGCCCAGAAATTGCATTTCGCTGTCGGCAGCGGTGCGCGTTATTGCGACGGCTAACAGCTCAAATGCCAGTTTGAGGGAAATGGCGGAAGAAGCAGTATTCTACCCAGCCCTATTTACCAAACCCTGATGCTCACCAATTCGAACCTGCATCACTCTCGTCGACCTGACGCAAGTGCATAAGGCCATCAATAGGCTCCGTACCTATGCTGCCATCGCTTGCCTTATCTTCCGTCTGGTCGTTAGGCTGTCGCCGCCCGGTAGGGCGCCAAAACGAATCTTGGCGGCCTAGAGGCTAAGACGCTGGTGAGGTTCGCTCGGTTGTTTATATTGCACTGCGCGATGACAAACGACCACGATTGGTGGAGAATCAGCCTGCAGTAAAAAATCCAATCCCAAAGAGGACCGGCAGGAGACACAAAAGCCCGTAGCATGCTTTGCTGCGGGCTTTTTCGTTGATATTCATGATGAGAATGTCAGTCATCACGTATAAAAAGCAGACTTAGGGAAACAGCACGCTTATCATTGACCTGTCTCCTCCAACTCTTCTTGAATTGGATTGGCCCGCTCTCTGCAAGGATAGCGGGCTTTTTTCTTTGTGCCGTCCAGGTGCAGGTTGGTGGATCGTTCGTTTCCTTACCAGACTCGGCGTAACGATGCGCCAAAGGATGAGAAATTGGTCATTGACCCTTGTGACAAGATCGATATCGCACGGATTATTGTGGAACGCATTGATGGCGTCGTTGCACAAGCACGTGTCAGCACGTTGGGCTTGGCAAACACCGTGTTGGAACGCTGGGCCAGCGATGTGCCGGAAGCCGGTGAAGGCCAGTGCCAAATCCAGATCATCTTTGAAGACGGCTTTCAGTACCGTAGTCAGTTTGGCCTAAGTCGGTCCCAAAAACGCATTTCGCTGGCCAAGGTCTTGCGTCAGCAATTGACGGCGATGGCGTCGCCGGACACGAGCCAACGCAAACGCAAAGACCGCACTGGACCGATCACCACCATAGAGCAGCCAACGCTGCCATTGACTGTTGACGCGATGCTGGCGCGCTATGACATTTAGCGCGGTGTCCGATCTCTTCCTGAAGTGAGAAGGGGTGGGGCTGTAGCGCAGAAAAATTGAACTATGACACGCAGTAATAAGGATCTAGTCCAAGCGACCTTTTTGAACGACTTGCGCAAGCAGCGCATGTCGGTCGTCGTGTACCTGGTGACCGGAGTAGGGCAAGCTGGAAAAATCGACTCGTTTGATCAGCATGCCGTGCTATTGCGACACGGTGATAGCGTGCAGCTCATCTACAAACACATGATCAGCAGTATCATGCCCGGGACAAAACCCCTGCCAGCTCTGGCATCAAGTCCGGTACAACGAACAGTGAAGCGTCCTGATGCCAACTCAGTGCCTGTGGTGACCCGCAAGGTATCGCGTCGAACGATAGTTCGTGACGAATAACCTTGCCCAAGTCCAGATGAGCAAGTCAATGAAAGTCAACGGAAGGTGGTGCTGGTATTCGTTCCGCCCGCCAGCTCCGGTGGATGCAGCCTGTTCTTTTGAAATTGAGGTCTCACTCTGATGGCTGCATGGGGTGCGATTGTACAGAGCAGGGACATGATTGCGTCAGTATCACTATTGATGCGAATCAACGAGCAAGGTAACCCATTCCTCGAGCAAGGGCCCCATCAATTCACACTAGACGTTTGCTGGCCACCAGTCGAAGGCTTCCTGGCGTAATACGAAGATCGACTGTGTCTGGTCCAAATAAAAGCGAGAGGTCACTGCGCTCCATTGGCCAACGACCTTTCGGCCGTCATGCAAAATGACGATGTACCGCTTTCCATCCTGCGGTTCGTACAGCCGGTCGTCGTGTTTGGTACGGGTTTTGATCTTCATGGCAGCTCAACACACGTCTACATGGCTTGTCAGCAGATCTTCGATGCAGGCTTTGCTATAGGCATCCATGTCGAGAAATCGAACTTCCACGTTAAATCCTTCTGCCGTGGGATCGCAATAGACCACTGTACCCCATGCATTAATCCGTCGCGGGCTGTCTGGAACCTCAATCGCGATGGCATAGTTACGACCGATTTCGAGAGGGCGAAGACTGAATAGACCGAGGCCATGCAACGACACATCCAACGTGATGACGGAATAGGGGCCAACGTCGTCCATAAGCACCTTCGCGTCAAAGGAAAAATACCGGCGTCGGTATGAGCGCTGTTCAATGCCAGAGGAGGAAGACATGCCGCCATTATAGTTCCGTAGGGAAATCATGTTTCAACCTTGAAACATTTATTGCGGAGCATCAAACGCGAGTGCAACCAGTATTCCAGTATTCGATGTCCTCGACTATCGTCATTGCCAGAGCCATAAAAAAACCCGCAGGAGCGATACGCTGTGCGGGCCATAAAACCCAAACCGGAAGGTTGGGAGGAGACATGAAGTAGATAGAGATCCTTTTGCCAAGTTCAAGAGGGGTATTGAGCATTTTCTTTTGGTACCTCACCCTCGATAGCAAAAAATCATTGGTAGCACACGCGGACCTGACTTGGCTCGTATGTTGAAATCAGAAGTATGGAGAGGGTAAAAGGAAGTTGTGAGCGAGATGCTACATGAGGAACAGGCTGAAGTTGCCTGAGTCTAGGACAGATACGGTAGAATAGCCGCACTGTCTTTTTATACAGTGAAAGCAAATGATGGCAACGCAAATGAAAACCGCGAAGAGCGATATCGATGTCTTGAATCGCTATGGGATTGCCGATGCAGCCAGATCACGCATTACCGCGCAGATTCTTCGCAACGTCACCAGGCCGGCTCAAAAACAACAAGTACAACCTCAAGTGCCTAGAATGTCAAAAGCAAAAACACCGGGTTGAATGTGCAGTGCACCGCTCAATCGTTTTATTCACCGGTAAATAAAATGCTCAAGGTACTGCAGCCTGCACAACTCAAGGGGTAGTCCGTCGACTACCGCTGCGACAAATTTAAAAATCTATATTGCGCTCACCGCTACAGGTGAGCGCGTTACATCGAGCGGCTCTTGAGCCAGTCACGGGCGCCTGCGTCCATCGCCGCGGCAATGACTTCTGGTGGCAAGCTATAGACCGTAGCCCAGGCGGCACGCCCGTCTGCGGTGTTGGAGGGGAAGCTCGCCGTTTCTATTGGCCAGTGATACTTGCGCTTCAGAGTTCTCACGATGGCGGCAAGTGTCACTCGTCCGCGGAGCGGCTCTTCACCAGTTTGGTCTGCGTTGGAAAGCAGAACAGCGAGGACGGCGCCACGCGCGGTACGCGGGCCGGGGAAAATAGGAGATTTGGCAGGCATCACGATATTCTAGCCTTGGCGCCAATTTGCTGCGGTTTCCGTCTTTGCGTATCTTATTGCTGCTAATCGCAGCCGCACTGCATGACGAACTTTGTGGTCCTCCAACTGGAGCATCGCAAAACACTACGAGCAATTTAATATTGCACGATCATTTTCACATTGCCATAACAGCTGTTCTTTGCTTGCCGTAACGATGGGAGAGAACAGGGCAAATATAAGGGAAGCAGGTTGCGGAGGCGCGTACGATTTAACATAAATATATCTTCTGCAGTTTGCCTCGCGGGATACCGGGGCAGCACATTTAATTACGTCAATTCATGGTGGGTGTATGACTTGCGATGACTATTGGACAGAGGGCCCCATTGTAAAGACCGACACTGCATGGCTGAGGTGCATTGCTTGTTCGTGCAGCGTACCTGACGAAGCAGCAGCTTGCTCGACCAGCACTGCGTTTTGCTGAGTCACTTTATCCATGTGGCCTACTGCATCATTGACCTGCTGCACCCCCAACGCCTGTTCATTGCTTGCCGCCGCAATCTCATCGACTACATGCGACATGCGGGCGACCGCATCGACAACCTGAGCCATGGTAACTCTGGCACCTGNACCCCCAACGCCTGTTCATTGCTTGCCGCCGCAATCTCATCGACTACATGCGACATGCGGGCGACCGCATCGACAACCTGAGCCATGGTAACTCTGGCACCTGTTACGAGGCTGCTGCCCGCGTTTACTTTCTCAACTGAGTCGTCAATCAGGTGCTTGATTTCTTTTGCGGCGGCGGCCGAGCGCTGTGCTAATCCACGTACCTCGGCCGCAACCACTGCAAAGCCACGACCGGATTCTCCTGCGCGAGCTGCCTCAACCGCTGCGTTCAATGCCAAGATGTTGGTTTGAAAGGCAATGGCATCAATGGTGCTAGTGATTTCAGCGACACGTTTGGCTGAATCGGATATGGCAGTCATAGTTGCGCCCACATCGGCAACGGCAGCATCGCTACGTCGGGCGACAGCATGGGTTTCTTCCGACAACAGCCTCGCTTGCTGCGCATTGCTCGCGTTTTGGCTAACTGACCTTGCCCCGATTTCACGTACAGCAGGAAATTTGGTAATTTTCTGTCTGTACGGAGG
Source organism: Noviherbaspirillum album (assembly GCF_035916955.1). NCBI lineage: Bacteria > Pseudomonadati > Pseudomonadota > Betaproteobacteria > Burkholderiales > Oxalobacteraceae > Noviherbaspirillum > Noviherbaspirillum album. The sequence continues at coordinate 19 of NZ_JAWIIV010000074.1, read as the reverse complement.
GAGTAATGGAAGAGAAATC
>NZ_JAWIIV010000073.1:0-11678 GCF_035916955.1 Noviherbaspirillum album | reverse complement strand
GACCGAGCAGACCGCCATGGTCATGCCTTCGCTGGTGCGCCAGCCCTGGAGCTGGGAAGCGGAGAGATTGCCGTCGCAGCCGGTCATGTAGTGGAAGCCGCGCTCGGGATTGGCAATGGTTGCCGTGCTCGCCGTGTAGGTGACCGAGCCCAATGCGCCTGAAGGTGCCGGAGCAGGTGCCGGAGCAGGTGCCGGAGCAGGTGCCGGAGCAGGTGCCGGAGCAGGTGCCGGAGCAGGTGCCGGAGCAGGTGCAGGTGCCGGAGCAGGTGCAGGTGCCGGAGCAGGTGCGGGTGCCGGAGCAGGTGCGGGTGCCGGTGCCGGTGCAGTTATTGCTCCGCTCGACAGAGTCTGGGTTACGGTTGCCGTCATCGATGCCGGCGGTTCGGTTTGCGCAATCATGTTGATTGCCGAAGGTGATCCGAGATCGGCGCGTGCAACGGTAATGCTGGCAACGCCGTTGCTTGCGGAGTACGCGAGATTCTTCACGTAGGTCCAGGACCAGTTAGCGCCGGTGCCTGTGTAACGGAACAGCTTGCCGTTCTCGATCAGGTGCGAAACGCCGATGTTCCCGATCCTGTATCCGGTAGCAGAGTTGCGATCGGTATCAAGGAACAGGCGAATGAATGAAGGCGTGCCGCTGTAAGGAATCTTGTAATAACTGTTGGTGCCATCGCTACTCGTCTGGATCGAAGATGACGCAAGCGTTTGCGTGACTTTTGCCGACATCACCCGCGGCGAGTTCGTTTCGGAAATCAGATCGACGCCGGCGGGGGAGCCGAGATCGGTGCGGGATATCGTGATTGTCGCGGAAGTGCTTCCTTTTGTATAACCTACTGCCTTGACCAGGCTCCAGGTGTAGTCGCTGCCCGAGCCGGTATAGCGGTACAGATTGCCATTTTCAACCGCATAGCTCGCACCGATCGTTCCGAACCGGTATCCGGTCGACGCATTGCGGTCGGTGTCCAGAAAAACGCGAACCCACGCCGGGCTGCCGCTGAAAGGCACCTTGTAATATACGTTATTCGCGTCGCTCGTTGCGGTCGTGGCAGCAGTCTGTGCCATCGCAAGGGGAGACAGGCAAACGCCGGCAGCCAGCATGGCAGCATAGGAGCGTCGCAGGGCGAATCGTTTGTTGGATAAGCGTTGCATGGATTTGGATCCTAAAAAAAATTTCGGGCGTGACCATGCGCTCGCTTCTGCATGGAAGCGGCGCAGTTTGCCTAGGTCAAAGGAAAGGGACGGCGGTTGCTACTCCTGACAAACGCCGGGTGGGTGGTGAAGGAGTCCGAGACGCCGCATGGAATGCGAAGAATGGACAATCGGCCTCGACAACGCATACGCAGGCAAAGGTCTGCCGTAAGCCGGCATATCCGTATCGAGACTCGACCCAGTACATTCATGCGCGCAGCTGCGACGATTGATTACGCGACGATCGCTTCCATACCGAGGGAAGACAGGGGCAAGGACTTCACCGCCGATGCGTGAAACGCGCAGTCGAATATCTGGCACGCGCAGTGCCAGGGCCGGCTGCCCTTTGAAATCAGTGTATCGATCCATGATTTGATCGACCAATCCATCCGGGATGACGTCATCCTGTGTACAGGAACGCAATACCGCGGACGAAAGAATGCCCACGGCAGATTAAATCTGCCGATCGACTTTCAAGGGTCGTTAACGTAATTTGAAAAAAGCGCCTGGATTAATCCAGATGCGTCGCACGGAACGCAGAGGGCAATTTATATTTTTTGACGTATGCCCTCGGAGACATGAAGCATTGAACGTTTCCGCATGAAAATATTACTTGCAGCGATGCTTCCATGCAACCCTTATCTATCGATATTTCCTAAGTATATTTTTCTTTCTTGCTGGAACTTATCAAACCTGTGCAGGTCATGAAACCCTATAAGAAACAAGATGTTACAGAGGGCAGTTATTTGCAACGATTTGCGTCGTCTTGATCCGTGTACCATTGGAAACATAACGCTTGCTAATGAGACGTGGACTGCAAAATCGATAGATGCTATGACTGCACCGAACTTAAGCCATAGGGAAAATTTGACTTATGTGTTACTGAAAAGAGGGAAGTTTGTGCAAAGTAGAGTTGCCTGTCTCGCTAGCGGGTTATCGTTCCATTGTTTTTAACTGCTGAATCCACATGCAATTCATCCTGTTTCCCGAAAGTGCATCCCAGGCGAGCCTGCGGCTGCGCATAGCGTATCTTGGTTATGCCTTTGTCATCATCCTTGGAACAATTCCCGGTGCCCGCGCGGAAGTCGGAGAAGTGGCATCAGGTTTCTTTCTTCATTTTGTTGCATATGCCTGCATGACAGCGTTGCTGTTCACAGGATATCAGGGCACCGCGGGTGCAAGGGCGCTCAGGGCGATCGCGATCGTTGCGGTAATGGGGGCGCTTGACGAGTTTATTCAGTCGTTCTTGCCATATCGAAATGGCACGATAAAGGATTGGTATGTCGATATGGCAGCCGCAATTGTAGCGTCGGCCATATTGGCGCAGCTGTACCTAAAAGCGCGAAGAAAGTCTCCTGCTGCGGCAAAAGCGGCAACTGGACGTGGTGCTAGGTAACAAGCTGAACTAATGCCGACTACGGTACTCGCGCAGTACGCTGATGAGGCACGTCAAGCAGTCGGTGCAAAAAAGCACACGAGCGCGTTGGTTGCCAAGCATAGGGCGACGGCATGGGCGTGATTAAACCTCGCGGAAAGTGTTGTACTTTCCGCGAGGTTTAACAGATCAATCAAAGCGTTTGAGTTTGTCGGGACTTCTTCCAATCCAGCTGCGCGGAGGCATGCACAAGTCGGATGCCTGGCTTTCTTCATCGCTCAATCGGTACATCTTTGCCCAGATGTTAATGCAGCGCGATACGTCTTCGCGCGTAATCTCGTTCGGCCCGCTATCCGGTCGAACCGACTCAAAAAGATTATGCAGTTGAGGAGGGAGATCATTTCCCGGAAGATTTTTTTCGGGAAAGGAACGAGAGATGGATTTTTGCATGGCGGCCTCGCTACAGTGCAGTGCACAAGAATTAGTATATGCCTCTCACATGGCTATGTAAAACAAAAGCATGGCTTTTTAAGAAGGAAGTCCTTTCGCGTTGGTGTCTCGATACACTCTATCCGGTTGGAAAATTTACGAGGATAAATCAACGGACATTTCTCCAAATTTCGCTTGGAGGAAACAAATCTTCGACCGGAACATTCGTACCGAATTCCCTATTTGCATAGCGGCAAATTGCTGCACCTACCTCTACAAATTTTTGGATTTCAGCGTCGCTTAGCCTGCCAGACACCGATTCAATGTGCTTGGCAAGCAATGCGGATATGCAATACAGATCCGTTTCGGGCGCGTCTTCCTGCTCCTCCAACATACGATTCAGCAATCTATACTTATCCACGATGACCTCCATGATTCATTCAAAGTATAGGCTTTGGTCTCAATGGAGCAAGATGCAGCGCAATATGTTTTAGGAGTAATAGAAGGATGAAATGCAACTCTTGACCGGGGCGGTCGCGGATGGAATGAATGTTTAATGCTTGTAGTGTCGCCTGCATATATACAGGTCAGGTTTTAAATCAAATGTGTTAGAAACATCGGTCCTTATCTCCTAACGGCATGAGAAGATTTTAATAAATACTAAAAAGCAGTCTGGCATCTTTTTAATATTAATTAGTTGGCGAAGGATGCCGACTTTAGAGGCGATTGGTACAAATAATAAGGGCGACGTCGCGAGATGTCGCCCTCTCCCGGAGGGAGAGGGCCGGGGTGAGGGGATTCGGCCCAACATATTTTCGGGCCGGATCTATAAATGCAGGTGTTTGATTTTTAAATCAGTTCTTCTTTTCGGCTGCGTCGGCTCGGGCTTCCGCTTTGTCCTTCTTCGCCTTGGCTTCAGCCTTCGCTACTTTTTTCTCTGCCTTGGCATCGGCTTTCGCTGATTTCTCTTCCGCTTTCGCATCTGCCTTTTCTGCCTTGGCGTTGGCTTTGGCGTCCGCCGTGCTGACAGGGGACTCTACCGACGTTACGGTGGATGTTCCCGAACTGATGCCGGCGGAGGGCGCTGTCGTTGTGGTCGTGGTCGCAGCGCCTGTCTGGGCAAATGCGGAGGAGGCGAAGAGGCCGGCGATAAGGGCAGTGACGAGCTTGTTCATCGAATTCCTTTCAAAGAAAATAAAGGTGACATCAAGGTGTCACTTCTTCAGACCACGCTCCTTAAAAAGATTCATTGTCGTTATGTTATCAAGTGTAACGACTGAAATATATCTTCTCTGTCAACCCTGACCGCATTCAAAACACCGATTCGCTCTCGATGCGGACGAGGCTCTTGCCGCCAGCGACCCTCTGCACAAGAACCTTGGTGCCTATCCTTTCGCTCATTTCCTGTACATGGGTAATGACTCCCACCTTCCTTCCTTGTGACTGGAGGCTGTCCAGCGCGTGCATGGCAATGGACAGCGTATCTGCATCGAGACTGCCGAAGCCTTCATCGATGAACAGAGACTCGACGCGGACCCGGTTAGACGACAGCGATGCGAGTCCGAGCGCCAACGCGAGCGATACCAGAAAGGATTCGCCGCCGGACAGCGAATGGATGGAGCGTACCTCGTCTCCCATGTCCTGGTCGACGACAAGCAATGAGAGCGTTTCCTTGACGCGTTCAAGCCGGTATCGGCGTACCAGTTCCTGCAGATGACGATTTGCATAACCGAGCAGAACGTCGAGAGTGAACTGCTGCGCGTAGTTGCGAAATTTTTTGCCATCCGCAGACCCGATCAGCTCCGCTAGTTGTCCCCACAATCTTGCATTGCTCTGTTGCCGCTCTAGCTCCGCGAGCAGCACGGAAGATCTTTCCCGCCGCGAGTCATCTTCTGCCAAAGCCAGCTTGTTGCGGGTGAAGTCGGTACGCATCACTTCGAATCTGGCCAGTACATCATCCAGATGACGTACCACGCCAGCGGGATCTTCTGAACCGACACGTTCATGCTCAAGCGCTGTACGGCGCTGGGTCCGCTCCTGGAAAATTGCATTTGCCGTTTGCATGGCCGTGAAGGCGGCGTGCAATTCATTCCTTTCAGCGGACATCCATTCAAGGCTGTAAGCCAAAAGCTCCTGCAGACGTTCGCGCTCCAGCAGCGCAAACGTATTGGAGTTCGAGGTATTGAAATGCTCAATCCAATCCGCCAGGCGCCCAAGCGTATCGACATGCTCGGCTTCCAGAATTTTCATCCGCTGCCGCACCTGTTCAATATTTTCCTGATGACGGGCTACCGAAATCGCGCAATCCTGGACTTTCATCGACTGTTCCTGCACCGTCGCCATTGCGCTTGCGATGGCAGCGCCGAGTTCGTCTTCCACGACGGCGACATCTTTACCGCCGAATATCCCGGCTCGCAATGCGCGTTTCTCATTAATCCGGCAGCTGTTCTCTTCGAGCGCCTTGGTAGAACGTTCCAATTCCACATCGCTGCGGAGCAGGCCTTCCTGCAGCTTGACACTGTCCGTCTCGAATTCGATCAAAAGCTTGCTGTTCTCGTCTCGGATTCGGCAATGGTCCTGCCAATCCGTCACCTGCCTCACGCATTCGCTTCTGAAAATCGCCGGATTCCGACGCCAGTCCTCTCTCCAATGAGCAAATCCGAATGCAGCGGAGAGTTCGTCCAGTATTTCATTGAGCCTCGCATCGGTTTCCGCCAAACGCGCTGTCAGTCGTTCAACCTCGGATCTGACCTGCCGCTCCTCGTTTGCCAACGAGTCGGACTGCCTGCGTCGCTCTCCCAGTGAGGATGTTGCGGCATCATAGGCGTGTTGCGCGAGTTCCAGGCGGCTTGCGGCCTGATCGGCCTCGGTTTCTGCGAGCGCAAGCTGCTGAAGTCTATTTCGCGCAGTATGAATTTCATCAGCAATCCAGAGGCCGGCGTTGCCGCTACCGCTCAATTCCGCCAACTGCGCCGAGGGGTGCCGCACCCATTCGGCCTCGGCGGCCTGAAGACCCAGGACCGCATCATGAAGCTGCTCCGAAACCGTAGTCAGCCGGCGTCGATTTTCCAGAATCAGCGCGCTGTTGCCTGCTTCTCTCGCTACCGATTGATCGTAGCGCGTACGGCAGGCGGCAGCCTCGGCATCGAATCCGGCGAGCATGGAATGCAAGCGTCCGGTATCGTCCGCATACGGATGCTCGGTAGAGCCGCAGACAGGGCAGGGGGCATCGCTCTCAAGCGAAGCGCGCAAGTTCTCTACTGAATCGCTGCAGGCAATGCGTGCAGCGAACTGCGCTTTCTCCGCCTGATCAAGTGCAGCCTTTGCCACGGCGATGTCGGTTTCGAATCGCCTTTGCATTTCTGCGGCTTCGGTTTCCGAGCTTCGCAAGCGGTCGAATTCGCTCTTCAGCTCGCGTTGGAGCTCCGCCGCGGACTGCAATTCGGACCAAAGGCGCGCGCCATCCTCGAGAACATCACGGTGCGACTCAAGATGTTGCCTCTCCAGACGCAGAGTCGCGCGGGAGTGACTTGCAGATTCAAATTGACAGGTAAGTTTTTGCGCTTCGGCGTCGGCATGCGTCCGGACCGCGTTTGCAAGCAAGCCTTCCAATTCACCCATCTTGTCTTCGACGCGACGCAACGCCTCCCGGCCCTCGGCAAGCTCCTTCGCAAGACCGGTCCGATTTTGCAATTGCGTGTCGGCGTGTTTCAGCAATGAATCCCAGCGCATCCATTGCGAAGCAAGCGGCTCGATGAATGCCTGGTCGGCCATCCATTGTTCCGCAGCCCGCTTTGACTCGACCGCGGCTTCAAACGTCTTTCGACCGGCAGCCAAGCGTGTTTCGATTTCGTTTCTCTCGGCCTGGATTCTTGCAACGGCGGCTTTCGCAAGATCGTTTTCCGGGGCAAGGGCTGCAATCTGCGCATCCAGAGTTTTTGCCTTGTCGATGGCAGGGAGAGCGTCCTTCCGAGTCTGCAACGCCGCGAGGTGCGACTGCTCGGCCGTGCTCATCGCAAGTCGCACATGCTCCTGGTCTTGTCGTGCCGTATCGAGTTGCCTCAGGAGGTGATCGAGTTCGGACTTGTTCGTTTCCAGCGTCGACGCAATCCGTGAAGATTCCTCGACAAGGGCACGTGCGGACTGCACGGCATCCAGAAGCGCCATATGCTTCTGCCGTTCAGCCATGCCCTGATAAATCGAGAACAACCTGCCGGCTTCCAGCCTGGCCAGCTCTTCGCTGCGCTGCGCTTCCTGCAATGCGTTATGCCAGCGCATCTGCGTTTCAAGTTCGCCTTTCCGATGCTCGAGCATCGTCATGGCGTCATGCGCCTGCGCGCAATCCCTTTCCAGTTCAAGCCGTGCTTCCGCGTCTAGCGGCTTCTGGTCGGCAAGACGCTGATTGATTGCGTTGAGTGCCTGCTGCTCCAATTTCGAGCGCTCGAATGCGCGCCTCGACATGTCGCTATAGATTGCCGTACCGGTAAGTGTTTCGAGCAGCTCGCCGCGGTCGCCGTCGTCAGCTCTTAAGAACGCGGAAAACTCGTTCTGTGCCAGCAGGACGGCTCTGGTGAACTGATCGAAATTGAGGCCTATCCGCTGTTCAATCTCTGCCTTGACCTCACGGTTGGTCCCGCCTATCGGATGAAGTTCAGGCAGACTGTGAAGAGACATGGCGACTTGCTGGAGCGCGCCGTCTGCCTTTGCGCGCGCCCGGCGGACGCTCCACCGTGCGCGATAACACTTGGCGTCGTTGCCGATGAAGTCGACCTCGGCATAACCGTCCGCCGCACCGCGCCGCAACAGATTGCGCGTATCTTGCGGTGTCACGGTTTCATCACGCACGTCGGGCAAGCCTATACCCTTGCTGCCGGCGCGCGACAGTCGCGGCGTGGCATCGTAGAGCGCCAGGCATAGCGCGTCGAGCAGGGTGCTCTTGCCTGCGCCGGTCGGACCGCAGATTGCAAATAGTCCAGCCGAAACAAGCGGCTCCTGCATGAAGTCGAGAGCGAACTCGCCGCCCAGCGAAGCGAGATTCTTGCCGGCGATTCTAAGAATTTTCATTTGCTGCCTGCTTCGTCCGCGGAACCAAGCATCAGTTGACCGAAGGCAGCCAACTGTTCATCTGGCGCCACGGCTCCGTATTTTCCCAGGTATAAACGCTTGAAAATTTCCTCAGGCTGGATGCGGTCGAGTTCTTCCGCGGGGATGCGAACATCATCGTGGCTTTCACGTCGGGAAAATGTCGTTTCGATTTTGGCGAGGCGCACATGCTTGCCTTCGAGCGCGGCTTCGATGCGCGCACGCAATCCGGGTTCCGGTCCGTCCAGCCTGACCCTGACCTGGAGGTAGGGCTGACGGTGAGTTTCGGTCATGGACGCGGACTCCAACGCCGCCAAGGCTGCCAGAACTTCGCTTACCGTCGCGGGATTACGTGGAATACGCAACAAATCCACGCTGCGAGGCACACGCAGTTCCGAGACCTGGCTTACCGACTCGCCTTCGAGATCCACGGACAAGACTTGATGTGCATAATCTATCTCGGTGAACGACATTGGCAGCGGGCTCCCGCAGTACCGTATGTGTTCCCGCTTGCCGACGCGCTGCGCCTTGTGCAAATGGCCGAGTGCCGCATAGGCGACCGAAGCATCGAATATGGAATCCGACAGCGCCTCGGCATTGCCCATGATGATCCGCCGTTCCGATTCTTCGGAGGCTTCGCCCCCAAGCATGTGACAGTGGCCCAGCGCGATGATGGCTTGTCCGGAAGCGCGCCGGGCGCGTACGCGCTCGAGCAGTTGCTGATAGAGCAGGGCGATGCCGGCTTGGTAGGGATCGACGGCGTTATCTGCCCGCGGCACGTCGCCCGGCCTGAGAAAGGGCACCGCAAGACACCACGCCGCCACCGTCCTGTCGCGGCGAAGAAGGGGGATCATCAACTGATCAAGGTCGATTTCTCCGTCCTCGCCTCGACGCACATGCCCGACGACCGTCACATCGAGTCCTTCCAGCAGAGGCCGCGGCGCCTCGAGCCTGCCAGGAGAGTCATGATTTCCTGCGATGACGACAATGTTCAGATGAGGCAAGCGATGTTTCGCCCGCTGCAAAAAGGAATAGAACTGCTTTTGCGAGGCGGCCGACGGGTTGGCATTGTCAAACACGTCCCCTGCAATCAGCAGCGCGTCGACATCATGGGTGGCAAGCGTGTCGATCAGCCATGAGAGAAAGTGTTCATGCTCATGACATCGATCGAAGTTATGCAAGGTCTGGCCAAGGTGCCAGTCCGAAGTGTGCAGGAAACGCATGACATCCCTTAATTTCAGCAGCGAAGCAAGACAACACCTGTCGTCTTGGGCCGAAATATAGCAACTGTCAGGAAATGCGTCGAGGTTTGATGCCTGTGCCCGACAGGCGGCTCATGCCTTGCAGTATGAAAAGCGCCTTGGAAGCGGCTTGCGGGGCCGGGACGGGAAGAAGGCGAAAGATAGCAAAAATAAAGAAAACGCCCCGTTCGTCCGGGGCGTTTAAGGGTTTAGCAATAAAGGCTTTAGCAATCTTTCTTATTAATTGATTTTTTAAACGCCAGGCCCGGGCCAGGCTCAAGGATTGCGTTTTGCAATCTCATTACCGATATAGCCGCCGCCAACCGCACCTGCTACGGTTGCCAGGGTCCGGCCGCTGCCTCCGCCGATCTGGTTGCCGATCAAGCCGCCCACCACGGCGCCGACGCCGATGCCAAGCGGGCTATTCTGCGCGACCGGAGCCGGTTGCGGAGCCTGCTGGTAGACAGGCGCCGGCGCCGGTGGCGGCGAGTAGGTTCTTTGCGGCTCAGCCTGAACGACCTGCACAGGCTGTGCACGGGTCGGTGCAGGTTGCTGCACATACTTGTGGTGCACGATCGTCTTGTGACGGACGACTTCCTTGGGTTCCGCCTTTACAACAGGCGCCGCCGCCGGTTGCGGAGCCGCTGCCAGGGCTGCAGCCGGCAACGCCGGCGCGGCCGACGGGGCGCTAGCGGGGACAACAGCCTGCGCAATGGGAGCGGTCGACGGCATCTTGTCCGACACCGTCCCTTGAGAAGTGGGAATAATTCCGATGATGGCGGCCGCCCCGAGCAAGCTTACAAGCATGACAGAAGCAGCGGCACCAGCCATCAAGGGATGAATACGTTGGGAAGTCTGCGGCATTTGCATTTCGGGTTCCATCGAGTTGGGGAGAAGACAAGTGCAGAATAGCGGCAGGCTTTGCAGCGCGGTAGTGCTCTTGTGTATCACAGGTAAGCGCTTGTAACTTGCAGGTATCTTGCTTTGCCGGCATTTGCTCGGCATCAAACATGCTGGAACTTGGAGGGACGACCTTGGCGCGCGACAGACGCCGCGCCGCATGACGTGTTGAATAGGATCAATGCGACTGCGCCCATTCACTTCTGAAGGGCGCAATCCTGTTCATCGTGATTTGAAGCGAGGGGCTGGCTAGAGTATCTGACGAATCTTTTCGGCAAGTTCAGCAGGTGAAAACTTGGCGACATAGGCATTGGCGCCAGCACTCTTTACATGCGCCTCATTGGCAGATCCGGATAGGGAAGAATGAATCAGCACGGGCAGGGTGCTGAAACGGTTGCTTGTCTTGATTTGCCGGGTCAGCGTGAATCCATCCATTTCCGGCATTTCAAGGTCCGTCAGGATAAGCGCCACTTTTTCATTCAAAGGTTTGTTTTCCTTTTCGGCTTCGGTTGCCAGTTGCTCCAGCTTCTCCCAGGCTTCTTTGCCATTCTTGGTCATGATGTAAGGCAGGCCCATATCTTCCAAGCCTTTCTGGATGATGGAACGGGCAATGACGGAGTCATCGGCAGCCAGGATCACCGATCCTTCGGGCAACCGGATATTGGCATTTTCAGTGGGATCCGGAATTTCCTTGCCGGGAGCGAACTTCTGGATAATGGTCTCGACATCAAGGACTTGGACCAGACGGGTTCCGTGCACGTCATCGTCGAGTCTTGCAATGCTCGTAATGGTATTGTCAGCATAGTTCCCGGCGGACGGCCGCACCTGGTTCCAGTCGAGCCTGACGATTTCGTCGACGGCTTCGACCGCAAAACACTGCGTGGTCCGCGCGAATTCAGTAACGAGCAGGATATTGAGGCCGGTTTTCGGTGTGCATCCGATGAGACCGGGCAAATCGATCACAGGGAGGATTTCGCCGCGCAGGTTGACGACTCCCAGCATGTAAGGCGCACTTTCCGCGATCGGCGTGACCGGAGGCATGGCGACGATTTCGCGGATCTTGAAGACGTTGATGCCGTACAGCTCGTTCTGCTCGCCGTTGCTGTCGCCGCCAAGCCGAAACAGCAGCAGTTCGAACTTGTTCGAGGCGGTCAGATTGGTACGTTCATCGACTTCTTGCTGGACAGTGCTCATGCTGTCTCCCTTTGCGTTTTATTGAATTGCGGGTTGGTCCGGTCTACCGACGGATACGGCACGGTCTGCTGGAGAATTCTGACAAGTGTAAAAGCGCTCATGCGTCAAAAATACGCTTTTCTATAGCATGTTGCAAGCAAGCAACGAGATGGGAGCCAAGGCATCATAGCACCATGCCTGCGAACATCTATTGTCAACGCCAAGTTCAAATGTCCGCTATCGGGCAAAGTTCAAATGTCCGGTTTAAAGGGCGGTATTCGTGGTGTTTT
>NZ_JAWIIV010000072.1:0-12635 GCF_035916955.1 Noviherbaspirillum album | reverse complement strand
TTCGCCATCATGTTCGGTGAGCGCTTTACCAACGCCATCAACTAAACCGACCTCGCACACAGAAATCCTGACACGTCCCAAAATAGAAACCCAGACAGGCCAGTCGGCCAGTCCTTAACAGGAACCACCCGCCGCGAGGTTTGTGACTTCCCTAATCAGCCAGTCGTACCGGCCTTGATCAAACCTCTTCTGCAGGTTCCAGGCAAGACCGCGGAGGTTGTCTGGTAGGTAGAACGCCATGCTGATTTGCTTCAGTATTTGTAATTGCTGCTCCTGCATTGCTTCTCCCTGTTGAAAACGTACGACAATCAGCAACAGCGCCGCTCGAGAGGAAACCCACACATCACTTTTTCGCTTGTCGCGTCATGGACAAGTATCCCAGCTACCGACTAAGCCACATGGGATGAACTCAAAACGACGATAGGAAAACAATGTAGGCCAGCAAAGCCCCACTTGTCAGGGTCCAGGTACTGCGTCGTTTAACTGCATGGTCTTTGAGCCCAAAGATGGGACGGCGGGAGGGGCTGATGCGGGTCATTTTGCTTATGGTATTGCGGTGACGAAGAGTCATCACTTTCGCGTTGACATAGGGAAATGTCAAAGCAAATCCGCGCGCGCTGCTGATGTCCCACCAACTTGTGGCGTGTTTACCGCATGATCCTGCGATTTAAGGATTACCCACTCACTAAACATGAAGCCCTGAGCGGCAATCAGGAGAGTGAGAGAAGAGGCTGCACCACAGCTGTGTAAATGCAGCCTCTTGTGCCTCCCAATAACGCCAGTCTTCAAGCGGCACGTACAAATAGTAATAACATTACAACGTAGCATGGTTGTGAGATGTCATAGGGGAGGCCCGATGGTTCAAGGGAATCGCACCTCAAACATGACATATCGGCCAGTGACCAGGAGCATGTCGCAGGACACCAGGATGTAGAGATTGCGCCGTGCGATTTTACCAATGCATTCAAAAGCCATGAGGACACCCCATGAATATCAATACTAATGCCGTTGATGATGCCGTCCTTGCGTTGCTGCATTTGACGCTGCACGACCGCAATCGCGCATGGAAAAGCTTCGACTGGGATGCACTAAACCGGCTATACGAGCGAGGTTTCATTCACGACCCTGTCAGCAATGCCAAATCCATTGCTTTTACTGAGGAAGGTCTAGGTGAGTCAGAACGGCTGTTCAAACAGCTTTTCACTATCGCCGCTGAACCGAACAAATAAGTTGGCCACCTCCTGGCTCACGACATGAAATGGGCCGTAACGAATACCACCTCGTTGGCTGCCTATTTCGCAGCGTGAAGCAAATGTTGCCTCTTTGCTTAAACAAGCTACTCTTTACTTGTCGAAGCGAGGATGCAGCATTATGATCTCGACAACCCGTCCAGGTCCGATTCACAAATCAAATCTGGTCTCGGGTCATTCAAAACACATGTGAAAGATTGTCATGGCAACAGGTACCGTCAAGTGGTTTAACGATTCCAAGGGTTTCGGTTTCATCACGCCAGATCAGGGTGGAGAAGATCTCTTCGCTCACTTCTCCCAAATCCAAAGCTCGGGCTTCAAAACCCTCAAGGAAGGCCAGAAGGTCTCTTTTGAAGTGACCCAGGGCCCGAAGGGTGCTCAAGCATCCAATATCGTGCCAGCATAAGCAAAATTAGACCGGCTGAGACCAGCCCTATGCGTTGATACTGGTAAATGCTCAGCGGAGTCGGCTCATGGCGTTCAGGTTGCTAAGCATGTCCATGAGCCGCTGATTGACGGCACAAAGCACTTAACTTGTGACCGGCGTCTTACGTGAGTAACGGCGATCGCGCCCACGTCCCTCAGCAGTGATTTCGCCACCTTTCGACAGTACGCTTAACGCATTGGATAAGCGCTGGTTGAGCTTTTTCTTGTCGTCTGTCGAAGGACGAATACCTAATGCCGCAACGGCTGCCTTGTAGATCTCCGAAGCAGACTGCGGCGTATCGCTTAATAACGACGGCCAAAAGTCCTTCCCAGTGGACGGCAGCTTCGATTTCGATTCCGACTTTGCAGTAGTCTTCTGGGAAGCCGCCTTTGCGGCCCTCGTTTCCGCTTTTCGATTGGACTGGGGTCGGCCTCGTCTGGTTGGGGTGCCCGTCGCCGGCGCTTCAATCGCGGACAGGGTTTCCAGCACACCCTCCAGATCCTCGACCAATTTCGAGTAATACATCATGCCTTGACGGGCATGCTGCAGTTCAAGTTGAACAGCTTGTGCTGCCGATACGGTAGTGGCCATGAAAGTCTCCCATTGAAATGGAAAGTCAGTGTAACAAGTTATGGCATGGACAGTTTGATATGGATTTTGTTCTTAATCCGGAAGGTTAACATTGGTAAAGAGCTACGCTAATGACCGTCGAAGAGCGTAGGCACTGGAAGAGTGTTTCATCGACGGCCGCGCACAGCTGTTTTGGGACTGGTTCGCATAAACTTGCCGCGCAGACGAAAAAAAACCCGCAGACCAGAGGCTGCGGGTTCAATCCAATTCAAGGAGAGTTGGAGGAGACAGGTGTTACTTTACTGCGAGAACTGATAGTTGTCCTCTTTATTATTCTTATAAGAGGTATAACTAATAGTGATATAGCAAATGAATAAGCCCGCTCGGCTATCTACCAAGCGGGCTTATTGTGTCTCTCGTCGCCTCTTGTATTGGATTTTTAGGTACTACGGGTCGGATGGTACACTGAAAGGTATCCCTTTTGTGAACTCCTGTATCGCAATGCCTACCCTCGACGCCATCAAAACCGCCTGCCAACAAGCACTGGAAACCGCTGGCCAGGCCGCCGACTGGCAGGCTTCCTATTGCGAAGTCGTCGATCCTGCCTCTGTGCTCGACCTTGTCACCGAACTCGAATCAGAGATTGGCGAGCGCATGGCGGCGGAGAGAGCCGCCTTCATCAAACTAGTGCGCGACCTGACCGGATATATCAAACTGGCGACTGGTGACAAGCCCGATCCGGTGCGCGAAGACCTGCTGTTGCAGGCAAAGGAATTGATTACCCTACTCGAGCCAGAGCCAGCCGCTCCACTTGCCAGGCAATCAGGCCGGATGGGTAGCTAGCGAAAATACGACCTCGCGCAGCTTCTCTCGCGCCTGATGAAACCCGTATTCCCGGCGCCATCGGTTCAGGTCGACAAAGCCGGCGGCGCCCAATGCATGGCATGCGCTACTGATGCCCTGATACGCCATACTGTCCAGTTCGCCATCAAGTACCCGGACGCAAAGGAAGGGAATCGCCTGGACTTCCGGTAGCGATTTAGCGATGCGAAGCAGATCGAACATCTTGCTCTCGGCGAAATGCGTCCCGCAGACGATCACATCAAATCGATCATCGAGTAACTTCGTCGCCTCCTGCATCGAGGTGCAGATGGTCAGTGCAAAGCAGTCTCCCCATGCCTCCTGCACGATCGGGACCACGCGAGGCACCTCGGCGACCAGTACATTCGGCGTTTCATTGTGCATGTCGTTCTCTTGTTGTTGTAGTAAAGCATATGTCTCTCCGGACGATTTACATATGCATTCCTCATTATAGGAACGATCATGCTATTCTTATAGGATTGGCTTACCTGACCACCCGAATGCATGTCCCCGGCTGCTATCCAGTGACTGGCAGCAGGCAGGCTCGGCGTTTTCACCGCGCGCCAACATCCTCTTGATGGCGATAAGGAACTTAATTAAGCCTTCCATGCCCTTAGGCAGCAAGGTCTTCGGCAGTTTCGGTGAGATGCGTCACGTGGACAGGGCGAAGCTGCCTTATTCGTTGAAGACCTGCAATTCATACTGAGAATTCATGCCTCGTAAACCAGAACCGGCTGCTGCTCCCGCCGTCATCAAGTGGACACAAGAAGAATGGGAACTGATCGCCAAACGCCTCCTTGACGTCAAGGGTCACGACTTATTGCAGTCGGCGCAGCTCGATGAGGTCAAGGCCAAGGATGTATTCCTGGCGCAGGATGCATTGCCAGAAGGCCGGCATCGCAAATTGATCTCGATTTCCCAGGGTTTTCAGGCGATTCGGCAACGCCTGCATGGCATTCTGCAGAAGTTCAACAGTACTACGTCACAGGAAGACCTGTTTGCCGGCGCGCCGCAGTCTAATGCCCCGGCAGCGGAGCCCTCAGCCAAGACAACGGTCAGGCAGAAACGTAAATCTGAGCATGGAAATGCAAACGAGACCCTGAGCGATAGCGTGCCGGTGCATGCTCAACAGATCGACAACCCAACACACGAAATTGCCGGTGAGACGAAACCGGTCTTGGCTCCCGTGGAGCAATTGTCGAGAAAGGAGCCGCTGCCGGCGGCCAGTCAGCCGCAAACGGAGGCCCGACTGAATGAACCAAAACCGGCGCCTCGTTCAGACCGTAGCAACCAGAACAACAGGGCTTCACGGCCTGTTCAAACGCCTTCACCGGTCGCAACCGGGGATTTCATCGAACTGGCCCGTCCATTTGTCTCCATGGTGTGCGAGGAACTGGCCAATGCCCTGGTGACACGGTTGATGGCACATGGTGGGAGTCAGGCAGCCACGTCGTTACTCCAATCGGCGTTGAATGGTGCACGCCACTCCACTGCACGTCAACAGCGACAACCGAACACGCCATCCTACGTCAGCCCGGCGTCCCGCGATGAATCCTTTGCAGCCATGGAGCATTCTTTACCAACAGCACAGGCAAGCGATGATCATGATGAGGACCATGACGAAGCGGATGTTCAGCCGTTGTTTGATCCAAAGCTTCCGCCGTCCGCCAATAGTGCTTTCAAACCAATGGTGGCTCTGATCGGTACCAGCACGCATGACTTCGAGGACCTGCAGCGCTACTATCCGCAACTGGAACTGAAGGTGGTTCCGCTGGAGGACCTGCGAACCGCACCTTCGCTGCGCAGCTGCCAGCGGATGATTGGCTTGCGGGAAGATATCCCGGCACCGGCAGACGAATACCTGAGGAAGACATTCAGGAACCGGTACCTGCGTGTCATCGGTGGTGTGAGCCAGGTGCGTGAGCAACTCAATGCCTGGCTGGCCAGTCCCGGAACGATGAATGACCAGCCGCGGTGGCCGCGCAAGCAAGGCAACGCCGGCGGAAAAGGGCAGGGCGCGGGCTATCCAAAGAAGCGGCAGTTCCGCCGTCCCAAGACCACGCCTTAATCTTGGATGTTAATGACCGTTGCGGCTGCAGGCGTTTGCTCCACTATCGTCTGTGTCCGCAGCCGTCAGCTGCATTTCCAGTCGCTTACCTCAGACGTTCGATCGCACTGGCCTAGACTTCATTGAACAGCTACGTTTGACTGACGGGCGATCGAGCCGGAACGTGAGTGAATCGCTGGTGCAGTAAAGTCTACTTCTGGCCAGCGCTCCCACAGAGCAGGTACCGCGCGCGTAGCGTAAACCAACGACGGTTTGGCGCTTACGGTTGCGCCACAATGGGGACATTCAATAACTCCGGTCTGCATGACGGTACGGGCAAAGCAGGGACTGAAGTGCTCGACTTCGTAGAGTCGACGGCATAGGGCATTGCTGCATCTTTCCAGATGAACTGACATGCGTGCCTCCGTGATGGTTTTTAATTTGTCCGTACCGCGCAATTGAGAATACATCGAATCTGACCGAGCGCAAACGGAAATCTTGCGTACCAGCCTGCTCCGGGATACCGCCTTTTTAAAGGTGCCGTTATGTTATTCAAGCAACGCGTCCTGCTACAATCAATCATCCCCTGTTATGTCGCCTGCCATGAATGAAGACCTGACCCGCCGGTTGAAGCTATGTACTTCATTACCGACACCGCCTTCGACTGCGGTGCGCATCATCGATCTGGCCAATGATCCTAATGCGAGCTTGATGCAGATCGCCGATGCGGTAGCGTTCGACGCAGCACTTGCCGCCAAAATGCTCAAGGTCGCCAATTCACCGTTGTATAACTCACGTCGCTCCGCCAGCAACGTGCGCCAGGCAATCAGTTTGCTTGGTACGCACGCGGCGATTACGATTGCGCTGTCGTTTTCGCTGGTGGGGGGCTTGAAATCGGGACGGCAGAGCAGGGAAGTGCAATTGTTCTGGCAGCGCTCCATCTTGTCCGCACTGGCTTGCCGGGTACTCGCGCAGCATTTCAAGCTGCCGGCTGACGACTTGCTGCTGTCTGGCCTGTTGCAGGATATCGGCGTTCTTGCCCTGCAAACGGCATTGGCTGACGAATATGTCCAAGCCACGGCAGCGGCCAGCGACCATGACCAGCTGCTGTTGGCCGAAAGGGCAGCGTTCGGCTCCGGGCACGACGAAGTGGGATACTGGTTGCTCAAACGCTGGCATCTTCCGGATCACCTTGCCATCTCCTGCCTGACCAGCCATATCGAGCCGAAAGGCGAGATTGCCGTTAATGCCAATAGCTGTGTCGCTGTCTCCGGCTATCTGGCGGACGTCTTCCTCAAGCCGACAGATCCTGTTGTCACGCTGCGTGCCACCAACGCCGCCTCGCGCTGGCTTGGACTGCAGGCACAAGCACTGACCGATATCCTCAATGGCATGCGTGAAGGTCTCAAGGAAGTTGAAGATCTTTTCGATACGCCGTTGATAGAAGCGGCACAAGCTGACGCGCTGGTGGCCGAAGCGAAAGAACTCATCTTCATTGCCAACTTGCGCCAGACCCGTGAACTGGAGGAGCGAGCGCAACGCGATGCGCTGACCGGGGCACACAATCGAGCCTATTTCGACGATGCGCTGAACAAGGAGTTTAATCTGGCAGTCCGTCATGCCTGGCCGTTGTCCGTGGCGATGATCGACCTCGATTATTTCAAGCGCATCAATGACACCTATGGCCATGCGATTGGTGACGCCACCCTGCAAGCGGTCACGCGGGTCATCCAGTCACAGATCAGAAATGGCGACGTCTTCGCACGCTATGGCGGCGAAGAGTTCGTGCTGCTATTTCCGGGTACCCCGGGGGAAGCTGCTGCAAAGGTGCTGTCTCGAATTCGGGAGACCATCGCGTCGTTCCATCATACGGTCGATGCGGATACGTCATTCAAGGTGACGATATCGATCGGTCTGGCGTCGCATGTCAATGGCGAGGACGCGGTGACATCCGGCGTGGATCTGGTACATGCCGCTGACCGGGCGTTGTACCTGGCGAAAGCGCAAGGGCGCAATCAACTCGCGCAAGCCGTGGTGTAGGCGTCACATTCTTAACAATATTGCACTGCGCAATGACGAATCACGGAAATTGGTTCAGAATCGCCGTGCAGTATAAAAATCCAATCCCAAAGAGGACGGCAGGAGACACGTGAAAGCCCACAGTACCTTGTGCTGTGGGCTTTTACCTTTTGCGCTGTTATACATTTTCCGAATGTCTGTCATTCGCACTCGAAAGAAGACAGCATTGTTGTACAGCGGTACTATGTCCTTGTCTCCTCCAACTCTTCTTGAATTGGATTCGCCCGCAAATCCGCAAGGACTGCGGGCTTTTTTCTTTGTACCGATGCGGGTACGGGTTGGTGGATCGTTCATTTCCCTATCAGACTCAGCGCAACGATGCGCCAAAGGATGAGAAATTGGTTATTGAAGATTGTGACAAGATCGATATTGCACGGATTCTGATCGAACGTATCGATGGCGTCGTGGCCCAAGCCCGCGTCAGCACACTCGCGTTAGCTAATACAGTTCTGGAGCGCTGGGCCACAGATGCACCAGAAAAAGGCGAAGGCCGGTGTCAGATCCGGATCATCTTTGAAGATGGCTTTCAGTACCACAGCCATATCGGAATAACACGGTCGCAAAAACGTATTTCGCTCGCCAAGCTGGTGCGGCAGCAGCTATTGGCTTTAACCAGCCCGGGCATCCGCCGGCATCGAAAAAAGGCAGAAAGCGTCACCGTAAGCCTTCCGCTACTGCCGTTGCCATTGAGCGCTGAAGCCATGCTGGCAAGGTATGACATCTAAGCCAAAGCGGAGCAGGGCGGCAAAACAGGAGATGAACATCGATGTCACGCACTAACAACGATGCGTTGCAAGCGACTTATCTGAATGACTTGCGCAAGCAGCGCATGACCGTCATGGTGTACCTGGTCAATGGGATGAAGCAGACCGGCTTGATCGAATCATTTGATCAGCATTCCATGTTGATGAGGCAGGGGACCAGCAAACAACTCCTCTATAAGCACATGATTGCCAGCGTCGTACCAGCGCCAAAGGCATTGCCCGCGCACCCTACTCAGGCGGCACAACGACCGGCCAATCGTTCGGAACCGAATGCGGTACCAGTGATTGTGCGGAAGGTAGCACGTCGAACCATCGTTCGTGACGAATAGCGCTGTTGCAGCAGAACCGGTCAGGATGACGGCCTACAAGGGAATATGGTGCTGGTATTGGTTCCGCCCGCCAGCTCCGGTGGATGCAGCCTGTTCTTCTGAAATTGAGGTCTCACTCCGATGGCTGCATGGGGCGCGATTGTACAGAGCCCGGGAAGGATTCGGCCAGTACCACCATTGATTCAAATCAACGTCCTACTTGTCTCAAGGTCCCACCCTCGAAGGCGGTGAAGGTCCCTTCAACCAGACTAGACGATAGCTGGCCACCAGTCGAAAGCTTCCTTGCGCAATACGAAGACGGATTGGGCTTGGTCTATATAAAAGCGGGAGGTAGCTGCACTCCATTGGCCTTCCACTTTGCGGCCGTCATGCAATATGACGATATACCGTATCCCGTCTTTTGGTTCATATAGCTGGTCGAGCTGTTCGGTACGGGTCTTGATCTTCATGGCAGTTTAACGTACACCCTCGTGGCTTGTCAGGAGATCGTCGATGCAAGCCCTGCTGTAGGCATCCATGTCCAGGAACTGGAATCCAGCGTGAAAACCGTCTGGCGTGCTATCGCAGTAGACCACCGTGCCCCATGCATTGATTCGTCGCGGACTGTCTGGAACGGCAATCGCGATGGCATAGTTGCGGCCGATAGCAAGTGGGCGTTGGCTGAGCAGACCTAGACCGTGTCGAGACACATTCACCGTGATGACGGAATAGGGGCCGACATCGTCCATGAGCACCTTGGCATCGAAGGAAAAATGGCGACGGGCATGCGTGCGCTGTTCGATGGCTGGAGAAAGATACATGGCGCCATTGTAGTTCCATGTAGTAATGATGTTTCAGAAGTGGAACACTTATTGCGACGCATCAAATTATTCTGGCACTACTATTCCAATAGCCAATGCCATCGCATATGGTAGTTGTCATTCAACTAAAAAAGCCCGCACGAGCAAGACTCAATGCGGGCCATAAAATCCAAACCATAAGGTTGGGGGAGACGTAAAGTAGATAGGGATGCTTGGCCCAAGTTCAAGAGCCGTGTTGAGTAATTTCTTACCATTGCAGGCCCTTGTATAGCGAAAGATCATCGGTATTGTTCGCCAATTGGACTTTGGTCACCTTGATCGCCGTAGGCTGCGGTTGAAACACCGCTGTGGGCAGGATGCTGCATAGGGAGCAGGCCGAAAGTGCCTGAGGTTAGGACAGATACGGTAGAATGCCGGAACTGTCTTTTTATACAGTGAAAGCAAACAATGGCAACGCAAATGAAAACCTTGAAGGGCGATGTCGATTCCCTGAATCGCTATGGGATTGCTGATGCTGCTAGAACACGCATCACAGCGCAGATTCTTCGCAATGTAACCCGACCTTCCCAACTACGGCCGGTACATGTTCTTGTACCTAAAAACCCAAAAGCAAAGTCTCCAGCCTAACTGAGCGAAACGGGGAGTATTCATGGTACTCAGCGGTTAATCAATTTCTCCATACAAAGGCAAGTGGAAGTTAAAGAGATAAATCTGGCTAAAAAAGCGCTGGAATTACCGCAAATCGTCTAAATTCGGCCCTCAAATGGTGGGCTACAGGTAATGCTTGCCAAGTCGCGCATGCTGTTGACGTACAATCACTGCTCAATGAGTTGACAGGACTACGCTGCCATGGCTGAAACACTTCCAGATTGCTTGTTTCTCGCCAATGGCGGTGCCATGGGCAGCAAGATTGCCGGTCATGATTGGTCGCTCCATCCCCTCGGCACACCCAATAGCTGGTCACCCGCCTTCCGTACCGCCTTGAGCATGGTGCTCAATTCAGGGTTTCCTTCCTATGTTATATGGGGCAAAGAGTTTTTCGTTTTCTATAACGATGCGTATGTCCCCATCTTGGGGAGCCGGGCAGCCCTTGGCCAAGGGCGTCTACTTGCTGAGCTGTGGCCAGAGGTGGCCGAAACTGCCTGTTCAATTGCACAGCGGGCGTTTGCCGGCGAGACAACTTATTTCGAGGACATGCCTTTTCTGGTCAACCGCCACGGCTACCCTGAGCAAACCTACTTCACATTTTCTTATAGCCCGATCCGTGACGAACATGGCGTAATTCAAGGCGTGTTAGGGACCGTCTTTGAGACAACGGAAAAAGTGATTGCACTCGCCAAGTACAAAGAAAGTGAAGAGCGATACCGACTGTCGCTTGAGGCCTCCGGCAATATTGGCACTTGGACCGTGGACCCGGAAACGAAGCTCACTACGGTGGACGAACTTTTTGCGCGCGCATTTGAAGTAGACACGGCCGTTGCAAGAGCGGGTAAGCAAATCGAGCACTTCACCGACAAAATTCATCCAGACGACCGACCGCATGTGTTGTCAGCAGTCGCTCATTCCATGGAAACGGAAGAGCCCTATGAGATCGAGTATCGCATTCCTCAACAGTCAGGCGAAGTTCGTTGGGTCACTGCGAAAGGCAAGATGTTCGAGGATGCCACCACAGGCAAGAGGCGCTTTGCCGGCGTGGCGGTCGATATTACCGAACGCAAGAAGATAGAAGAAAAGCTCCGCGATACGCAAGCCTGGCTTGCAGCAGTGTTCGAGATTCTGCCGGTTGGTGTCGCCGTCGTCGATGTCAACGGCAAGGTTGAGCTCTCCAATCAGGAGATGCACCGATACTTGCCAACCAGGATTCAACCCTCCCTGGACGAAGCCCGCCACAGTCGCTGGTGTGCGTATCACGCCGATGGCCGCCTTTATGCCCGCGAGGAGTTTCCAGGTGCCCGTGCGCTACACGGTGAACGGGTCGTGCCGGGTATCGAAATGCGTTACACGCAGGACGATGGAGCACAGATTTGGACGCAAGTTGCCGCCGTACCAATTCGGGATGACCAGGGTCGCATCACTGGGCAGGTCGCGGTCGTCACAAATGTCGATACCTTCAAGCGCACTGAGGAAGCGTTGCGCCTATCCGAGGAAAAGTACCGGACCTTGTTCAATGACATGGCAAAATCGAACAGGCACTTAAACGAGTTCCTGGCCGTGCTTGCCCATGAGTTGCGCAACCCTCTGGCACCGATCCTGACCGGCCTAGAACTCATGCGGATGCGCCCCGATAGCTCTGAAACAGTGGCGCGCGTCCGAGAAATGATTGAGCGCCAGGCGAACCAGATGGTGCATCTCATCGACGATCTTTTGGACATTGCTCGAGTAACCAATGGGAAAATCGAGATCAAGAAGAAACTAGTTGATGTGAACAGTATTGCGCTAAGCGCTGTCGAAACCAGCCTGCCAACGATTGAAGGCTCACATCATGAACTAAACATGGGGCTATCTGAAACACCGCTGCTAATCCATGCCGACTTTACGCGGATCGCACAAGTCATCGGCAACCTGCTCACCAATGCCGCGAAATACACGCCGAAGGGTGGGAAGATAAAACTACTGGTCAGCCAGGATGCAGATCAGGCAATTATCTCGGTCCAAGACAATGGAATTGGCCTGCCATCCGAATCGCTAGAATCGGTATTTGAGATGTTCAGCCAGGTTCAAAACGACATGGAGCGATCCCAGGGCGGACTCGGGATCGGACTGGCGCTTGTGCGCAACTTGGTACACCTGCATGACGGCACGGTATCTGCCACGAGCGAAGGGACAGGTAAAGGTAGCACCTTTATCGTGCGGCTGCCACTCGCCGAAATAGAGGTGCCATCGGAGAATGCGATAGCGCCTTCACAGGCAAGCGAACTAGCCAGCCGACCACTTCGAATTTTGGTGGTGGATGACAATGGGGATGCCGCCCAGAGTCTGACGATTTTGCTCAAGGCGTACGGACACGATGTGCGGATGGCTCATGAGGGAATAGAAGCGCTAGAGATCGCATCGCAGTTTCAACCTGAAGTTGTTTTTCTGGACATTGGCTTGCCGGGCATGACCGGTTACGCAGTCGCGCGACGACTTAGGGAGATCGAGGGCTTGAAAAACACAAGGCTGGTTGCAGTAACTGGATGGGGGGCGGAGACAGACCGTGCCCATTCAAGAGAGGCCGGTTTTGACCGCCATTTCACAAAGCCGCTGTCGCCTGCAGCAGTAGTAGAGGCCCTAAACAAAATACGATGATTGGCTATTCGACCGAAACAAAGCCATCAGGTTTTATTTCGGTCGTTGTGGTGAAATGGGTAGCCCGCCCAATCTTCAGAGAGTGCACTATCTAAAAGCCCACCACATATTTAACATAACTAAAGTTATCCACCGAAGTGGTGTGGGAGCAAAGTTGTAATGTCCGGTTTCAGCAAAGTTCAAATGTCCGTTTTTCCGCAGGATAACCCTATTACAGACG
>NZ_JAWIIV010000071.1:2501-13478 GCF_035916955.1 Noviherbaspirillum album | reverse complement strand
CCGGATAGATTTTTGCAAGCCGACCACAACACCCAAAATCTACCCTTGCAAAAGGGAGGGTGACCATAGATTTTTCTTTGCCGATGCCGCCACTCAGAAATGCACGCACTGAAGATTCATGGACGGCTTCAGACAGCCGAACTACGCTCCGAGATGGTTTGCAATTCGGCGAGCAACGCGGGATTCAGCGAATCACGGCCGCTTGAAAGGCGATACAGCCTTGCGAGATTGACAGTGTCGCGTGCTTCGCTAACCGTTGCTGTCGCTTTCACTTGCGCTACCGGCTGAGGACGTGCGGCAAACAATGCGCCGATCAGGACAGCGAAAGCGCGGCTCAGGTTGCCGGCGTAATTGCCGTTGCCCTGCGATGCGGAATAGCTGGAAAATGTGGATGTGGTCATGTCATTGCTCCTGTACTGCTGTTCAATCGATGATGAATACAGTATGGAGGCTTTAAGAAATAATCCCAATTTCGCTTCATGATGTAAGGCATTCACATCGTATATACCTTGTCGGTTTG
Organism: Noviherbaspirillum album; assembly: GCF_035916955.1. Classification (NCBI taxonomy): domain Bacteria; kingdom Pseudomonadati; phylum Pseudomonadota; class Betaproteobacteria; order Burkholderiales; family Oxalobacteraceae; genus Noviherbaspirillum; species Noviherbaspirillum album. The sequence goes on along the minus strand of NZ_JAWIIV010000071.1, from coordinate 12,958 downwards.
AGATGCAGAGACTTGAAGCACTCCACGCTCATTTCTCACAGCATGTGGCAACGCGGACCCGCAGGGTGGCAATATGCTCAAGCAGGCATATCCCGGGATACTCATTGGCGCGTCGGCTGCCTGAAGGTGCCTTTTCCTGTGGCTGCTTGACGACGTTTGCAATGGATCCCGAAATCTGCGGATCCGGCAAGTCGCCGCTTCGGTCACTTCAATGTGTTCACCATATACCAGGCCTGCCCCGGATAGGTGCGCAGTTGGTCTGCCTGCCGGGCGTCGAGTCTGCGCCAGATCGAGTATCCCTGGCGCTCCCAAAAATCCCTTGAGGACTGGACGGATATTAGCGACGAATAGGCGAGGCTCTCGCTGCAAGCCCTGTCCAGTGCCATGCGGACAAGCAGCGGTCCCATTCCCTGTCCCTTGCAGGCCGTATCAACGGCAAGGTCATGGAGATATAGGGTGTCCGGATCCGGTGCGACGTTAAAAGGCGCACCGAGCGCTCCCAGCTTGCCAAGCCGCGAACGATAGGCAACCAGATAGGCGCTTATCCGCCCGTTCGCCTGCGCGACCCACGACAAGTCGGGCACCGTCTTTAGCCGAGCCCGGATGGCGCCTTCGCTTTCAAGCATTGACGGGTGATAGCACCCGGCCTGCACCCGCATCACCTCCGGCACATCGGCTTGGGTCATCATCCGAACCACGTGCATGAACAAGCCGAACCCTATCCCTTACTGGAATGCGACTTCGGCAAAGCTGCGCAGCTTGCGGCTGTGAAGCCGGTCGATGCCCTGCCCTCTCAGCAATTCCAGCGCGCGAATTCCGATGCGCAGATGCTGGTCCACCCGTTCACGATAGAAGTGATTGGCCATGCCCGGCAATTTGATTTCGCCATGCAGCGGCTTGTCGCTTACGCACAGCAGGGTGCCGTAGGGCACGCGGAAACGGAAACCGTTGGCTGCGATCGTCGCGCTTTCCATATCAAGCGCAATCGCCCTGCTCTGGCTGAAGCGGCGCACCGGGGTGAGCTGCGGCAGCAGTTCCCAATTGCGATTGTCGGTGCTGGCCACGGTACCCGTGCGCAGGATGCGCTTGAGTTCATAACCGGAGAGTTGCGTGACTTCGGCTACCGCCGCTTCGATGGCCAACTGTACTTCGGCCAGTGCTGGAATCGGCACCCATAGCGGCAGGTCTTCGTCAAGAACGTGATCTTCGCGGACATAACCATGGGCCAGCACATAGTCGCCGAGTTCCTGGGTGTTTCTCAAACCCGCACAGTGCCCGAGCATTAGCCATGCATGCGGACGCAGCACTGCGATGTGATCGGTGATGGTCTTGGCATTGGCCGGGCCGACACCGATATTGACCATGGTGATGCCGCAGCCGTCTTCGCGGATCAGGTGGTACGCCGGCATCTGGGGCAGGCGCGGCGGCGCAGCGCCAAGCTCGTCGCCGGTCTGCGTGCCTGCGCCGATGCGGCGCGTGATCACGTTGCCAGGCTCGACAAAGGCGACATACTGGTTCGCATTCGAGGTAAGCCCGGGTTGTTCATTTGCACTGGCCATGATTTCACGGCCAAGCTTGATGAATTCGTCGATGTAGAACTGATAATTGGTGAACAGAACAAAGTTCTGGAAATGCGTCGGCGCGGTGCCGGTGTAATGGCGCAGGCGCTGCAGCGAATAGTCCACGCGCGGTGCGGTAAACAGCGACAGCGGCTTGGCTTCGCCCGGCAAGGGATCGTAAGTGCCGTTGGCGATACCATCGTCCATCGCTGCCAGATCGGGAAGGTCGAACAGATCGCGCATCATCAGGCGCCGTTCGGCGCTCATGCTGCCTTCGATATGATCGTTTTCCGCAAACGAAAAATGCACCGGGATCGGTTGAGTGCTGGTGCCAACCTCAATCTGTACCTGATGGTTGCTGCCGTGATTTTTCAGCAGCAGCGCAAACTGCTCGCGGTAATAGTTGGCGAACAGGTCGGGCCGGGTAATGGTGGTTTCATAGGTGCCCGGCCCGGCGACAAAACCATAAGAGAGGCGTGAATCCGCGCGCAATACCGTGTCGGTATGGACACGTACGAAGGGATAACAAGCACGAACTCGTTCTGGAAAGTTTTCGCCGGCGACGAATTGCTGCAAGGATTCGCGCAGGAATGCAATGCTCCGCTCGTAAATGGTGCGCGCCTGCTCGAACGCTGCCTCGGGATCATCGAAACTGGCTGACGGTGTGAATTGGGGGGTAAGCAACGTGAAACTCCTATGTGCTGAAGCCAGGTCCTGCGGTATGGGGGTATTGTAATACCCCGTCCATGCAGCCTAGCGAAAGCCATGCCCGCAGCCTATGAGATTCACCGATGAACCGTCAATTTATTCGACGGCAGGCTTGAAATCGAAGCCCCTCCCGCCACCGTCAAGTCTTATGCCGAGTGTGCTGGAAATGCGCTTCCTCGTCGGAAGACAGCGCATGCGTGAGGAAAATGCTGGACGTCCATCGAACTTCGCTTAGACCGCAGTGTGGACATGTGACCTGTTCAGGTCGAAGCTCATCGCCGAAAAGATTGCCGCCCTCGCCCTTGAATTCATTTACTTGATAAGGACGCCGGCATCGCCAGTTGCTGCAACGTTCGATCCACATGTCCGCGTCCTCCTGAAAATGTCTCACATCAACGGTTCGGTCCACTGTTGCCGTTTCTACAAACTATTTAAAAACGCAGTCGTTCTTCTTCCGCCCACACTCGTCGTTCGATCGACACAAGTCAATACTGCTGTCGCGTCGAGTGCGTTGACCGTCAAGTCGATGCAGCAGCTGTTCGATTCGCTTGATGCCAGTTCAACGGCATCACCGTCTATGAAGGATATTGCCTTGTCGCCAAGCGAGGCTTGGACGTAGCAAATAACTCTGCCCATGCGGCCTTATCGAAGTACGAGCTACTTACAATAGATACGGTGGATACGGGACAACATAACCCAACTTTTAAAAGCGAACTAACTGTATTTCGATGAATTGTAAATCGATCATACGAAACAGCATACTGCTGGATTCGACAATGCCGCAATCAGGAGCGATGAGTCAATTTTTCCCACTCGTCGTCATGTGCCCCTCCATTTCGCTTCACAGCTAAAAGCGTCTGGGTAAAGGCGAACGGTAGTAATCGTCGTTGCTAATACTATTATCGCAATACAACTTTTCGATGTCGGTCTGTATTCTGACAAAACGCTGTTAGACAATGCAGACTTTCCAGAAAAGCAGAATTCGAGCAGTGAAAAACCTCATGACCAGCTTATTTGAAAAAATCACTGAAGCGCACCACGGGCTACGCCCGCGGGTTTTAACTACCCCGCTGGAGTACAGCTCCGCTCTCTCACGCTTGACAGGGTGCGAGGTCTATCTTAAGTGCGAACATCTACAGCGTACCGGTTCCTTCAAATTCCGTGGTGCAAGCAACAAGTTGCGTCTGCTTTCCCCATCCCAGCGCGAAAAGGGTGTCGTTACAGCATCCTCCGGCAATCACGGCTTGGCCATGGCAATGGCAGCGCGGTCACTCGGCACCGAGGTTGAGGTGTATGTGCCGGAGCATGCTTCACCCGCGAAAACTGAGGCAATTCGCCTGCTGGGCGCAAAGCTTGTGCATGTCCCGGGCGACGCACTGGCTGCGGAATTGACGGCATTGCATCAAGCTGGGCTTGGCAACAAGGCCTATGTACCGCCTTATAACGATAGTGAAGTCATTGCCGGCCAAGGCACGATTGCGATGGAAATGCTTGAGCAAGAAAATAACTTCGACGCAGTATTTGTTTCAGTCGGCGGCGGCGGAATGATTTCCGGTATTGGTACGGCGTTCAGGGCAAGGTCTCCACGCACGGAAATCGTTGGTTGCTGGCCCGCCAATGCGCCGAGCATGCATGCCAGCCTTGCCGCGGGCAGGATTGTCGAGATCGTTGAGACTGATACGATTTCGGATGGCACTGCGGGAGGTATCGAGCCGGATGCAGTCACTTTTCGTATCTGCCAGCAGGTAATCGATCATTGCGCACTGGTCACGGAAACGGAAATTCGCAATGCAATGAGGTTGCTGGCCGCGTCCGAACGTTGGATGGTGGAAGGCGCCGCAGGAGTCGCCATGGCAGGCATGCTGCAAAATGCGTCGCGCTATCAGGGGCAAAGAGTCGCGATTGTTCTTTGCGGCCGCAATATTTCCCTTGAAAAATACCTGGAAGTGCTTACACAAGCACCGGATTTATATTCCCAACAAAGATAACTCTGTTCGGGCTCAAGCTTAATTCCTGCTAAATGATGCCGATTTCCGATTGGGCGATGGTGCTTCGGAGTACGGTTTTATTTTCGTTCAGGTTCTTATAAACAATTCGTCAATGTGGTGAACATGCAATTGACATTTCTATAGGGTGTGATTTCTCAACCCACATTTGATCGCGACGGGAAAAACTTGCTGTAAACATGGTGCAGTTCCGCATTTCATAGTAACATTCATGAAATATGGAATTACCCGTCAAAAAGGGAGAGATCATGACGTTGCAACAAGTCAGCATGGAGGATCTGGATCATCTTGCAGCCACTGCTGCGGATGTACTCGCACAGGTGCGGGACGCGATGGTAGAGCCCCATCCAAGGAAGTTAGCGCCCACTTTCACAAGTGTTGCAATTGCTGATCTTTGCGGCATCGACAAGAGCCAGGTGAAGTATCTCACACAGAAGCATGAGCTCCCTTCCGGCCGGAAAATCGAGGGTTCAAAGGCCAAGGAGTACACCCTTGAAGATGCCATTCAATGGGTACAGAAAATTGGCGGCCGGCCGCGCCGGGGACTGGAAACCCCGGGCAAAGTGCTTGCAGTATGTAATTACAAGGGCGGCGTGGCCAAGACCAGCACCTCCATGGCACTTGCCCAGGCACTGACCTTGCGCGGACTGAAAGTACTCATTATCGACTGTGACGGACAGGGGACGGCCACGCAGCTGGCCGGCATCAGCCCTGAACAAGATGTCGATATCGATCAGACGATCATGCCGTACATCTACGGCGACTTTCCCGACCTTCAGTATGCGGTGCAGAACACGTACTGGCACAACCTGTCGGTCATTCCTGCCTCCAGCGGACTGCTGGCTGCGGAGTTCGCATTACCGGCCAAGGCGATGGAGCAGCGTGGATTCAAGTTTTGGGAAGTACTCAAGAACGGGATCGAACCGCTTCGCAAGGAATTCGACCTGATCGTAATCGACACTTCCCCCAGCCTTTCGCATCTTACCGTCAATGCGATGATCGCGGCTGACGGACTTTTGATGCCTTGCCCTCCAGACGCACTCGACTTTGCTTCCAGCGTGCAGTTCTGGGGAATTTTTTCCGAGTTGATCGACGGCCTGCCGGACGCAAAGCAAAAGCGCTACGACTTTATCTCGATCGTCTATACCAAAGTGCAAGCAAACGAGATCTCGCGCCTAGTCAAGACCTGGATGAAACAGGCATATGGCGCGCATATCAACGGCATAGAAATTCCGGACAGTACTGCAGCGCGCACCGCGTCAGCGCAACTGAAAACGATTTATGACCTGAGCAAGCCTGACGGGAGCATAGAGGCGTATCGGCGCTACAAGGAACCACTTGATCGCCTGGCTGATTATGTCCTCGACCAACTCGCCGTTTCATGGAGTAAGGCATGAGCATTTATGACAAGCTGGGCGCCAAGACAGCTGGCGTAAAAGCACGGACTGTCGACAAGACTGGAGAGCGGGCGCCTCGAACGGCGCCTGCGATGTTTTTAAACGCGGCGCAAAGAATGGATGCCGCCGAGTCTCGCGTAGAGGAACTGGAATTGCAGTTGCGCGACGCAGAAGCGCGTGCGGTCAACCTGGAAATTCCGCTCGATGACTTATACGAAGTGGAAGGCAGGCGCCGCAAGCTTAGCGAAGAAGAATTCAGCGAGCTGAAGGAAAATCTTCGGAACAACGATCTTGTCACGCCGATTACAGTGCGTAGCCGCAACGACCGCGGATATGAAATCGTGTCGGGCCATAACCGCGTAGCAGCTTACCGCGAACTTGGCCGACAGAAAATCCCTGCGGTTGTACGCGACAGTGATGAAGTACAGGCCAACATCAATGCCTTCTATGCAAACTTGCTCCAGCCGAGTCTGCCGGATTATGAGAAGTACCTGGGTTTTCGCATGATCCGCAAGATGAAACCTGGTCTGCATCAGGATCAGTTGGCAGAGATGGCCGGCGTATCTAAGGCGCAGATTTCGAAACTGATGTCTTTCGAAGATTTGCCCGATGAAGCACATCAAATACTGAATTCCCGTCCTGAGCTTCTCGGCGCCAATGCCGCACTCGCGTTGGCGGCGCAAGCGAAGAAGGGGAGAAGTGAACAGGTCGTTGAAGCGTTGCGTCGTATCGCTGACGGCGAACTCGATCAGGGGCAGGCTGTACGCCTGCTCAATGGAGAAGGCAATTCACTGCCTTCGAGCATCATTTCCGATCAGAAAAACGAATTGCCTTCGGTTAAGGCAAAGCCCCCGAAAGCAGAGATCGTTCAAATTAAGATTGGTAAATCGACGTTTTGCAGCTATCGGAAGACGGATACCAGCATTCGACTCGACTTCAAAAATGCTGAGCAAGCCCAAGCGGTAGCAGATGAGATACGACAAGTGCTGGAAAGGCACGCAGAGCACCTGAAATCGCAGAAATAGGTAGTTTCTAATAGAAACCGTATAAAAAACAAAGACTTAAGTTTTTTATCCCTAATGGAGAAGAAAATGACCACTTAAAGTCACATATCCGTGGCTGACAAAAGCAAAAAGCCCGCTGGGGAGCGGGCCTTTGCTGTACTCGATTAACCCGGGTAGGCAATCGAATCTCGACAATTCAAAGTCTATCCGTAAGTTCTTCCGAGTGCAAGACGCCATAGCCATTTTCTTGCACGCTTACGGAGATTTTTTCGTTCTAAACGAAATCACCGGGATATAACTCGTCCCTCAGCTCCGAAAACCGTGCCCCTTTGACACTTTGCGGCCCTTAGGCCAGCGGAGCGAGATTGTGCGCGCCTATACTTTAGAAGACATCGTTCAACCGTATCAGCATTATCCAAAAATCATTCAGCACGCCATTCTTCGTGCACACACGCATCCCACATTTCTCGTGCTGACAAAAAGCATGAGGAAGGTGCTATGTGCCCTTCTGACTCGGACATCGCAGAAAAACGGACTGCAGCCGATCAAGGCAAGAACGGACCGCGTCGCTGAAGAAGCAGATGTCAGTGAAAAGACTGTGCAGCGAGCAGTGGCAACATTTCGTCAGCTCGGCTGGCTCAGACCCCTCGATTCCAAGCGCTCCGAGTATGGGCTTTTCACAACCCGACAGTACGCATTCACAGAAGAGCTGTGTTCCCTGGTTGAACTGCCACATGAAGGGTCCATATCGGAGACTAATTGCACACAGGGGACAGAAATGTCCACTGGTGCTATATACGTAGACCTTAGTTATAAAAAAGATCTACGGAAGATTTCTCTTAAAAACCGAGAATCGAACCCCATTACATTGCCTCAAGCATTACGCGATATCGTCGGGATGGGAGTGAAGGAAACCGGCGTCTGCAAGCTGAGGGGACTTGCTCATCAGGCAGGATACCGTCTCGAAGACATCTTCAAGATCGCGCAAACACGCCTCAAGGCCATCGGCGCAACCGGCCATCGTGTGTATCGCTATTTGCTCAGCATGATCGAGAAACGATCCGATTACGCAGAACGCGCTGCCCAACTGGATCGCCAGGGCGAACAGACGCAGCTGCACCAGTCGTGCAAGACCGATGCGGACGCGTACCGTGGCAGGCGGTTCATGAAGGCCGGCAAACGTGTCGATGTCTTCGCGGATGGAGACGGCGCCATTGCTGTCCTGGCAGATGGCAGCTTCGTCACGCTCGCAAAATCGGATATGCCGCGGCTATATGCCGAAATCAAGGCAGGCAAATGGGTCGAACAAACGCGTTAGCGCGTACCGTGATTTACGGCTATCCCATGTGATTGACTTTGCCGCTGGCATTCCACTAAAGCCCATTAGCGGCATGGGGAAATCCCGCCCAAAGCACTGGAAGTTGGCAGACAAACGCGAAAATGTATAATCAACATACGTAGAAAATGATGATCAAAGCCGGCATGATTTCAGTGTCTCAATAAATGCACTATAGAATCAATGTCTTACATGCGATTTCATATTAAAGATGCTGAAGAAACGAATTCAGATGCGACAGGCAGAAAGCCATACTCGACGTCCGAGCTTCGTTCATGGTCCGAACGAACGGATGGCGTGCCGATTCGGGAGCCTTCCAATGGTAGCCAAGCCCTTCACAACCACATGTGAATTTGCCTGATCGACTCCCGACCGCCATGAGCGACAATCGCCAAAAACCACGTCTTCGCAAGAGCCGCAAACTTCACCTCGGCCATATTGCCTTTATGCGAGCCGTCGTACAGGGACTCGATACCTACGAGAGTTGGAACCGCTACCTGCGGCTCGAAGGGGAACACCAGGATAGGAAGCTGGTGAATCGGACGGTCCAGTGGATCCGGGACGAGTTCGCGGCCGCCGCGAAGCGACATGCACGTCCCGGCACCGCGCGGCTCGTGGGAATAGATGCTCAGAAGTCAGAAACGCGCCAGGCAAAAATCCCGACCCTGGAAGAGTTCGCGAACGATAATGACCTGGCAGACTTCTCCGAGGCGGAACAGCTTGAACATTTCATCGCCCGCTATGGCCGGCAGTCGACAAGGCAGACGCGGCGCAGCCAACTTATTGCGAAACAGCTCGCTGCTCTCGACTGGCTGGAAAGGCTTGTCGTCGAACCGCCCAAGGCCGACGATCTTATCGACGCGTGGCTTCATCCCGACCTCGCCGCGCATCTGAAATCGGTCGACATCAGGACGCTCAAGCAGCTGGCCGATCGCATCAACGGGCTAGGACATCATTGGTCGAACGGAGTACCCGCGATTGGAAAAAACAAGGCGGATCGAATTGTCGATTGGCTGAATCTGCATGCAACCAGCACGGGACTGTCAATCGGAAAACATGTGGGCATTCCCAGAAAACGTCTCGACCGGCACTCTCTCGCCGGGATCGTTGCCCCCACCACCGCCGTGGTACCTCTCGACAAGCTGATCATTCCCGCGGAACTGGATGGAAGCGAGGGAGATTGCCGCTTGCCGCAAGCGCAATGCAGGATGGCTGCGCAAAATGATCGAGACGCCATCGCTTGCTGGGTAAGGTCAAAATCCAGGCATGAAGTCGGTCCCCGCGCATTGTCGGAAGAATCAGAAGCCGTCGACACGCCGATCTCAATCTTGTTGTCCAGGCCGATGACCAATACACAGCGCGCCTACTGGAAAGAAGCCGAGCGTTTCATGTTATGGGCTGTGCTGGTGCGAAAGAGGGCGCTTTCGTCGATGAATCCCCAGGACTGCGAAGCCTATGTCGCCTTCCTCGCGAATCCGGTGCCGCTCAGGCAGTGGTGCGGCCCGCGCAGCAGGGAAAGATGGAGCCCTCTATGGCGCCCTTTTGAAGGACCACTGTCGCAATCGGCCTGTCGCCAAGCGGTCGTGATTCTGAAGAATCTGTACCGGTACATGGAAGAGAATCGTTATCTGGCCAATAATCCATGGCACGATATCCGTTTGCCGAAGAATGAAATCGCTGTCGTCAAATCCCGCAGCTTCACAACGGCGCAATGGGCATTCCTGGAGCAGCGACTCCACGAGCTTCCGGATACCTCCGCTCATCGCCGGCTCCGCGTCGCGCTGTACTTGTTCTACGAAACCGGCATGCCGCTCAAGGAAGCGCTTGATGCTCGGGTCGGTCATTTGCGAGTAGTGGCTCAAGGGAGTGCGAACCAAGTCGATGCCTATTCGCCTGCCGCTTCCCGCGCTGAACATCACCTCGAAGGAGTGCGGGATGTCATTGCGATTTCATCCCGTCTTGGAGAGGAACTCTCCGGCTATCTCGTATCACGCGGCTTTCATCCCGATCTGGCACATCCAAGCAACCGGCACGTCCATGTACTTGGCAAAGCTACCGACATTATTAAACGTGCGCCATGGTCACCGGAACGTTTGCGTCGACCTGATCCGGCGGCCGGTATCAGTGCAAACACGCTGTATCTTCAGGTAAAAACATTTTTAAAGAATTGCGCGCAAGCGATTGCGCCGATGGACCCTGACACTGCCAAGCAGTTCACCGCGGCCAGCTCGCATTGGCTGCGCCGTACCCAAGCAGCGCAACATCCGAAGGGCCAAGAGCGAGAAGCTATTGACTAGAGCGCTTTCGGTTTGACCTGCCTGACGATCCCGGCTGCTTTGCCAGCGACACTGCGTTGTGTGGGGACACCGAGTCCTCCTTGCCATGGCCCGGGGGCGCCGAGCCCGCCATGTCGCGTCACCACGCCTTGTTTCGCCGGCAAACCACCT
>NZ_JAWIIV010000071.1:0-2491 GCF_035916955.1 Noviherbaspirillum album | reverse complement strand
CCGAGTCCTCCTTGCCATGGCCCGGGGGCGCCGAGCCCGCCATGTCGCGTCACCACGCCTTGTTTCGCCGGCAAACCACCTCGGCCTCGCCTAGGCCGGTCAAACCGAAAGCGCTCTAGCTTGTCGAGCCGTCGCCCAGGGCAAGCCTCGCATGCCGCATCATGACGGCAAGATTTATTGGGATTACAACGTTCGTTTGTAACTTAACTCGGCGCGCAGCGAACGGATCCGTGCGTTGACTGTAATTCAGGTCGGGAAAAGGAAGAGCAGCGAGGGGGGAGACAGTTGGAATGAATCGACGATCAGCTGGCGGTGGATCTTAATTGAAGCGCGGAGATGTACCACGCCCTGCTTGTGTCTGCTGTATCGAGAATGGCATCAAGTACGCTGATATCGTCAGCAAAGTCACTGATAGGCATGTGTCTCAGCAGGATGTAGCGACCCTCATCAGCATGCCACAATAACTCCATGTCTTCGGCGGGTGCGACGGTACTTGACAGCGGTGTGTGCGCTCGCGAAGAGTAGTTGACTCGTCCGCTGCGAGGTAGCAAGGCAATGATCGAAAGACACTGCATGCCATTGTTATTCAATAGTGTCGTCCGGGTCGCGATATCGCCGAACTGTAGCTCAAGTACGGGAGCGGTATGATCGCTATCATCCTGCGCAGTGATCTCAGCCAGCTCTCGCAACAACTGGTCCATTGCTGCGATAGAGCCGTCGAGCGCCTTGATTGTACCTGGAACAGTGTGCGACAAGATGATGTCCTTTTTACCTATTAATGATCAGCAGATAACTTTAGAGCAGAGATCTGCCCAACGGCAGATGCCTATTCTACCTAAGCAACAAAAAATCGCGAATAAGTTGCTTCGCTTGTGGGGAATGCGTAACAACTTTGTGCAGCTGCCAGGTGCAACAAACTAAATTCTTAGTCGATGTCGAATAGTTCATGCGTCGGTTGGAGTCGAAACGTCCATTGGTTTGCAGATGGTAAAACGCAATTTATTCAAGTAAAAATCCATTGATAGCGCGTCGATTTTCAACATAACTATGACGCACTAATGCTGCACATTGAGCACGAACCAAATTTTAGCTTTGATGCGTTACATACCAAAAATATAGATCACTAAATTCTGTGATAGTGATCGGCAGGGTATTCGAGCACGTGAGCAATTTGGCGATATACATTAACACGTAGGCGAATTACACTATTGTCTAGTAGTGTCTTAAACACTTTATCGCGCTAAGCCAAAGTCGAAATTATCCATATTCTTATAAATAAGTTCATCCTAATTGCGTAATCAATCATCGCGGAAGATCACATTGCATGATCGCCGATTGTTTGAATCAAATAGGCATTAACCATGGACGATGCTTTATCTCAACTTAGAAATGAAGAGCCCTGTACCGTCATTACTAAGGACGGAAGAATACGCAAGGCTGCCTGGCTTCGACCTATTCGAAGGTTCTGGTACAAAGATGAACCAACGGGACTAGCCGATCCCGACGATGTTGAAGAATGGTGGCCAGCAGCGTTAAAAAAATAAGATCAATATGAAATGATTTAGGGATCACTGTTATGGATGTTGAGTAAAGTAAATTGACATTTCCTCCTCGCCAACTTTCTTCAACATATATTGCACAAGTAATTAAACATAGCTAGAACATACGCTGACGTGCTGAAGCGCCGGATTTCCAATCAGGCCAGATCCGCTCCCCGCTCAAGCAGCAAGGTGCGCAGTATCGATCGATGGCAGCGGGCTTCGTCCTCGCAGTAGCAGCCCACCGCCAACTCGGCCTGATGCGACAGCGCGGCGAGCAGGTCCAGCGAGCGGCTCGCTTCCGGCTTTTTCATCTCCGCGATGTATTTCCGCCGGAAGCGTGACCAGGAACGCTCATCTTCCGCGGATTGCGCTTCCTTCAGCAAGGCTTCGCTGGGCGCGAGGTTCGGATACCAGACATCGTAGAAATCCTTGCGTGCATGGTCTTCCTTCTTGACGCCGCGCGGCGGGCGGCGCACCGTCCCGATACGTAATCCCTCATTTTCGCCGCGCGGACTGCCCAATCTTACGATTCGTATCGCCATGTCTTGACCCTCGAGTGACAAGACATTGTAGACCTGCGGCAAGCCGCGCGTGATCAGTGCCGGACGTTGAATGCTTCATGGTAGGACACGATCCCGGCAGGCACGCCTGTCTCGAAGGCAATGGCTTGAAAATATTCCGGCCGGACGCCGGGGAAGGCCAGCGTGGGCACAGGCTCAAAACCGAAGCGACGGTAATAACCGGGTTCGCCAAGCACGACGCATCCACATGCACGCAAGCCCCGGAGCTTGAGCAGGGCCTGTTCGACGAGGCGCGATCCTATCTTTCTTCCCTGATATGCCGGTGCCACGGATAACGGCCCCAGGCCATACGGTAAGCCCCCCATTTTTAAAGCGGCCTGAAGGTAGAGACTATGCGGCCAAGGCTAATTTCTGTTTTGGCGTGATACC
>NZ_JAWIIV010000070.1:0-14260 GCF_035916955.1 Noviherbaspirillum album | reverse complement strand
TGCCGCATCGCTGGACGCCCGCCTAAACTTCTGCTCGTAGATTCGGGATCCCGTCAATGTGGGATGGCTAGGCGCTTACCTTTATTGCTGATACCGATAATTACGTCATACGCAAAATCAACTCACGCGGAGACGTCACGACACTCGCGGGGACCGTCGGAATTAATGGTGTTACTGATGGGCAGGGTGGTTCTGCACGCTTTCGTGACCCCGTAGCATTGACAAGTGATCATGCCGGCAATTTATATGTTGTAGACAGGCAATATCTCGCTGCGCAAAGAACCGGCTCGGTGCGGAAAATTACACCAGACGGGGGCGTGACAACGATTACAACCAATGACAGTACGTTTGCCGTTCTCAGCCAGGGCATTGCCGTTAGTCCGGCAGGCGACGTCTACGTAGTCGGCGTGGTAGGCAGCGACATGACCACTCTTGTTTTGCCAACTGGACCAAATCCGCCCCTACCTCTCCCAACCGTCCGTACGCCGAAACTCCTGCGAATTTCACCTTCTGGGGAAGTGACAACGCTGGGCATCGTACAGGCTGAAGGGGGATATGGCAGTGTTGTCCTTGACCCGGCTGGTAATGTTTATTTCTCGAACAACTCTTTCCACACAATCTTCATCTACTCGGCGACCACTAAAGAAATAGGCATTTTCGCTGGTTCACCTGGTCCAGTGTTTTATGACAGCCATGGCTTACCGAGCTTTCTTAGCCCAGGCAGTGCCGATGGCATCGGCGCGGCGGCGCAGTTCCACACTCCAACGGGGCTTGCCACTGACAGCGAAGGTCGTTTGTACATCGCTGACCAACGAAACCACATCATCCGAAGGGCATCCCCGCAGGGCGTGGTGACAACAGTAGCCGGTTCTACTGTCAAACGTGGAGCAAACGATGGGACGGCTCTGGAAGCGACCTTTGGCCCCCAATTGAAAGGGTCGGCATTTGATGGTGCCGGAAATCTCTACGTCACTGATGCCGAGTCTCACACTATTCGAAAATTAACACCCGAAGGACGTGTCATTACCCTGGCGGGGTCAGCAGGGATCAACGGATATGCTGATGGCATCGGCGTAGCTGCGCGATTTAACGCCCCTGCCGGGATAACAGCCGACCCGCTCGGCAACGTTTATGTCGCCGACTCGGGGAATGCGGTCATTCGGAAGATCGCACCATCCGGGGAGGTCACCACGATCGCCGGCACGGTCGGCAGTCGGGGCGAGAATGATGGCATCGGCGCCAGTGCACAATTCCTGTCGCCTACCGGAATCACGAGAGACAGCATGGGAAACCTGTATGTGAGCGATCCTTTTGCGAGAACAATACGGAAAATCACGCCTGCAGGAGTTGTGTCCACGATTGCCGGCTCTGCTGACAGACATGGTGTAGATTCGGATGGCATCGGCGCTGCCGCAAAATTCAATAATCCAAGTGCAATCACGGCCGATGCTGCCGGCAATTTGTATGTTGCCGATTTATTTAGTCATACGATTCGCAGAATTAGTGTGTCGGGACAGGTCGTCACGCTGGCGGGAAAGTACGCTGACGACGGGCATGTGGACGGCATAGGATCTTCCGCACGCTTTACGTCCCCGACTGGCATCTCGATCGATTCGGCAGGCAACCTGTATGTGAGTGACAGTGGCAATAGTGCCATTCGCAAGATCACGCCCAACGGAATTGTTTCGACCGTCATTGTCGTAGGATCGGCATTTTCAAATTCGCTGCCAGAAAGACTACAAAGCATTGCATTTGATGGCTCTAATACCCTGTACGTAACGCGTGGAGGTGGAGTATTGAAGCTGAACTTGTCTGCACAATAGTTGTTTGAAACTTGTCTGCACAATAGTTGTTTGAAAATGGATGTGCAGTATGCTGGTGCAGGCAAAACGGCATATGCATTGCGGACGATCAGGCAAAATGGTCTATCAGGCGCCATCCCGTTTTAACATGCACGCCCTGCCGTATAAACCTAGTTGGGTGGCAATAATCACGTTATCCACAAACGCAACTTGAAAGTTGAGGTTTGAATGACTGCTAATAGAAAAAACGGGCCGATTCTGCTTCGCAACACCATGGCCTTCGACCAGCAGCATGCGGCTAAATCTAAGAAGGCCATCGTAGACGCAGTCGAGTTTGCCAATAAGCACGCTCCACAGCTGATGGTTCAAACCTATATCGACGATGAGAAGGGTCTCTGCTACAGCTTTCAGTTGTACCAAGACTCCGACGCGATTCTTCGCCATTGGCAAGTGTCTGATCAGAACATTGCTGAGGTGATGAAATATTGTGTGGTTCGCAGCATGGAAGTGTATGGCAGCCCCAGCCAAGCCGAGCGCGACGGTATTCTGGGATCAGTCAGTGAAGCTAATGTGTCATTCACACCTGAGCTTGCTGGTTTTCTTCGTCTTGGCTAAAGCCGCCCAACAAGGCGCTGCACCCTAATCCCGCGCTTCCGCTTCGCTACGGCACGAGATCGGATGAGCTGGGGCGTTACAGCAAGGGATGCCACCAATACGGCATAGACCTACGGTATTAATTCATTATTGTCGTCTTGACCGCAATCCAGTGCAAATACAATTCCTACGCTCCATATTGATCTGCTCCCTTTTCATAGGCTCCGCTGGGGTCTCCCACTCGCATGACTTGAGCCTGTCGTCATTCGAGTTGGAAAAGGTCAGCGATCCGGAAATTTTCGAAAAAGCAGCTCGCAATGAGAGGCAGTCCGTCATTATCGCGATCAATACCAAAAAAAGTTACCGGGAAGTTGTCACAGACGTAAAAGCGCAATACCACTTCCGAATCACCCCATTTACTGAGAAGGTATTTTTCGATTCGGCGCAATATCAGGCTTATCGTGCAGGGTGCGACCGCATCGCATACGCGCTATTTCCCAAAACAAATGACGCAAGAGCAAGGCTTACCTCAATTTTCTATAGAACGGCATTCTTGGTGGCTGAGATAGAGGATAGTAGAGTCCTAAGCGAACTGCTTTTGCACAAGGACGTGAAGGCCGTCTATGCGCCGAGTTTGGAAAGTTGGAACGATGACACGAGTGACTTGTTCGATCCTTCGCCACCGTCGGTAGCCCGGTGAATTATTTACTACATCTCTCTCCATATTGACTGTCCGCTTCCAAGATGAGCCGATGGTGCCTTTGGGTCAATTGCCGGCAGTCAACTGGAGATCGTCAATGGCCGCTTCTTTACTGTACTGCGGACTATTCCTTTCTGCCAAATCCACTTATGAATCCGTCCAAATGGGGACGTCGTCGTAACGGTGAAGATCTTCACCGTTACGGCTGGAGACGCTGGCGGGCAGGATGCGGATCAGGCCCGGAATACGCAACCATAAACGTATGGTGAAAATTCAGGGAAAAGTCTTCACCATTGCGCTGCCGGTGGAGAAAGCCAAACTTGATTGTTGTTTTACTTCGTACTCAACGATAAATAATCGTCGTGGCAATGGAGGCAAATGAGATGGACGTGTAGACCGCCGTAAGATGATCCTCTGCTCGAAGTGACGCCCCTTGACCAATGCGGCGATGATTTCGCGCTTTGCCGCAAGTTGAAGCGTTAGATTTTACCCGCGGCGCTTTTAGCATAAGAGCGGTAATTTTCAGGCAGCACTTTGGGCACTATGCGGCTTCAGAAACCGTTCATAAAAATCGGCTGCCGGTATGGGCTTACTGATAACATACCCTTGGATCTCGTCACAGCGAGTCTCGTGCAGCAGTGCCAGATGCTCAGCAGTTTCAACCCCTTCGGCGACCACCCGCAGTTGCAAGGCATGCGCAAGGTCGATGACCGACTGTAAGAAAACACGGGGATCAACGCGCTTGCCACTACCTTCCTGCAGAAACGATCGGTCGAGCTTTAAGCAATCGAGCGGAAATTCGCGCAGGGAAGACAAAGCCGAATAGCCGGTCCCGAAATCATCGATCGCCAAGCGCGTGCCTGTCGATTTCAAATCGGACATCACCTGGCTTGCCAACTCTGCGTCTTTCATCAACGCCGATTCTGTGACCTCTAGTTCAAGTAGCCTGCCAGGCAACAGGCTGGCAGACAGTGCGTCCTGCACGACTTTGATAATGCGCCTGTCCTGCAGCTGACGCCTCGAAAGGTTGACCGACATCACGAGTTCCCGTCCGCAGGCTATGCGCCATTGCTGTGCCTGGTCAGTGGCTTGGGTAAGTACCCAGCTACACAGGTCATTGATTAACCCGGTTTCCTCGGCGAGCGGAATGAATTCAAGTGGTGAAATCGCGCCAAGTTCTGCATGTTGCCAGCGCAACAGGGCTTCCACACCCACGACTTCCATCGTGCTGAGATCCACTCGCGGCTGGTAGTGCAGGCACAGCTCTCCTTTGTCGGCGGCATATCGCATATCCTGCTGAAGGATCAAGCGCCGATTGGCTTTTTCCCTCATTTCACCTGTGAAAAAGCAAAACTGGCTACGCCCCTGTGCTTTGGCCCGGTAAAGCGCGCTATCGGCATTGGACATGAGCAGTTCCGGGGTGGTCCCGTCAGGCGGATACATGCTGATGCCAATTGACGCGCCTACTTGGAGTTCCTTCTGTTCAACTAAAACTGGTGCCGAAATGACGGAAAGCAGCTTGTCGGCAATACGAGTGGCTGACACTGCACCTTTTCGGCACTCTGCTAGCAGTACGAACTCGTCTCCACCCATGCGGGCCAAAACGTCGTCCGGCCGCAAGCAAGCTCTTAGCCGGCGCGCAACTTCCTGAAGAAGGGCATCGCCAAATTTGTGACCAAGTGAGTCGTTGACTTCCTTGAAACGATCAAGGTCGATAAAGAACACGGCTTGAATCGTTTCGCCCCTGCGGTCGGTGATCCTAGCCGCCAAGCGTTCATTGAACGCGGTACGATTGGCCAAGCCGGTCAGAACATCCGACTTTGCCAAGCGCTGCAGTTCGCCTGCGATTCTCAACTCGCGTGTGATATCCAGCGTAGCTCCCCTAAAACCTTGAAACACCCCATCTTCGTAAAAGGGTTCGCCGCACATTCTTGTGTGGCGTACTACGCCCGGAAAAGTCGGTACGCATACTGACACGATGAGATCCTTGAAAGCTTCTCTGGTTGCAAACTTGTCTAAGAATGCGACGACACCGGGCTGGCTCAGGTCGTGAGCAGTCTCGGTCATGTCACGGCCGATAATATGGTTTTGTGGAAGCCCAAGGCGGTGGAAAATTCCTTCAGAAATAAACGAATAACGGCCGTCCGCATTGATTTCCCAATACCAGTCCGAAGAAAGCTTGGTCAAACTGCGAAAGCGTTCCTCGCGCCGCCGCTGCTCTTTTTGCGCGGCTATCTGGTCTGTGATGTCGCGCGCCACAGCAACGCTGCCTTTCTTCTTTCCAGAAACCGGGTCGATAACCGACCTGGTATTGGCACTGATCCAAAACCACGTGCCGTCCTTGCGTTGGGCTCGGATATTGATAAGGCCGCCAGCCTGCGCTGGCGCAGACGCTCTCGCATCTAGAAGATCCTGCGGATGCAGAAAACTGCTCACCGGCAGGCCGATCATTTCATGGGGCGCATAGCCGAAATACTCGGTGTGTGAGGGCGACACGTAAATGAAGCATCCCTCCGCATCCATGTATGAAATCATGTCACCAGCGTTCTCAGTAAGCAGGCGGTGCTCGGCTTGACTTTGCAGTAAGCGCGCTCTTGAGTCGTGCTGAAGCGTCACGTCGACAAGCGTGCCAATAAAACCCGCTAATGACCCATCGCAGTTTTGTTTAGGACTGGCTGTGCAAAGCATCCACCTGATACTCCCGTCAGAGCGAACCACTCGGTGCTCCATCGAAAAAGGCACTGTGTTTTGCCATGCCGTTTGCATCGTCCGCCGCACTAGGGAACGGTCCTCTGGATGGATGAATCGGCTCCAGCAAACCAGATGCAGGCGGCTCGGTATGACGTAACTTGCACTTTGTGGATCTAGGTGGATGCAGCGCCCGGTTGGGCTTGTTTCCCAGACAATGCAATCGGCGATGTCGGCTAACAGACGTAGTCCGGTGGGGAAAGTTGATCCCGGTTTTGGTTGATTTGACATGTTGTGAACAATTGCGTAGAGGCTGGGACAGATGTGTTAAGAGGAATCGCCGGTCGCTAAACAACATCAGATCACAATTATTTCTGCTATGCAATAATCTTGATTCATCACATTGGCTTGGAGTTATTGGGGCCGCCAGTTCCGGCTAGCGTGGCGTAATGAAAGGCACACTGGATGTGCGCAATCCATGCCAAGTGATTCACCTGGTCCTGAGGCGCTAGAATTTGCGCTTCAAAGCTCTCACGCTGACGGCAAGTCTCACTCGTCCGCGTAACGCTCGACACCAGTCTGGTCCGTATTGGTAAGCACGACGGCAAGAACAGCGCCGCGTGAGGTACGCGGGCCGGGAAAAATGGGAGGTTTGGCAGGCACCACCATACTCTGGCCTCGGTGCCAAGTCACTGCGGTTTCAGTAGGGCGGTTGTTATCGCCGAAAACCGAAGCGGCACTGATTAATTCACTTTGTGGTCTGCCGACCGGAACACATCAAAACATTATCGTGGCGTTACAGATCAAGAAGAATTTTCGTTGGCTTAAACAGATGAATCAAAGCTGGCAATATCGTTCATTGCGCGTTTCCGGAACGGTACATCTCCGCTAGTTTCTGCCGGACCTTTTCTTGCACCTCCGGATCGCTCAAGCCCAATAATGCAGTAGTCTGAATCAGATTGTCCTTGTATCGGGCAGGCCAGCCGTATGCGTCGTCGTCAAGTGCAAACCAGTGCGTCGGCTTGCGCCGTTCGACGTCCCCCAGGATTTGCATACCGCGCGGCATAGTGTCGAACTCGGCCTTGACGATTTTAGGATGCAGGAAGGTCGAGCCAATCACTCGATCCTGCAGTGATGCCGAAAGCTCGAGCTTTGCCTCCTTAAAGCCTAATTCACGGACCCAAGTGGTTGACAAGACAATTTGCAAGTCGGGATAGGGCGCCAGCAAAGCTTCGAGCGTCGGCATCCATTCAAAGAACGTGCGACCGGGCGTTTTGATGGTCATGCCCTTGTTGCGATTGCGCAGTACATTGCCGTCGTGCAGGACAGCATCATAATCCAGATAGCAGAGCTTCATTGTAAAGTTGGCGACAAAGGGAAGAGTATCGCTCAATCTCATTGAATGGAGAGGATAGCCATCTAACCAAGTGAACAAATGTTCTTTTCCATTGTACGTCTTAGCCAGAATTTGCGCGACCGCACGCCTGATGTTTGCAGTGTTTCCTGGTTCGATAGCCCAATGAGATGGTCGATGAACGCTGCGACCCGATCGTCGATGGAGGTGGAGCTGCTTATTCGCGCAGATTGCATCTCCAGCACCGCCAGCGTGCGTTTGTACACTCGCACATCATGCCTCTGATGCAAGGTCTCTGACAACCGCCGGTACTCCGCCTTGCTCACATGCAACCCGTCCATGGCAAATCCTTCCTGCACACGCCTATTTGCCGGCAGGAGTCAAAAATCATTCGCTTGCCTGCTTAGAGGTCAAACAAGTAATAAATAATAAGAATATACGATCCAGATTTGACATAAGAAGTATTATGCCGTTTCAATATGTAGTGGCTAGATTAGAATGTCTCGATCTCGCCAAATCAGAATGTCTCGGTTTAGGCAAACTGGAGAATGCTAAGCAGTCCATGCTGAGTGCTTACCTGTTTCTGGAGGCACATCATGGCCCGTACAGCATTGTTGACCATGAGCATGCGCGAGTTGGATCGACTCAATACCATTGAAGCAGTCGCCGACGGCAAGCTTCGGACATCGACCGCCGCTCAACGACTGGAATTGTCTAAGCGCCAAGTCAACCGGCTGGTTAAGCGTTACCGAACTGAAGGCAATACTGCCGTTATATCGCATCAGCGCGGCCAACGCGGGCACCGCCAATTGGCGCCGGGCCTCGCTAGCATGGCGTTAGCGATTATCCGGGACCGCTATCCAGATTTCGGGCCGACGCTGGCTTGTGAGAAGCTGCGCGAATGTCATGGCATCGTGCTCGCCAAGGAGACCGTGCGCTAGTTAATGTCGGAAGCGGGTCTATGGATACCGCGTAAATTAAGATCGTCAGCGATTTATCAGCCGCGCAACCGCCGGCATTGTGTTGGCGAATTGATACAGATTGACGGTAGCGACCATGCCTGGTTCGAGGACCGGGCACCGGCTTGCACGCTGCTAGTCTATATCGACGATGCGNAACCGCCGGCATTGTGTTGGCGAATTGATACAGATTGACGGTAGCGACCATGCCTGGTTCGAGGACCGGGCACCGGCTTGCACGCTGCTAGTCTATATCGACGACGCCACCAGCCGGCTGATGTATCTCCATTTTACCTATAGCGAGTCAACCTTCAGCTATTTCGAAGCGACACGGGCTTATCTGGAACGGCATGGCAAGCCACAAGCGTTTTACAGCGATACGGCCTCCGTATTTCGCGTCAATTGCAAGCAAGTCAACAAGGGCGCTGGCATCACGCAGTTTGGCCGTGTCCTGTACGAGCTCAATATCGAAATCCTGTGTGCCAATAGCAGTCAGGCTAAGGGACGTGTTGAACGTGCCAACCTGACACTGCAAGATCGCCTGGTCAAGGAATTACGACTACAGGGAAGCTCCTCGATGGCGGCTGCCAATGCATATGCACCCTACTTCATCGCCGACTACAACCGGCGCTTTGCCAAGCCACCACGCAATGATTTCGATGCTCATCGCCGAGTACGCGAGGATGAGCATCTAGACCTGATCTTTACCATACGCGAACCACGCAAAGTGTCACATGTATTAACACTTCAATATGACAAGGCGATCTACCTGCTAGCCGACACTGCGTACACGCGCGGACTGATTGGGCACTACATCGAGGTCTATGACTATCCTGATGGGCGGCTTGAGATCCGCGCAGACGGCAATGTGCTGCCGTATGTCCGTTATGACCGGCTACCGGAAGTCGATCAAGGTGCCATTGTGGAGAATAAACGTTTGGGCCATGTGCTGCAGATTGCGCACCTGGTTCAGCAGCAAAGGGATAACCGTCGCAGTCACCCTGCACCGGCGCGGACAAATCCGGGCGCACCGCCACGCAAAGCAAAGGCAGCTCCCGGGACCAAGAGCTAGCGAAAAATATATCAAGGGGATTTGAGCAAGCCATTGCCAAAAACCGTTCACTGAAGAAATCGCCAGACGCAAATTCCGGTCTTGGAGGCTACAGTGATGGAAAATGGCTGCCCTGCTCTTACTTCTTCTTCCGCGGCGCGGCTACGTCAACAGACAACGCCGAGCAATAACCTGGGACATCTGAAAGGAGTGTAATAGTTAAAAAGGTGTCACGTAACCTGCCAAAACAGATTCGTACTAAAAATGCCCCTTAGTCGGAACGCACGAAACGGGTAACGAGCAGCACAAATCTAAGTGCAGAATACAGCCTTTATGCCACCAAGGTTTGGGTAGCCAGAACTCTTGCAGGCAGAGGTGCCGACTAAAGCAGATAACATTTTCATCGGACTTTATATCGACGGCGATGAAGAGACTGGTACTTGAAAGATTTTCTTAATTTGCTCGACTATAGGAGCGCAGTCGGATAAATGAGTGATCCGTCGCTCGACTTCGAACACCAACTCGTCAATGGAACGATCTATTTCTATCAGCGCTACGTTTAACTCGGGAAGCACTGCCGCATCGTCTCCGGCAAGATCCAGACACTTAAGCAAATCTGTAGAAATTCCAGCTTGCAATGCCAGCTTTTGAATACTTTGTATGCGCTTACCGATAAATTCTAGCGCTGTAGATTTCTGATGAATTCTGATCTTCTCTTGAAGTGTGGGCCATTCACTTAATACAGTGGTTAACCGCGTCAATTTGCCGGCCACCTCAATTTCCGGATCTAGCGCCGGATCAATTTCTTCCCTGGTCTGCAGCAGTTCATCTGCAACTGACAGATACCGCGAGTCCAGTCGACCAGTATTTAAGCGTATTGCGATTCGAATCTGGCGTTTTCTGGAGCGCCGGGCAATCGTTTCCACTGTTTCCGCTACTGCGATAATCCGTGCTTCCATGCAAATCTTTTCTTCATTCAACGCCGACGGATATCCGCTTCCGTCAAGGCGTTCGTGGTGCTGCAAAACACCTTGCAATACTTCGGGTGCCATATTCTCTATCTTCGAGAGAATGACATAACCCGTAATCGGGTGGACATGAATAAAGTGGCGTTCACTGCCCTGGATCGCTCTTCCTTTGGATAGGATTGCCGGATCCGTATGCATCTCACCGAAATCATGACAGATCGAGGCTAGGAACAGGTTCTGAAGTGCTTCATAGCTCAGCCCAATTCGTACACCCATACTATGGGCAATAACGGATGTTCTCAACGAATGCAGATAGAGATCGTTCCGGTCATCCCGCATGACTGTTAGACGAAAGAGTATCGGCGCGGATATGTTCAAAGTGCCCAGGATGGATCTGTACCCTTGCGGATCACCGGACCGCATCGTGATATTTCGCAATGTCGCATCCGTAGAAATGATGCGTTCGATATCGCGTACCATAGAAACTTCATCAACCGAATTAGCGACAGAAAGCACCATGTCCAGAGGGAGCTCTAACCGGTGAGCGATCAGGCGCAGATGCGTACCTTCATTGATTCTCGCCCCTTTCGCCAGTAGCTTTATGCCGTTTTCGGCATAGATGTCTTGCTGGGCAATGACTTCATTTTTCTCACCTACCCGCGCCACTGCAGTTATGAAATGAGGATTTTGATCAACTGCGCTTAACTCGCGTGGCGCTTTGTCGAGTCCGTGAAGATGCGAAAATGTACCGGATTCATCATGGGCAGCAGCCATCATGCCGCTCCAGATCGTTGATTGACATGAACACTTACTCGACTTCGTCCGTCAGCCTTTGCCCGATACATGGCCTCATCCGCACAGCGCATTAGCACCTCTTCCGTATTCCCATGGCTTGGAAAGGTGGCCACTCCAAGACTGGCGCCTATTGATACCTGAGAGCTTTGAATACTGAATGGCTTCAGAAGTGCTTCCAGAATGGTTTGTGCAACTACAACGGCATGCTCCTCCGTGTTGATGGTAGAGAGAAGCACAACGAACTCGTCTCCTCCTATCCTTGCTACCGTATCAGAATCGCGCAGGCATTCCGTTACCCGACGGCCCACTTCTTTGAGCAATAGATCTCCCGCCTCATGTCCCATCTGATCATTGACGGCCTTGAACTTGTCTAAATCAAAATAAATCACTGAGAAACAAGTGTTCTCTCTTTTCGCGCGGAGCAAACACTGGCGTAAGCGATCCGCAAAAAGATGTCGATTGGGCAGGCCGGTGAGTGTGTCATGCTCGGCACGATATTTATTTGCGTTGTCTTCCTGCTTTCTGGAGGTCACATCACTGTACGTGCCAATCATGCGGACAGGTTCGCCATTTTCGTTTCTGCGAACGACCATCCCCTTGGCGAGTACCCAACGCTCCTTCTTTTCAGACGCAAGTACACGGTGCTCCACTTTGTAGTTTGGTGTTTTAGCGCGAAGATGCATTATCAAGGCTTGCTCTACATGCAAGAGGTCGTCGGGATGAACGAGTTTTTGCAGCGCTTCGGGGGTGGCAGGAAGCACTTCTTCGACAACACCAAGAATTTCCCTGCTGCGACGAGAAAGCTGCAATGTGCCGGCACGGATATTCCAGTCCCATACCCCGTCCTCGGCTCCGGCCAGTGCCAAGTTCCAACGTGCCTCACTTTCGGCCAATGCCGCCATTGCACTTGCCTTTTGACGCGCACTTGCGAGAATGAAGTACCCAATGCCGATGATAAATCCGGTCATGCCGATCCCGGAAAAAATGTACAGTCCGTACTGCTCACGATAGCGGTCAAACGCTACCACTTCGGCTTGGCCGACAAGAACAGTCAGCTCAAACTTCGGGAGCGACCGCCAAGAATATAATCTCTTAATGCCATCGACCTCGGAGGCTCGAAGATAAGAACCGGTCAGGTGCGGACCGGTGTGCTCTAATTGGAAATTCGCTATCTTTGTTCCCATGCCGATACCGTCCTCCTCGCGAGGCGATCTCGCGAGAATGGTGCCGTCGGTACGCACCAGAGTGACGTCAGCACTTTCACCTAGTTTAATTTGATGATAAAACCTGGAAAAGTACGATGGTGCGACGGATATGACGATGACTCCATCAAAGTGGCCAGGCACGTCAAAGATTGGGCGCGTGAACTGAATCGTCCATAGGTTGCTTACCCGCCCAAGTACTGGTGCGCTTATAAACAGTCTGTCGACCTCACGCTGTGTATGTATTTTGAAGTGCGCTCGATCACTCAAATCAATTGCTTTTGCATTGGGATCGGCACTTGAGAACACAAGTTTGCCATTGGCATCGACGATACTGACTTGAAAGGATACATCGTCCTGCAGATGTGCCTGTAAGCGACTGATAATCTGTCGAAACCCATTACGATCGCGTATCCAATGAGATCGTAAGCCGATCAATGAGAGATCTATGGTATTAACTGAAGAATTGACTTCTTCGGAGAATGCGAGCGTAAGATTCTCGAGTTCAATTTTGCTTTCGGTATCAGCAAGTCTATGTAACTGGGACAGGCCAATGCCAATCGCTGTCCATAGTCCAATTATGGCAATAAGCGTGAACAGTAAAACCTGTTTGCTTAGTCCGAAATGTTTGCGGATGCCGACAAACCAACGTCGGTAGACGAATATATTTTTCTTTTTCATTGAAGTTGCAAAAAGCTATTGACGCCTATACGAAGCGTAAATAAGCCGGAACAACTTCATTGGATTGGATTCGTCACGTTTTGGGACGGTATCCCCAAGTGTGGAAATGTCAGCGGCTACGAATAATCATTATCAAGTATTACATTATATGGATACCCGGATATCTCGTACAGATTAAGCAGAAAGCTCGTCTTTAAGCGACCTTGGCATTAGATTCATGCTTAGATGGAGTTTGCACTAGCCTGATGAAGAGCCTTTCAGCATGCTGACTGCATCCGCTAGTACCTGATCCGAGATTGGATTCCCTTTGGCTGCTCTAGCAATCACCAAGGCACCCACTAACGTTGCTAAAATGCCAAGCGACGGCTGTTCTTTTCCGCTTTGAGACCGCTCTATACATGTACTAAGTTCTGCTGCGACAGTCTTCAACCCGATAACATACTCCGCATGTAGTTGGGAATTCTCGGGCGCTCGGACTACATCACTTGCTAATGCCGCAATTGGACAACCGTGGCCGGGATTATCGCGGTGGCGTACCGAAAGATAGTGATCGATAAACGGTGTCAGCGTACGACGCCCCTCCCCATCCTTCCACGTCTTGCGTGCTTTTTCGACATGCCCATACGCGCCAGCGCATGCAACCGCAACTAATCCGCTTTAGACGAAAAATGCTTATAGAAGCCGCCATGAGTCATTGAAACGCCGTTCATTACGTCTGCCACGGTCACATTCTCAATCCCCCTTTTCCGGAAAAGTATGACGCTTTATCGACGATTTTCAGCCGATTGAATTCTGTCGTCACCCTATTTGACTTAGGCACTTGATTTCTCCTTTGCCACAATAATAGATGACCCTCAACATATATTCAAGAAGTCAAAAACAAAGATCTTCGGCGTGGGCAGTTATCCCTAGTGATATGGACATTTTCTTCAGTTGTATGCCAGTGCAGCGAAACACGACTGATTACACATTTAGGTTACTTAGCGTTGCATTCTTGACCTAAGTCAATTTTTTCCCCCAAGACATTGTTTTATATTGAGGTATGGAACCTTGTCTCGTCATCAACAACAATGCTTCAAATTGTTTGGCGCACTAGAAACCGATTATCAAAGCGTCATTAGGAAAGGCAATCGGAGCGCAATGGCCCCAATCAGTGCGGCAGCAGAAAAGTCAATATCCGGCTGACCTCACAGGGCAACGTCCAGATGATGGTTTGGACGGCAAGACATTGCTAAAGAATGCGGATACCGCGATATACCGGACAAAAAGCGCTGGACGGGGTACCTAATGTTTCTATTCAAGCGAAATGAACGCCCGTGCGCTAGATAATCTGAAGCTGGAAGGCGCATTACGACGAGCACTTGAACGCAAAGAATTCGTACTCTACTGACCTGTCTTGGGATTTTCGGACCACGGCAAATTTGAGAAGATAGCTCCCAAATGAAAGGGAGCAATGAAGAAAAGCC
>NZ_JAWIIV010000069.1:0-15506 GCF_035916955.1 Noviherbaspirillum album | reverse complement strand
TAGTACATGCAGAATGTCAGCCATCAAGAGTAGGAGCATCCTTCTGTTTGTCCGTTTACCGAAGGAGGAACCTGAGATGGCTGACACCACAAATGCTACACCTGCGCTCAATCTAGTGGCAATCGACATTGCTCGCTATTGGAATTATGTCCTGCTGGAAACCGCGGCTGGCAAACTTCACCGCTTCAAGATGGGCAATACTGCGGTTGACTATGACCGCCTGATTGGCTTTCTTCAATCATTATCCGGCCCATGTCGCGTTGGTATAGAGCCTACGGGAGACTATCACCGTCCCATCGCATATCGTCTTCTGATGGCGGGATTTGAAGTCGTTGGAATCAACTCGGTTGCTGTTGCCCGCTATCGTGATGCCATGTTCAATTCCTGGGACAAGAACGATCCGAAGGATGCTGCGGTGATTCTAGAGATGCTGCGCCGTCAGGCCTATCAACGGTATGTTGATCCTATGGTGGCTGGCACTCATGATTTGCAGGAAATCGCCAAGACCTATTACCAGGTATCACGCGCACGTACGAAGGCACAGAACTCACTGATCAATCATGGACTACCGCTTTACTTTCCAGAGATGCACCGCTATTGGGCGACTACCCGCAATGAATGGTTTATCCGTTTTCTCATTGAATTTCCAACTCCCGCTCATGTAAGGTCGCTTTCGCAGGAGGCCTTTGTGCTGGCAGCATGGGATCTGGTCGGTCGCAAAGTGAATAAGCAAGCCAAGCTTGAGGAGATATGGGAGATCGCCGGTTCGAGTGCCGCGCTGCCTCACGCTCCTGATTCACTGGCGGTAGAGATGTTTCGCGTGACTCTGAAGCGCTATCAGGAATTAAATCAGTTAAGGGCCAGTATCGAAGAGCGCGCGGAACAAGTACTTGCAGGTAATGAGGCCTTCGAACANATTCACTGGCGGTAGAGATGTTTCGCGTGACTCTGAAGCGCTATCAGGAATTAAATCAGTTAAGGGCCAGTATCGAAGAGCGCGCGGAACAAGTACTTGCAGGTAATGAGGCCTTCGAACATCTCAAGACATTACCCGGGGTAGGTCCTGTTATTGCTCTAACGATTCTGGCTGAAGCTGGAGACGTTAAACGCTTTGCCTATCATCGGCAGTTCCTAAAGTACTGTGGCTTTGATCTGGCCAAGCAGCAATCAGGAAATCAACGTGGCCGCGAACAATTATCCAAGCGAGGTAACGCCCGCTTGCGTCTGGCTTTCTGGCTCGCCGGCGCAGGCGCAGTACGTATGCGTGAGAACTCGTTTCGAGACAAGTACGAGCGTTATATCAAGGCTGATCCCAAGAATGCGGACTTGCGTAGAAAGGCGCTTACCGCAGTCGCAGCCAAGATGGCACGCGTAGCCTACAGTATCGTCAAGACGAACCAGCCGTATCGGCAGTTCTTTGAACAAGCTTTACCCAGTGGATCGATCCCTCACTCAGTTGCCGTTGGAGCGCATGCGACTCCGTAGATAATGCTCGGACTTTCCACTGGGTTCCCTATGCTGTTTTAGGTACGGTGAAGATCGTGGCGGCAATTGCTTCGAATCTTGTGTCTACTATGGTCAGGCAAGGATCTCACTACGTGGAAGAACACTGGACTGTTGTGCCTGCTCTTTGTAGCTGCCAAACGGCTAATTCCGCTTGGCCGGGATACTTTTACCTTTTTAGCCGATACCTCTTGCATTTAGTACGTTATCCGAGCGAAGCAGGAACGGCACTGGTACACGTCCCAAGGTCCCGTAGCGGGCAATCAACGCTTGTTCCAGGGCCGATTCAGCGGTCTTGGCCTTGCCAGAGCGTGACAGGTGCCAGCCAAGCAGCTCTCTGGTATGGCAATCGATCACCAGGGCCAGCACTGCCCAGCCATCTCGACCAGCCCAGACCCGACAAAGATCTGTTGCCCACCGCTCATTCGGCGCTTTGGCCACTGATGGCAAGGCTTGCACCCGCGGCCGCAAGCCAATGGGCCGTTTCTTCACCTGCCAGCCCTTGAGCTGGAAGATGCGTTGAACTGTGTTCTTGTTGAAGTCCAGCAGGTGCGCCACCGTCCGATACCCGAAAGACGGATTCTCGTCGATCATGGCTTTGATCGGGCCGGCGAAGCGATCCTGGACCTTCGGTGCCGACCTAACTGGCTTGTAGTACACCGTTCTCCGCGGCACGCCGAACCATTGACAGATCTTGCTGATCGAGACGGTAATGCCGTCTTCCTTGAGTCCCTGGCGGATCGTCTCGATCACTTCTCGTCCTCGCCCAGCAGGGACTGCAGCTTTTTTCGCGCACGCAATTCAAGCATTGCCTCGCCGTACGCCTCCTGCAGTTCTTTGATCTGCCGCTCGTACTGTTCTTTGACGTCCAGCGGCTTAGCGCGCAGTGCGTTTTCCAGGCCTTTGCGTCCTTCGTCGACCCACTCTTCGATCTCGGAAGGCGGGATGTCGAATGCCCGGCTGGCTTCGGCCACGCTGGTTTTACCCTGAATGATTTCGGTAACCAGCGCCGCTTTGCGCTTGGCCGTCCACCGTTTGAATTCTTCTTCCATCGTCATGCTCATGTGATTCCCTTTCGTGATTATCACCTGAGCAGGTTTTCAGTGGGTCATTACAGTTGCAGTTACGGCTTAGAGACGGAAAATGCTTTCTTGTATAAGGCACGTACGCTGGCAGGATACCAGCGACTGCCGTGGACGCTAGCCATCCCTTGTCGGTTCAGAGCATTCGCAATCATCCCGAATGAATCGCCCTTTGCTCTTCGGGCAATGATATCAGTCGCAATGCAGCAGTTACCACCCGATGCGCATTGGTTTGTAGGTCTCTCGCTATTGTAGGAATGACTTCTTCGCGTTGGCGGCATAGCGTCAACAGTGGCTAGCAGTTCCCGAAGGAGAAAATTGTGGTTATTCATAACCTGCCATCAATAGTTAATATAATTTGTGGTACAGCAGTCGCAAGCATGCCCTTCATTAATTCCTTTTGCCACTACGCAGGAAACTAATGATTAGTGTCGGCATTCCTGCTACAGCAGCATTCCACGCTCGAAAAGGCAGAACTATCTCCCAAATCGACTTGAGGTGCGTAATGCAAGAGTAAAAGGGCGGCAATAGTAACCATCGTTCAATAGAACCAACCACCTGCTCATGTCCGCTGAAAAGTCCCATTAGATAGCATCGAGAATGCTAAGATAGGGGTTTAACTAGCTAACCGTCAGTCAACAGATACACCTAAGTCCTTGAATATTTTGTTGCCCAGGGCACCATGTCTATTTGCTGCAGCTTTGCAAGAGCTGCTGGAGAGCCATCATCGAAGGGGCAGTCCATTGGCTTCTTAACCACCGACGGAAGGCATTAATCGTACTGATATTAAGTACAGCATCAGTCATTTTAGTGTGGACGCTTAGTGTCTATCAGTGACTGCGCAAGCTATTGCCGAATCGGGCCGTCGACGATCAGCACCAAGTCGGCTTCCTCCGGTACTTAAATACGGTCAGCGGATGTGTATACGGGGCAAAGCGCGGCGTCATAGGAATCTGAAAATAATTCTTGCTGATGCACATTAACTCACCGCATTACCTGAGTAGGAGTTCTTTGCGGCACTGTAAGTTGTTCGAATTTCTTTTACTACTGCCAAGGTTTTTTCTAAATCGTAGAGACATTTTCCCTTGACTTGTACTGTGCTCTATGAGGGCCTCGAGGATTAAAAACTTCCAATAGACGCAACACCTGCCTTTGATTTTGGGCATGAATTTCGCCACCATATTTGTGTGGTGTACTCTTGGTCCGCTGATGCCGCAGGTCCCGTCTTAAAGCCTCAAGCAATGCTTGGAATTCATGCGGGAAGATTTCAGCCAGTTCAATCATAGTTATATCCAGATTACCCCGTAAAGTTATCGGCAATAATTGATACTCAGTCCCATTACTAAAAAGGCTACATTAGCAGTAGGGGCTGCGAAGGATCGGTTGTCGTCCAGCTAGACTGCGACTTAGAAGAATGACCATCAACACGACACCAGCCATAGTTGGTGGCCCCTCTTCTCAAGGCAGACATCGCTGGCAAACGATACTCCTCGTAGCCCCTCAGCGCTTGTGGCGCCATCCCCTGGGAACGGAACTGTATGGCCGCTGAAAACAGAATCATCCCTACGGCGCTTTGTAGCCACAACATCTTCGCTTGAAGCTCTCGCGGCATCCCAAAGGAGAAAAAATTGTGAGTTCCTTGAACAACCACATATGCCAATTGAGACGAGCAATATGAACTTTAGTGGCCTGGGCGTTTCATTGCACATGAGGTAGGCTGCGTTGCCACATATGCGTCACTTTTTGCGAGTGTCTTCCAACCGTACCCAGTGTTTTCCTGGTCGTATCTGATGTCTTTTCCGTTGACCTTAGTCCAGATCGAGACATAGAGTGGCTGTTGTGCTTGGTGATCACTCTTCCGCATTTCGACCGTGCCATTCAAACTCTGGACCTTCATACCTTCCATGGCGAACGCAACCTTGACAGGATCGTCGGACTTCGCTTCGCGGACCGCGCGGGAAAGAAAGGTAATTGCAGTGTATGTTGACATCCCAACGAAATCGTCCTTATAGCGCGTTTTGAACCCCTCGGCGACGTCTTTTCCGGGAAACCCTTCGCTATTCAGGTTCCAATACCAAACATTTTTAATACGGCCGTCACCCGCAGCGCCCATCGCCGTCGGAACCCCAGACGTGTTTGCGTAGTAAGTATAGAAATCAGCCTTTAGGTTTGCATCGTTCGCCGACCTGACTAGCAAAGAGAGGTCGCTACCCCAGTTGCCCGTGATCACCGCGTCTGCGCCAGAGGCCTTGATCTTGGCAACGTAGGGAGAGAAGTCCTTGACCTGCCCTATAGGGTGCAGATCGTCGCCGACAATCGCAATATCTGGGCGCTTGCGTTTAAGATACTCTTTAGCCGCGCGGGTGACCTGATGTCCGAACGCGAAGTTCTGGCCAATAATATAGACCTTCTTGATTTCTGGCTGCTGCGCCATATAGGACGTGATGGCCTCCATCTTCATATCAGAATTCGCATCGAACCTGAAATGCCAGAAACTGCATTTTCCGTTCGTCAGATCGGGATCATTTGCCGCGTAGTTCAGGAACAAGACTTCACGCCCGGGGTTGCGTTCATTATGTTTATTGATTGTGTCGATCAGAGCAAGCGCCACCCCAGAGCCGTTTCCTTGCGTGACGTATCGGTAGCCCTGGTCAATCGCAGCTTTCAGTTGGACTAGCGATTCCTGCGGACTTCCCTTATTGTCGAATCCGACCACTTCGAAAGTATCGCTGCCAGCCCACCTTCCATTGTTGGCAAGATCTGCAACATGCTTCCAACTGTTAAGTGCGTTCTGTCCCACTGCAGCAAACGGGCCGGAAAGTGGATCGATGAATGCGATCTTTATGTTTGCTGCTGTCGCCACCGACATGAACAACGACAGAATTACTCCAGACTGTAGTGCACGGATACCTGCCTTCATTGTTGTCTCCTCAATGTTGAACTGCTGGTTTTTCGGACGCCACCGCAGCTCCTTATACCAAGGTGGTACGACCTGGGCACTCCTCTCCAAGAAGCACTTGCTTTTGAGTTCGGCCGCCTAATACAGCCAACTGCAGCGGATGCAACTTACTAGCACCACACTTACGCAAATGCATTTCCAGAACGACTTTGTAAGCGTCGCTTACTTTCGTAGAGAAAAGGTACTTCAGCTAATTAGGACTGTCAACATAAATATGCAGTGCTTACATTACACGCTCTAAAAGCGTGTGTTCGCGTTTCTTCTTCTGCAATTAATTGCATACCAGTCAATCTTTTGCGCGTGTTAATTGTAAGCACTGCATATATCGGTTGACATGCTCACTCTTTGAATAGTAGTCTTGATTTGTCGATGTAAGCACCGCTTACAACGGAAAGCTTTACAACGGACCATCAATCACGTTTTCCAATCTACAAAGGTCATGATGAAGAATCCAAAATGTGCTTTCAGACTTCATGCGGTTGTCGCTGCAATCGGCGTGCTGCTTGCCGTCCCTTTAGCTGCACAGGAAGTGAAACTGCCACCGCCTGAGCATACCGATCCCGTCGCGCTGGCAATCATGAAAGGATTTCCTCCTCCGGCCGAGAAGATCGTCAACTTAGGAAATTTATTGAAGTATCCGAACAGCCGCTGGGGTTTCCAACATATTCGCGAGCTTGGGCCGACTGCGAACGTCTGGCGCGGGAGAGCGGCCATATCTTCGCTGCCTGAAGCGGCACGGCAACTGGAGAATGTCGACTTCCAGAGCAAGGATGGCCAGCAGATCAGTGTCGAGGACTGGCAGAAAAGCACTTACACCGATGGACTGCTCGTACTGCACAGGGGTCACATCGTCTACCAGAGATACTATTCGGGCATGCGGCCGGAAACACCACACGCGCTCTGGTCACTAAGCAAGTCCTTTACCGGTCTTCTGGCCCGCATCCTGATCCAGGATAACAAGCTGGCTCCGCATGCGAAAGTGTCCGATTACCTGCCTGAGCTTGCAGGTACGGCATGGGGTGACGCGACCGTCCAGCAGACACTGGACATGACAACGTCCGCTCAGTATCGCGAAGTGTTTTCCGATCCGAAATCCGAGATTTTCCCGTACCTGTTCGCAGGAGGCATATTGCCGGCGCCGAAGGACTACAGCGGCCCGAAGACAACCTATGATTTCCTCAAAACAGTGAAAAAGGACGGGGAACATGGAAACGGCTTCAAGTACAAATCAGTTGATACTGAGGTCATAGGCTGGGTACTGTCACGGATTACCGGAAAGAGCTTTGCTGAACTGGTATCCGACCACATCTGGAGCAAGATAGGCGCTGAGGAAGACGCCCATGTGTGGGTTGATCCTGCTGGAACGGTACTATCCAGCATCGGACTCAATGCCACGTTGCGCGACCTCGGGAGGCTCGGTGAAGCTTTGCGAATGAACGGACGAATCAATGGAAGCCAGGCTATTCCGGAGGCCGTCGTTGCTGAACTCCGAAAAGGCGCCGATCGCGAGAAATTCAAGGCGAGCGGCCAGAATGTCCGCGCCGGGTATTCTTATCATGACTTCTGGTGGAATCCGCACGACGCCGATGGCAGCTTTGAGGCGAAAGGTCTCAACGGTCAGCACATCCACATCAATCCCAAGGCGGAATTAGTTATCGTTAAGCTTTCTTCCCATCCTATTGGCGACACCAGTTTCACGCACGAATTGGATCGGAGGGCATTCGCAGCAATTGCAAAGGCGGTGGTCCAATAAGACCACATTTCACTGCACCAAGAGCATCAGTGCAGATCAACAGACGTATTTCAGGAGGAACATATGAAAGAGGTATTTCAGCCCAATCTATTGTCCAGCAAGGTGGCCTTTGTGACTGGCGGTGGAAGCGGCATCAACCAGCGTATTGCCGAGCAATTTGCAGAGGCAGGCGCCGCAGTGGCGATCATGGGCCGCGACAGAAACAAAGCGGAGGCCGCAGCTTCCCTCATTCGCGAAGCTGGCGGACAGGCCATCGGGTTGTCTGGAGATGTGCGCAATCATGATCAGGTATCTGCGGCCCTCTACGAAACGAACAAGGAATTCGGACGGCTTGATATCGTCGTGGCAGGCGCGGCGGGCAATTTCGTCGCTCGTGCGACCGGGATGTCTGCGAATGGTTTCAAGACGGTCATCGACATTGATCTGCTCGGCACCTTCAATACAGCGCATGCTGCTTATGAATACCTGGCCAAGCCTGGTGGCTTGGTACTGGCCATCTCAGCCGTTCAATCAACATTGCCGACAGTGACGCAGTCGCACGTGTGCGCGGCTAAGGCTGGCGTCGACATGCTTATTAAGACACTCGCAATCGAATGGGGTCAGACTGGAATCCGCTGTGTTGGGATTGCACCTGGACCTGTCGGCGACACCGAGGGCATGAAAAGGCTTGCGCCGGACGGTAAGGCGAGTTGGGATCGTATTCTCGGCCACATTCCCTCACGGAGGGCAGCCTCGCAGGATGAGATTGCATCGCTCGCGCTGTTTCTCGCGAGCCAAGGTGGACAATACATCAATGGGACAATCATTCCCATCGACGGCGGCCAGACGGCGGTCGGCTCCTACGAATTCGGTTCAATGCTAGACGATTCCATCAAAAAGGATCACTTGCAGGCAGCAAGCGCATAATCACCAAACGGTTGATCGGAAGAATTCATACAAAAACATAATGGAGATAGTCACATGATCAGATTTCCCGCGCTACAGGATCTGAAGCAGGGACAAAATCCCTTTACAGCTACGACGTTTGACGATTGGGTCGCTACGCCCAGCGTCTATGCGCTGCTGCAAGAGTCCGCGAGGATGCACGGTGATCGCACCGCTCTTATCTGGATCAACGATGGTGAGCCGGAGGAAAAGCCGCGCCAAGTTAGCTATGCCGCTCTTTTAGAGGAAGTGTCGCGTACCGCAAACCTATTCCGCGCGCTCGGTGTGCAACGCAAGGACGTGATTGCGTACATGCTTCCGTCGTTCGTGGAAACTCAGTACGTACTTTGGGGAGCGGAGACGGCAGGCATCGCCTGTCCGATTAATTTTCTGCTGCAACCGGAACATATTGCCGAGCTTCTCCGCGCGGCTGGTGCTAAGGCTCTTGTTGCTTGTGGAAGACTTCCTGGCATCGACATTTGGGAAAAGGCACTTCAGGTACGAAGTCTTGTTCCTGGCCTCGTTCTTATCAGGGTGAACGGGCAGAAGACTGACGACTCAGATGTTGTCGATTTCGAAAGCGCACGTCGTGCGCAACCGGCTGACCTTTCATTCTTCGATCTCCCGTCGCGTGGCGATGTGGCTGCCTATTTTCATACGGGCGGGACGACCGGGTTGCCGAAGCTCGTCACACATTCGCATCAGAATCAGCTTTCAGCCGCGTACGGTGCGGCCGTTGCTGCCAACTTGTGTCCCTCGGATGTTATTACCAACGGTTTCCCCATGTTCCATGTGGCGGGGACCATTTTTTGCAGCCTCTCACAACTGATGGCGGGAGCCGGAATACTAATTCTGTCCGCCGGCGGGTTCCGCAATCCGGCCATGATCCGAAATTTTTGGCGTATCGTTGAGCGGTACCGCGTCACAATTGCCGGCGCCGTTCCCACGGCACTTTCAGCCATCGTCGGCCAGGAACCAGGCGGCGCGGATATATCCTCGCTGCGTGTCGTCATGTCCGGCGCGTCCTCACTCCCCCGCTCGGTGGCTGAAAGCGCGGAACGCATCACTGGCCGCCAGGTGCGTGAGATGCTCGGCATGACCGAGACAGGTGGTGTGATTGCGACGGAAGCGGCATGGCATGACCGTGTCCTGGGCTCGGCGGGGCATCCGATTCCGTTCGTCGACATAGAAGCACGCCGCATGGAAATGGATGGCAGCTTGGGCAGGCGTTGTGAGGCTGAGGAAATCGGAGTGCTGGTTGTCCGCGGTCCGAATGTGACCGACGGCTACAAGAATCCGGCACATAATGCAGGTGCCTTTACCAACGATGGATGGCTTGTGTCTGGCGACCTTGGCTATCTTGACCTGACTGGCCGGGTTTTCCTGACAGGTCGCGCCAAGGACCTCATCATCCGCAGCGGGCACAATATCGACCCCGCGATGATCGAGGATGCCTTCCTTGCCCATCCGTCCGTTACCGCAGCGGCGGCGGTAGGAATGCCGGATGCCTATGCGGGAGAACTGCCTGTGGCATTCGTCGTGCTCAAACCCGGACACCACTGCTCGGATACGGACTTACAAGCCTTCGTCGAAAAACGCATTCATGAACGGCCCGCCTACCCGAAAAGGATCTTCCTTGTCGACAGCCTACCGATGACGGGGGTAGGGAAGATATTCAAACCTGCCCTGCGCAGCCAATGTGCCGCGGCGTTGTTTGGAGAAGTTCTTGACGGCGAACCGGTGCGCTCCCTGATAGTCAGTGAAAAGTCCAAACGAGGGATGCTTCTTGAAATTGGCCTCGACGCTGATGCTTCAGACAATGCCGACCAACGCGAATTGGCACAGCAACGCATTGCAAAAAAGCTTGCCCCTTACCTAGTATCGATTGCGTGGAGCAATTAATGTTATCTCGCCACTCTGATAAACGGACGGAGCGAATCGAAAGCAAGTACATGGATCAATCCATCGATTTCTATTTTGATTTTATCTCGCCATACGGATACTTTGCGGCGATGCAGGTCGAGGCAGTCGCACGCCGCCACAATTTCAAGGTGCGCTGGCATGTCTTCCGGTTGGGCGTGGCGGTAGTAAAGGTAATGGGTCTGCGGCCAATGATGGAAACTCCGCTCAAAAATGTCTACGTTATGCGCGATGTAGAGCGGCTATCGACGATTTACGCTTTGCCAATCCTGTCAAAAACAAAGATACCCGATCCGGTACTTCTTGGCAGCGCATTCTATGCCGTCAAGGATGCGCATCCCGCGTGCGTGCCAGCATTTTCGAAAGCACTGTATGCGCACATTTGGCAAAAAGGCGGATCCGTAACAAATGCCGATGAGCTGGCTGCAATCGCATACGAAGCAGGCGTCGACCCAGAATGGAGGGTTTCAACGGAGACATTGGAAGTCGGCCGGATACGACTCAAGAACGCCACGGCAGACGCAATTAAGCAGGGAGTATTCGGATCACCAACTTTTGTGGTCGGCAAGGAAATGATTTGGGGCGTCGATCGCCTTTGGATGCTGGAACATTACCTGCAAGATTATCGTGGACAAGATGTCGTGAACATAGCGTAGGCGTGCCTCGGAAAGCCAAGATGCCTTTTTACCTCGCAACGGCGCAGATTGAAAGGCTCATCTATCGATTCGTTTTGCCGCTCGCCCCCTTCGGGGGCCAGGATCTATCTTATCAGCGCGTACCGGGAGCGGCCACTTCCTTGATCTCGACGGACAACCCGTCAATAAACGTATCCAGAATCTCAGACATGGCTCGTCTTGCACTCGTCTTGCTGAGTCCCCACTGAGAGAAATGACCTGAGACGTACATGCGGGCGAGGCCAAAGACCAGGGCCCGTCCCCCAAACTGAATCTTCGGCGGCACGCCATCCATGAGCGCACGCACCTCCTCGTTGTCGCGACGCAAAGATTCCGATCCATCGAAATCGATCTGACTTTGTGCAGAAATGATCTGGAAATGGGTGGGATGACGCACTGCCCAGTTGAGATATGCCATCCCGATAGCACGAAAACGTAACAGAGGATCTGCATCATCAAGTTTCTTTAATTCACTGACGATTTCTTTTCGGAAGAATTGCATTGCCTCTTCGGCTACCGCCGTCAGAAGTGCCGTCTTGTTTGGAAAGTGCCGAAACGGCGCCCCGGTCGAAACGCCAGCGCGCCGGGCAACTTCCCTTAAATTGACATTCTCGAACCCACCTTCCTCGACCAACGCGAGGGTAGCATCTATTACTGCTTGCCTTAGATTGCCATGGTGGTAGTTGGCACGGCCTTCGATCACTTTCGGCATGTATCTCCTTGTCGTCGATTGTCAGCAACTCTGTGTCCAGCGAGGCTAAGACAAAGAATCCATAAAGTAAGCATTGCATATATGTTACCTGTATTCTATCAGGTAGCTTGCCTGTTTTTGACGTTCGTTATGTGGCAGAAACATATAGTGATCCAAATCTGCTTCCAATGTTACGCCTTCGAAAAGCACGTATAAGGGTTACCGTACTTTTCATGCTACATAGTGCGCTTCGTGACAGCTTACTGATGTCTTAGCGAGTGGCCTTTGTAAGACTTTTTTGCATAGGCTCGATGTAATGCCCGTTTACCCTCTGGCCGGAGGCCACTTCGAAAACACTATCCGGCCTCCTTGACGTTCTTGAATCGCGATCCTTGCCTACCGGTCCTGCAATCTACAGGGCTACGTCAGGTAACAAGGTCCAGCACTGAGTCCGTCGCATGACCATTTTCTCTCAATTTTGGTTAAAAGGTCAGATTGCCGAACTTTTCTACTATTTCTCAGCATCCAATCAAATATGATTCAATACCGCCTCGCCGGTATGCCAAATTTCGTTCAGCAATAACCACAAGCCGTTCCTTTTCATACCTGCTCCGTCAATTTGCTGCTGACGGTTCTTGCCCGTTGGACGTCATGTATCCCACTAGTAGATGAGGATGGATGTTTTGCGATTCAGTCCTATCTGAGCGAGACGCGGGAGCAATGCGCGCCACAGGTTCGATGTTGATTTGAAGAAATTCTATCGATCTACGATTACTGCGCATAATCGTAGATACAACTTCGATGCATGTCGAATTTTTTTCGGGTTACTAATGTTAGACATTCTTGCAAAATCAAGGTCGCGACAAGAAATGACATTAACGCCAAAATCATCGAAAAAATGACATTATTCTTCCAGTCTTCTGCCGAAATCAAGACTCGTTATGGGCTTGTGAATGAAGGGCGTGAAACCTTTGAGCATCTGTCTCCACTTCCAACTCAAGTTAATGGTGCCATGGCCCTTTCGCTACCCACCACTGATTAAAACCTTCGCCTTTGGAAGACGCATCCAACACTGGCAGCAGAAAGTGCCTCAATGTCGCCACTACGGAGAGTAGATCCGGCGCATTCAACTTGTTTTTCCGAACGAAAGCATTCCACTGAGTTTGTTTGGCTGGATCACCAGCAAAAGCGTCTGATAGCCCCACCGGGTCGGAGTCCAAAGCTGTCTTTCGACGTGTAAGTGTCGCCGCCAGAGCCTGTTGCAGCGTTGTGCCGTCGAAGTCTGAGTAAGTGCTCAATATCCACAAATCAAAGAAATCCTTCAAGCGCGTATTGGCCATCGCCAGCTTGATCATTGCTTCGGTCTTTTCAGCCACAACCGTATAGCGAGGGTATGCACGCAATGCCGGCTTCGGCATGTCATTCAACAATACTGGGTACTCTACCTGATCTGCCTCCGGGGTCACTGCGTC
This sequence comes from Noviherbaspirillum album, assembly GCF_035916955.1. Taxonomy (NCBI): domain Bacteria; kingdom Pseudomonadati; phylum Pseudomonadota; class Betaproteobacteria; order Burkholderiales; family Oxalobacteraceae; genus Noviherbaspirillum; species Noviherbaspirillum album. The sequence continues at coordinate 2,528 of NZ_JAWIIV010000069.1, read as the reverse complement.
GCCATAGCCAATATCGATCTGGATAGGGCAGCGTACGTTGTCAATCAGGCCCAGAAAGGTCACACGTACACCCTCGTAATTTGATTCCTTGCGGATTTCTGCCGACTTCACGGTCTTCGCATCAAAGACAATCCCATCGTCTACGTGAATCTCGCATACCTCTCTGAAGATTAGGATCATCGCTTCCAGACCATGCGTGCCAAAGCCCAATAGGTCAACGTCTCTGGTAGGACGGTGCGGCATGTCAAACCAGAGGTTAAACAGCATAGCGCCTTTCAGCAGAAAGGATTCAGCGTGACGTGACTGGGACAAGCGATACAACATGCGCTCCAGACCGTACCTTGTGAGCATCTGCTGGTACTCGACGCCTTCCTCCTGCGCTTTGTTTTTCAGGCGAGCCAGAATAGACTGTGCGCCACGCTTTTGCATATTCAAGCAAGAAACTCCAGGTAAGGCCGCATAATCTTCTCCACCCGACAGATTTTGCCGTAGTGGTAAAGCTCGGTCATCGTTACCTTCTGCTGCTGCCAGGCTTCTCGCAGTGCTTCGATAGCGATATCAATGCCAATCTTGTTGCGAAACTTGAAGCAATCGGCAACCGTTTTTGCTACGCAGTAAACGCGGATGGTCTGCCCTTGAATCTGATGCGTCTCTACACCCTCCGCTAGTGATGCACCGGAATACCGGACCACATGAATAGGCGGGTAGTCGATCCTGGGAATACGTGCCTTGTTGGGCAACGCAAGCCATACCTCAGTGGGCGACTGGGTCGTCAGATGGTGGAATTGCAGTGCAGTGAGCAGGCAAAACACAGCATATGGCGTCCTGACACTTACCTCGATCAGGCTGTCATATTCCGTGGAGACGCGATCCACCCATGCGTAGACACCGCGGCTAAGGCGCGTGAGCTTTCCCTCACGCACTAGTCGGCTGAGTATTGCGCGCGGCGTACCAGCCTGGACCGCGTCCATAGCCCGGAACGTAGGGCGCGTCGCGGTCAGGGCTTTTAACGAGGCAGCTTTTGTTGTACTCATCACACTATTGTTCCATAACGTCGGTAAATGTCAACAAGTACCTTCGTTTCGGAATGCATTTACGCGTCTGGGTTGGTCGTTACAAACTAGTAAGTATTTCCCATTTTCAACCATTCTAACCTTCCAAAGCAGTCGACTTCCTACAATGGCAAATTGTCACAACGTGGCCTTCCGCCTGTCCTTCAATGTTCCAGTCCATAGCAAAGTCTGAACTCTCCACCTCCACCGCACCGACCGCTTCTTTCTTTATACCGCCGGGGATCGATGGCTCCCAAGGCACAAATCGAGCGAATGGGAACCGACCCCTCATTGCAGCAAACAATGACTTCGAGGCTATCAAGGCGTGGCTAACGCGCTATGCCGATACGAGTACAACCTTTGCCAACTATCGCAAGGAGGTCGAACGCCTGTTGCTGTGGTCAACCCTTCAGCTTAGGAAGCCATTGTCGTCGCTGACTCACGAAGACCTGCTCGCCTACCAGTACTTTCTGGCTGATCCGCAACCCGCCGAGCGCTGGGTCATGCAAGGTGGGCGTAGATTTGCCCGTTCCCATATAGAGTGGCGCCCGTTTGCCGGCCCCCTCTCCCCGCTCAGTCAGCGGCAAGCAATGATCATCCTCAATACGATGTTCTCCTGGCTGGTGAATGCCGGCTACCTTGCTGGCAACCCTCTATCTCTATCCCGACGGCGTGGACTCAAGACGCCACCGAGGATAACGCGGTACCTGGAAAAGGATCTATGGAATGAGGTCAAGCAAACGATCGAGGCAATGCCGAAGGAAACCAAGCGGGAACGAGAGCATTATTTCCGCAACAGATGGCTTTTCACTCTGCTCTACCTATGTGGGTTGCGGATATCGGAAGTGGTCGACAACACCATGGGAGATTTTTTCTGTCGCCCTGACAGAGATGGCGAGAAACGCTGGTGGCTGGAAGTCGTCGGCAAAGGCGACAAGACGCGCCTTATTCCAGCCACGACAGAGTTGATGGACGAGCTGTCCCGATACCGAAGTGATAGAGGTTTGCCGCCTTTCCCAATCTACGCTGAAGCCACACCACTGCTGCTTCCCATCGGGGGCAAATCACGGCCGATGACACGCGTTGCGGTTCACAGCATTGTAAAGCGTGTTTTTCATAGCACGGCGACTCGCCTCGAAGCTTACGGACCCTCGCACAAAGGGACCGCTGCGAGGGTGAAGGCAGCATCGGCTCATTGGATGCGACACACTGCAGGCTCGCATATGGCAAACAGTGCGCTTGATCTTTGCTACGTGCGGGACACCTTGGGTCACGAGTCCATAGCGACTACCAGCCGATATCTTCACTCGTCGGATGACGATCGTCATCGCGAGACAGAGACGCGTCATCGTGACCTGGTAGAAATCGTGTAGCCACCCACTGGGTGAGTCTTCATATTATTTTCGACATGGAGGCATACATGCAAAAGCGATTTACAGAAGAACAAATCATAGGTGTCCTGCGGGAGGCGGAGGT
>NZ_JAWIIV010000068.1:0-15791 GCF_035916955.1 Noviherbaspirillum album | reverse complement strand
GATGCTCCTTGCTGCAATGAGTGAATGAGTGGATGAATGCGTCCTGAATGCCGGGGCTGCCGATGAAGGCCATGCCTCCATCGGCGCCGGATCGCGGGATCTGCTTACGACATGAAGTTGATGGTGTTCTTGCCGGTCTGTGTCGGATTGACGTTGGACTTGATGCCATGCACGAAGGCCGCATTGTTGCCGTTGTTGACCATGGTGTTCTGGCTCTGTCCCAGCGACTGGGCGGCGTCGAAATTCAGTTCGCTCTTGGTCACGCTGACCAGCGGTCCCCAAGCCACGACCGGGCTTTTGTACATGCCGCCGGAGACGGCTGCCATGTCTTGTGTGTCGAGGTCCTTGGATGCGGACAGGTCCTTGATGCTCAGTGCTTTCATGATGATGCTCCTAAAGGTGAGGTGGCGATGGTGGTGTAATCAGTGATGCGAATCGGTGTGCGGCTTACGACATGAAGTTGATGGTGTTCTTGCCGGTCTGCGTCGGGTTCACGTTGGACTTGATGCCGGAGGCGAAGGCGACGTTGTTGCCGTTGTTGACCAGGGTGTTCTGTTCCTGGCCGAGTGCCTGCTGGGCGCCGAAGTTGAGTTCGCTCTTGGCCACGCTGAACAGCGGGCTGGCGAAGAAGGCGGGGGCCTTGTAGTAGCCGGTGCCGCCGGACACGGCAGCCATGTCGCCGGCGCCGAGGTCTTTGGAAACGGACAGGTCTTTGATGGACAGTGCTTTCATGGTGATTCTCCTGAAGGTAAGAAGTCGTAAGGGTTCGTAAGGGTTCATAAGGGGCCGGATGGGTCCGGTGTTTCAAGCGTTTCGTTGCGCTTGAAGGAGATATAGCAGGGGCTGTGCCAGGTCTTCGGGATAACGCGCATAATCTCCGCAAACCCTTGGTACATAAGGGCGATACGTGAATCAGGGAAGAAGGAAGAGCATTCCAGCGCATGCCGCCGCACCGGCAATGGCGGGAGAAATCCGACACCCGCGGCCCAACAGTTTTCCGGTAACCGCCGCATAGTCGGCTGCAATCCAACAGGGCTCGCTTCTTCACGCGATCTTGGGGGCATCGCGTCCGCGAAATCGCTCGTGCAGGACCGGGCCTTGGTGTATCTTGAACAGCAGGCGTCTCATGTGCGCGGCGCGACATCGCCGCAGTCTCTGCTTCCAATCTGTTGAAGCTCAACAGTCGGGCGCATGGTCAAGGCATCATGTTTGCATAGGCGGGCTACGGGCATTCTCCATTGATAAGACCATGGCTACTCTTGGGCAGGCGATACGTTCATTCCAAAGCGGCGAGCTTTCGCAGAAGGAGTTTCTTGCGCAGGTCGATCATGCCCTCGCCGACGATGACGCCAATGCCATCCGCCTGCGCGACCTGCTGAGCGACGAACATACCCGCATTGAATTGCCGCCTGAAATCTATGCGGAACTGAAGCGGCGCGCTGAGCCGTCGCCGCAGATCAATCGGCAGCAACACGGCCACGGAGACGACACCTTCGTCATCACCCGCTCGCCCCAGATTCCGCCCCAGCCCGCGCCGTCCTATCCGTCGATGCCTTCGATGCCTTCGATTCCATCGGTGACCTCGTACAAGCCCGGCGACGCGTCCGGCGAGCCGGAGCGGATGAAGGGTGTGGGCGACACCCTCAACGGCCGCTTCGTGCTGGAAGAGTGCATCGGCTTCGGCGGCATGGGCACGGTGTACAAGGCGCTGGACCTGCGCAAGCTGGAAGCGTCGGACCGCAAGCCCTACATCGCGATCAAGGTATTGAATGTCCAGTTCCGGGGACATCCGAAATCGCTGATCACGCTGCAGCGCGAAGCGAAGAAGGCGCAGGCGCTGGCGCATCCGAACATCGTGACGGTATACGACTTCGACCGCGACGGCCCCACCGTTTTCCTCACCATGGAATACCTCTCCGGCAAGCCGTTGAGCCGCATCCTGCGATCGCCGGACTTCAAGGGCATGCCGTTCGACAAGGCATGGCATATCGCCAACGGCATGGGCAAGGCGCTTGCCTATGCGCACGAGCGGGGTTTCGTGCATTGCGACCTGAAGCCTGCGAACGTCTTTCTCACCGACCGCAATGAAGTCAAGGTGATCGACTTCGGCATCTCGCGCGTATTCCAGAAGCCGGAAGACGATGCGGATGTCACCGTGTTCGACCCGGGCAGCCTCGGCGGCCTGACGCCGGCGTACGCCAGTCCGGAAATGCTGGAGCGGCTCGAACCCGATCCGCGCGACGACATCTATGCGCTGGCATGCATTACCTATGAAATGCTGACCGGGCGCCATCCCTTCGACCGGCTGTCGGCGACGCAGGCGCGCGGCGCCGGAATGAAACCCGCGCGGCCCAGGAATCTCGGCTGGAGCCAGTGGCAGGCGCTGCGGCATGGCCTTGCCTTCGAACGCAAGGCGCGCACGCCCACCGTGGCGCGCTTCGCCCAGGAAATGAGCGGCAGGAAATCGACGTCGGTATACGCTGCCGTTGCCGGCTCGTCGGTGATGGCGATCGCGCTGCTGTCGGGCGGCGTCAGCTATTACCTGCAGTCCCGGCCGGATCCATCCCCTGCAATCGAAAGCAGCGGCGATGGCAGCACGGATGGCCGCAGCGCCGCTGGCAACGGGGAAGGCAAGGGGAGCGGAGAGAGCGGGCAAGGTCCGGTTGCCGGTCCATCTTTCCCGCCGTCGGCGCCCGCGCCGCCCCAGGTTGCGGCCGCCCCTTCGGGGCCGGCCACCCCAGCCGCCCCGGCCGCGGCCCCTCCTGCAAGGACCGATGCGCCATTCGCGCTCGGCGCCGTGGCGCCGGTGCTGGCAGGCGTGAACTGCTCCGCGATGACTGCATCCGGCGGCGGGCATGCGCTGCAGGTACAGGGATACCTGTCCAATAACATCAGCGCCGCGCGCCTGAAGGAGATGCTGATGGCGGTGCCGGGGGTGCGCTCGGTCGATCTTTCGCTGCAGCGGCTCAGCGACGAGAAATGCGATGTGGTCGGTCTGCTGGAACCGTACTGGAAGGCCAATCGCGCCAGCGGCGGCGCGGCAAGCATCCGCGCGCAGGCACCCGATGCCGTGCTGCATGAAGGCGATTCACTGGTTGTCGACATCAAGACCCCGCCGTATGAAACCCATGTCTATGTCGACTATTACGCACTCGACGGCGGGGTAGCGCACCTGCTGCCGACGCGCCGCGCCCGCGCCAACCTTGCGCCGCCCAACCATCGCGCGACGATAGGCGGGGGGACCGGCAACTGGATCATTTCCAAGCCTTTCGGAGACGAGTTGATCGTGCTGCTGGTGACGCCGGCACCCTTGTTCGACGGCACGCTGCCGGAGTTCAAGACACGCCATGAATACCTGAAGGCGCTCGGCAAGCAGCTGGACCAGGTCGCCGCCAGGCACGGCCGGGACCGCATTCTCGTGGAATTCCTGCAGATTACGACCAGGCCGGGCAAGCGCTAATACCAGTACCAATCCCAAGTAAATGTTATGACTTGGGATTGGTATTACTTCAGATCGCGTGCCACGCGAAAGCCGTTCTGGGAATGGCGCACGCTGGCGTCGTACTTGAAGCGCGTGGAAGACGGCATGTAGCTCGCGCCTTCGCGCCAGGATCCGCCGCGGATCACGCGTACCCGGCAGTTCGGCTCCTCCCAAGGACGGGCATCCGCGGGCGCGCCCTTGTACGAATTGTGCCAGCAGTCGCTGACCCATTCCCAGACGCTGCCGTTCATGTCGTGCAGCCCGAAGGGATTCGGCGCGAAGGAGCCGACGCTGACCGGCGTATCGCGCTGCCACGGTTCGCCGCAATCCTTGCAGTTGGCTTTGCCGGGCTGCATCTGCTCGCCCCACCAGTAGCGCGACGAAGTACTGCCGCGCAATGCATATTCCCATTCGGCTTCGCTCGGCAGGCGGTAGGTCTTGCCGCTGGCCTTGCTCAGCCATTGCACGAAAAGCTGCGCATCGTTCCAGCTGACGTCGCGCACCGGCGTCGTGCGCGGGCGTGCCGCGTCGGCGGCAACGCGCGGACAGGCGCCGGCTTGCACGCATGCATCCCATTGCTCGACGGTGACTTCGTATTTGCCGATGGCGAAGGCTTCGCTCACCGTGACCCGATGCGGCGGTCGTTCCGATGGATCGTCGGCGGCACTGCCCATGGTGAATGCGCCGGCCTTGACAGGCACCAATACCGGGCACTGCGGGCAATCCTTGATTTCGCCCGATGCGACCGGCGGCATCGGCTTTTCCTTCAATGGCGCCTCGGCGGCCTTCGGTGCCGGTGCTGGTGCCGCTGCCGGCGCAGCCATATCGGGAGCCGGCTTCGCGGTGTCGGCGCGTGGCCGCTCGGCTGGCGTCTTTGCCGGCGGAGGCGATTTGGCGGCCCGCTCCGCGGCGGGCGGCTTGTCCGCGGCAGAAGGACCCGAGGGAGCCGAAGGAGAAGGGGGAGCGGAAGCAGCCGGCGCCTGTGCCTTCAGGCGCTGGACCCTGGCACGCGCCAGCGGCGCGAAACGGCCGTTGGGATAGGTCTGGAGATACGCTTCGTAGTCGGCCGCGTGGTTGCTGTCCTTGATCGATTCCCAGAACGTGAGTTCATACTGTTCGGCGCTGTCCTTCGGCAGAACGCCGGCATGCATCGTACCGGCGGACATGAAGAAAAGACAGGCGACGAATGCGGTCAGAAGTTTGAGGGGCACGGCAACTCCTTTGCGTGTGATACCTGGTGTTCGCCGGACAGGTTTGCATGCGCAACGCCTTGTGGCAAGGCGCCTGCCGCGTCTTCCCGCAACGCGAAGCAAAGCAAGGTCGATGCCGGATGCGTTCGAGGATGCATTCGATATAAGAACATCGCTAACGTGCCTCGCAGGCATTGATCCTTGTCTTCTCCAGCCTGGGTCGGGCTTCGATCCAAGCCGCAGTGTTATCTTTCTGCCGCAGCGATCAGGCAACTCTGTTTAATATCAAATCCGCGCGCCTTTCCTTTCTATTCGATGCGGGTTCTGTTTTACGCTGTATCAAAAATAGCGACGCACCGGAATGACGATGCCCTGCAATCCGGCATCGCGCGGCAGGCGCAGGCAGCAACAGGAATCGATGCCAAACTTCCGCCATGGGCTCCATCACGCACCGGCGGACCTCAAGTTTAAAAAGAAGAGGTGCAGCATGCAGAATGCATACGTCTTTGCCGCTCTCGCATTGATTGGCGGTGCGCAAGCTTCCACGTCGCATGCCGCGACGCCCGCTCCGGAAAACGCGCAGGTCTACTTCATCTGGCCGCAGGACGGGATGGTGATCAACGGCGGCAAGTTCTGGGTCAGGATGGGCTTGCGCAACATGGGGGTGGCACCCAAGGGCGTGGATCTGCCCAACGTGGGACACCATCATTTGCTGATCGACGCCGGACAGTTGGCGATCAACGAGCCGATCCCTTCCGACCGCAATCATCTGCATTTCGGCGCTGGAGAAACCGAGGCGCGCATCGAACTGCCGCCCGGAAAACACACGCTGCAACTGATGCTGGGCGACCGGGACCATGTGCCTCACGATCCGCCGGTCCAGTCGAAAAAGATAACGATCACAGTTCGGTAAGGGCAAACTGTGCGGCGGCCCCGAACAGAAATGGCGGGGCCGCGCCAACAGATCGGAACCAACCTGAAACGATGGGAGCAGCATCCATGGACAAGCTCGCCGGTACCATTGCAGTCATGATCAGCCTGTTGTCTCCGCTCGCCGCGGCCGGCGACAAGCCCGCCAATCCGGAGGCGTACCTGTATATCGGCTGGCCCAACGATGGCGAGGTCATCGCGGCCGGAAAGCCGTTTCGCGTCTGGTTCGGCCTGCGCAACATGGGCGTGGCGCCCAAGGGGGTGGACTATCCCAATACCGGGCATCACCACCTCCTGATCAATACGCCCTTGCCGCCGGCAGACCAGGAGATCCCGTCCGACAGAAACCACCTGCATTTCGGCGCCGGCGAGACCGAGGCCATGGTCGACCTGCCGCCGGGACGGCATACCCTGCAGCTGCTGATGGGCGACGACAGGCATATTCCGCACAAGCCCCCCATCTACTCGAAAAAGATCACGGTCACGGTGAGATAGAGAAAGGATCGAAGGACTGAAAGGCTTGCCGTGCAGCCGGCATGCATGCGACAGGCACGGGAGGCATGCTACTTGCAACGCCGGTCTGACGGATCGGGTCCGGGCGATTCCACGGCATGCGCTGAATGCGCATCGTATTTGCCGCGTCCCGGCAATTGGCATTTTGATTCCCGTTGACGATACTGTAGATACCTGCTGCGGATCGTCGAGCGAGAGCAGCCGGCAGATTGGATAGCAAGATGGACAAGGCAATTGCTTTATCCCAGCCAGGCAGGGCAGTCCTGGCATATCTCGAAGTCATCGGCGACGCGGGCTCGGGACCGGCCATGTATCCGCTCCAGGATGAAGTCGTGATCGGCCGGGAACAGCAGGACTCGCTCGGCGACCACCAGTATCTCTGCATCCCCGAGCACACCATCAGCCGCCGGCATGCGCGCATCCGGCGCCGCGGCCTGACCTATTTCGTCGAGGACCTGCATTCCTTCAACGGCACCTTCGTCTCCGGCACACGACTGACACCGGGCGCATGGCGGGCGCTGCGCGACGGCGACGAACTGTTTGTTTCATCCGTACAGCTCGTGTTTCATTCGCTCGTCGAGCCGGCCGAAGACAACCAGCCGACCATCATCACCAAGACGGTGGATGCCACGGAATACGCGAAAAGCCTGGAAGAGGAAGCGCAAGTCGCCCGAAAGGCGGCCAGCGCCGGCGACATGCAGCAGACGGTACGCAAGTTGCATGCGATGGCGCAGGTGGGGATCGCACTGGGCGCGGTCACCGATGAGGCAACACTGACCGAAAAGATCATGAATTTCATTTTCGACCTGTTCCCGCTGGCGGAACGGGCCTTCATCCTGCTGAGGAAGAATGCCGACGAGGCGCCGGCTCCGGTCGCGGTGCGCCGGCGCGACGGCAAGCCGCTCGATTCCGATTCGGTGCGCATGTCGCACACCATCATCAATGAAGTCATCAACAAGAAGCAATCGGTCCTGTCGGTCGACACCCTGGCGGATCGGCATTTCGGTTCGCAGGAATCGATCATCAGCCAGGCCATCCGCAGCGTGATGTGCGTGCCGCTGGTGCTGGAAGGCGAATGCCTCGGCCTGATCCAGGTGGATACCTCTTCCGATCCCTATGCCTTCAAGGAACAGGATCTCGAAATGCTGACGGGAGTCTGTGCCGAAACCGCGGTGGCGCTGCGCAATTTCCAGCTGTATTCGGATATCGAGCGACTGCTCGACGGCTTCGTGCGGGCATCGGTGCAGGCGATCGAGGAACGCGATCCGGCGACCGCCGGCCATTCGTTNCTGCGCAATTTCCAGCTGTATTCGGATATCGAGCGACTGCTCGACGGCTTCGTGCGGGCATCGGTGCAGGCGATCGAGGAACGCGATCCGGCGACCGCCGGCCATTCGTTCAGGGTGGCCGATTATGCGGAAGGCCTGGCCCGCGCGGTCGACCGCGCCGACATGCCGGCGCTGCGCAAGCATTCGTTCGATCGCGACCAGGTGCGCGAGATCCGCTATGCGGCACTGCTGCACGACTTCGGCAAGGTCGGCGTGCGCGAGCATGTGCTGCGCAAGGAAAAGAAGCTGCATTACATGGAAATGCGCCTGCTGGAGCAGCGCTTCAAGTATGCGCAGGCCTGCCTGGAGCGGGAGGCCTATCGCCGGTTGGCCGAAATGCACATGGAGCATCGTTTCGGGATGACCGCGTTCTGCGAGGAAAAGCGCAGGATAGAGCGCGGCCTGCGCGACGAATCGGCCAGGCTCGCACGTTTCCTGGACGCTATACGCAGCGCGAACGAACCGGCGATCTCGCACGGCGAAGTGTCCGACCTGCGCGAGATCGTCGGCTATGCGGTGCGCGATGTCGATGGCGCGATGATGGGCCTGCTCGAACCATCGGAAGCGGCCGCGCTGAGCATCTCCAAGGGCTGCCTGACCGAGGACGAGCGCCGTCAGATCGAATCGCATGTGGCCGACTCCTATTCCTTCCTGATCCTGATCCCGTGGACACGCGACCTGTCCTCGGTGCCGGGCATCGCCCACGGCCATCATGAAAAGCTCGACGGCTCGGGCTACCCGATGGGACTGTGTGGCGACCAGATCAGCGTGCAGACCCGCATCCTGACCATCTGCGATATCTACGACGCGCTGACCGCCAGCGATCGTCCCTACAAGAAAGCCTTGCCGCCCGAACTGGCGCTCGACCTGATCGGCGGCGAATGCCGCGCCGGCAAGCTTGACCCACGGCTGTTCGAAGTATTTGTTGAATCACGAGTATGGGCACCATCATGAAAACGACGACGGGGTTTGACCGCGACCAGCGCAACGAACGCGAGCACGCAAGAGGCATGGCCGGATTGCACCTGGTAAAGAGTGAGGGCATCAGGCATGCGCGCATTGCCGCTTTCATGGGCGCTGCCATGCTGTGCGGCTGCGCCGATGTCAAACTGACCGAATACAGGCAGCCCGAGACGCCGATGAAGGCGTCCTGGTCGCAATCGGCAACGCAAGCCGGGGCACAAACCGGGGCACAAACCGGGGCACAAACCGCGGTCGCGCCGGCGGAAACCATCCGGCCCGACTGGTGGCGCGAATTTCGCGATCCGTATCTCGACACGCTGGTGTCGCGGGCCATCGCCAACAATATCGATGTGAAGATTCTGGCCGCGCGCACCCGCGTCGCATCGGCGCAGATCGGCGAAGCGCGCGCCGGCGCCATGCCCGTGCTCGATGCCGGCGCCGGCGCCAGTTTCGAGAAGAGCACCGGCCAGAAACTGAGCAAGACCTTCAATCTCGGGACCCAGGTCAACTGGGAACTCGACATCTGGGGCAAGGTGGAAAAGGGCGTGCAGGCACAGACCGCCGAGTTCAATGCCACCGAGGCCGACTGGCGCGCCGGCTACCTGAACCTGGTCTCGGGCGTATCGATCGCCTATTTCCAGATCCTGCAGCTGGACGAGCAAATCGAACAGCAGAAGCAGGCGCTGGACAAGAACCGCCAGATTCTCAACATCTACGAGGCCATGCACAAGAACGGCCTGCTGCCCAACACCCGGGTGCTGCAGCAGCGCGCGGAGATCAACCGGCTTAACACCGACATGCTGGAACTGACGCGCGCGCGCAACCTGACCGGCAACGGGCTATCCACGCTGCTCGGCGTGCCGGCGGGCGAATTCAATGTGCCGGCCGGACGCCTGCAGCAGAAAGTGCATCTGCCCGTGGTGCCGAACGGCTTGCCGTCCGAACTGCTGAAGCGGCGGCCCGACATCGTGGCCGCCGAATACCGCCTGCTGGCTGCGCACAATCTCGCCGGCCAGGCCAAGCTGGCGCAGCTGCCCTCGGTCAGCCTGACCGGGCGTGGCGGCAGTTCCAGCTTCGCACTGACCGACCTGCTGAAAACCTTCACCCTGGGTTTCCTGCCGAGCATTAATTTCCCCGTGCTCGACCCGAATGTAAAGGCTCGGGTGCGCACCAGCGAGGCCGAATCGAAGCTGGTGGAAGAGGAATATCGCAAGACCGTGATCGGTGCGTTCGAGGAAGTCGAGAATGCGCTGGTCAATCTCGATACGCACAAGCGCCAGCGCGAGGAATTGCGCCAGCAGGTGGAGCATCTCGATGTGGTGGCGGCGCAGATCGAGGGCCAGCTGAGGGAAGGCGTGGTGTCGCAGCTCGAAGTCTTTGAAACCCAGCGTTCGCTGCTGGGCGCCAGGCTGGCATTGCTTGCCAATCACCAGCAGATCTTGTCCGATACCGTCACGCTGTACAAGGCGCTGGGCGGCGGATGGCCGACGATTGCAGTCGGCGCAGCAGGGAAGGCCGATCAATAAATGTTGTCTCAAAAAACCCTCTCGGCCGAGGCCGCCGTGCTGGCCGACCCCGCGACCTCCACCATGCTCGATGCCGGCATCGACATCGTGCTCAAGCCGCTTTCGCACGCCGAGCTGGCCGATATCCGCATCCGCGACAACCTGTTCGCGGTCGGCCGCGGCGAGCCGCCCTTCGTCGACTATCCCGCCGAACTGGTGGGCGACCTGTCGCGACGGCATGCACGGATTTTCTGCGAATATGGCGCCGCCTACATCGCCGATCTCGGCAGCAAGAACGGCACCACCGTCAACGGCGACGATATCCGGCAAAAGACGCGCATGCTGCATGACGGCGACACAGTCTGTTTCGGCCGCGAGCTGTCGTACCGGCTGCAGATCGGCGAACGCATGGATGCGCCGCGCAAGACGGCGCGGCTGGCGAGCCTGACGCTGAGCCCGGAATCCGGTGTGCCGGGGCTGCAGCCGGTAGTCATCACGCAGTTTCCCTTCCTGATCAGCAAGAGCGACACTGTTTTCTCGCGCTACCGGGAGCAGCATCCGGATCAGGTCAATTATCTGTCGCGCCGGCATGCGCATATCTTCCTCAAGAGTGGAGCGCCCTTCATCGAAGACCTGGGCAGCACCAACGGCACCTTCCTCAACGGCAAGCGACTCGACGAACGGGCGATGCCGCTCAAGAACGACGACACGCTGGCGTTCGGCGGCCATCATTTCGTCTACAGGATCGGCATCGAGGAAGCGCAGCTGCACGCCGACAATACCGTCACCAAGTTCGGCAAGCCGATGCGCCCGGCGGAGAACGAGAGCCAGGCGGACAAGACCACCTTCGTCGCCTCCGCCGATTCCTTCCTCAATATCTTTTGTGTCGACCCGGCGCCGCAGCCGGGGGAGGACGACAAGCAGGATCCGGAACAGGCGGCGTCGCCTGAACGGCCCGCGGAGGGACAGCGCAGGCCGGGGAAGGCAGGCAGACTGGGCACGATGCTGGCCGAAATGCGCAAGGCGCTGGGCGACAGCCCGCCGCAAGGCGCGCCCAGGGCCGGCTGGAGCCGGAGCAAGGTCGCCGCCGCATGCGCCGCCGCCTTGCTTGCAGCGGGCGGCACCTGGCTGCTGATGCCAGGATCGGAAGAACAGATCAGGGAGCTGATGGCCGAAGGCAATCATGCCAAGGCGGCCTCAGTCGCCGCGGCAGCGCTTGCCGGCGATGCCGGCAACGAAAACCTGATGGCGCTGGCCACCGAGGCATTGATGAAAACCCATGTGCCTGCCTGGCTGTCGGCATTGCAATCCGGCCAGTATGACCGTGCCGATGCGGTGCTGGCTCGTGCCGAAAGCGAAGCGGGTCCGAATGAGGATGCGCGCTCCCTGCTGCGCGAACTCCGCTGGGTCGGACGCCTGGAGCGCTTCGTGCTCGGACGCGGCGGGCTGGAAGCGCCGATCCGGCTGTTTGCCGACGAGGAGCAGATCAAGACTCTGCTGGGCCAGTGGGATGACGACCCGGGCATGCACCAGCGCGCGCTCGCGCGCGTGGCAAGCCTGGTACCCGAATTCAAGGAACCGTATGCGCTCGCGCTCAGCCACCTGCGCAAGCTGCAAAGCGACAACGCCGTGTACGTCGCCGCGATAGACAGGCTCAAGGCAACCATCGCGGAGGAGCTGCGGCAGGATCGGCCGCAGGCGCTGGAGAATGTGTTCAACGACTATGCGGAAAAGTATCCGCGCCTGATCGGCGTGGATGCGCTGCGCCAGGATCTGCGCCGTTATGTGACGATGCAGGGTCATGCTCGGGCGCAGCAGCTCGGCCCCCTGGTCACTCTGCTCGCCCAGGGCGGATTCGCGACGCCGCCCTTCCAGGCGCATGCGCATGCATTGATGAATGGCGGCAGTCTCCCCCCGCAAGCGCTGATCGCCCAGTACCAGAAGGTGATGCAGGCCTGGAAACAGGGCAATGCGCGCCAGGCTTACGTTTTGCTGGAACAGGCGCCGCGCGGGCCGTGGTCCGATGTGGCGGCGCGGCAGCTTGCGCACAAGAAAAATGTCGCCGCGCAGTTCTCGGAACTGCAGCGCGCGCGCGGCGGCAAGGACTATGAGGAACGCCTGCTCGGCTTCTATGCACTGCTCGATAGCGAAGAGGATACCTGGTACCTGCGCGGCATCGAGTCGGATGTCAAGGCCCTGACCGTCCGTGCCGGCAAGCGTGCCGAGGAAATGCTGACGCGGGCGCAGGCGCTATGGCGGCGTTATCGGGACAACGGTTCGATCGGCGGCGCGCAGCGGCTGGAGTCGGGCGTGTCGGGCCAGTTCCGCGCGCAGGCGCGCCTGCTGACCGACGCCAATGAAAACGCGGTCAAGGGAACGCGGCTGTACAAGGAACTGAAGATCGAATACCCGTCGCAATGGGACAAGCTGCAGGCCGACATCGCCGCCGAAGCCGAACTGCAGCGGCGGTCGATGATGGAGCTGCAGCGCGTGCTCGACCCCGGCGTCGTGAAAGCCAAGCTGGCGCTGCTGGGAGGTGCCGAGCGATGAAGGAAGCCCAGCTCAAGCCGCTGTCGGTGGCTCTCGAAGACCATAGCGCCGAAGGCATCGCCATCCTCGCATCGGAGCCATGGCGGCTCACGCAGGCGGTTGTGTATGTGATGCTCGGACTGATCCTGACCGGCCTGATCTGGTCTTTCATCGGCCATGCGGATGTGATGGTGTCCGCCCCCGGCTCCCTGGTGCCCGACTCGGAAGTGCGCCGACTGTATGCCCCGGTCGATGGCGAGGTCGCGGATCTCTACATTGCCGAAGGCCAGCCTGTTTCCAAGGGCGACGTGCTGGCAAGGCTGAACGCGCGCGGCGCAATCGAAGCCGCCACCAACGCGCTGGAAGCGCAGCTGAAGCTCGAGGATGCCGAGCGTGAATGGACACAGTTCCCGGAACGCAAGGCGTTGATGGAGCGTCGCGTCGTCGCGCTGAAGCAGCAGATTGAAGTGGCGCAGCGCCTGCATGAAAAACGCATGGCGGAGGGCACTTCCAAGCTCGCGGAAGGGCAGAAGGCTCAGCTTGAAGAAGCGCGCAGCAATCTCGACAATGCGCGCCGCGCGCGCGACGTGGCCAAGGAAGAGGCTGACAAGTATGCGCGCCTGCTGGCGCTGCCCGGCGGCGGCGGCGTGTCGGCACTGCAGGTCGAAAGCAAGAAGAGCGCACTGATGGCGGCCGAAAATGCGCTGCGGGTGGCGCAGTCGAAGATCGGTGAACTCAATTTCCGCCTCAGCCAGGAATTTGGCGAAGCCAGCGCGCAGATCGACGGCAGCGGCCAGGAACTCGCCAAGCTGCAGCTGCAGTACGACGGCGCGCTGCGCGAAATCGCCAATGCCGAGGACAAGTCCAGGCTGCAGGTGCAGACCGCCCGCCTGGTCGCCGATGCCGCCGCGCGCATCCGCTTCGAAAACATCGACAAGGATAACTTCCTGCTTATCGTCGCACCCACCGACGGCGTGATCACCGATGTCATCTCCACGCAGACCGGCGACAAGGTGCAGGCCAATACGCCGATCGGCGGCATCGCGCCCAAGAATGCAAGGCCCATCCTGAAAATCGACATCGCCGAGCAAGACCGCGCCTTCCTGCGCGAAGGCCTGCCGGTCAAGCTCAAGTTCAATGCTTTTCCCTACCAGCGCTACGGGCTGATCAACGGCACCGTCGAATTCATATCGCCGGCCACCAAGCCGGCCGCCCAGGGCAAGCAACCGGTCTACGAAGGCCGCGTGGCGCTGGAGCGTGACTATTACGAAATTGGCGAAACCCGCTTCCCGCTGCGTTACGGCATGTCCGCCACGGCCGAGATCGTGGTGCGGGAACGCCGCGTGATCGACCTTGCGCTCGATCCTTTCCGCCAGATCGGCGGATGAGGGTGACTGAGCCCGTCTTAACAAAGCTTGAAAGCGTCTGAAAGACATGCTGGGGCATCGTGTCCCGGCTTACGCCGCCCATTTCAATGTATTGCCAAAACAACATAATCGAAGTTAAAATAATGCTAACATCGCGCGCTGCTGTTGCTTCCTTTCAGACAACATCCGCCCGCCATGTCCAGCCGCGCCTTCCTGCGCTCACCCTCCGTTCCCCACCTCCACAAGCTCCAGCGCCTGCTCGACGACTACCAGCGCCACGCCACCCCGGGCGGCCTTGTAGCCGACTATGCGTACAGCGAGGACAGCCCGCGCGGCAAGGTGCTGCGGCACTGGACCAATGCCGGGCATCACCTCGACTTCGTCTACCGTACCAACGAAACCNGCGGCCTCGTTGCCGACTATGCGTACAGCGAAGACAGCCCGCGCGGCAAGGTGCTGCGGCACTGGACCAATGCCGGCCATCGGCTCGACTTTGCCTACCATCGCGGTGAAACGGTCGTCACCGACCAGCTCGGCAGGACACAGACTTACCGCTACGACGACAAGCAGCGCCTGACCGGCCAGCGCGATGCCTCCGGCGGCGCCACCGCCATCGCGCTCAGCCAGCATGGTCATCCTGTGGCGGTGACCGATGCCGCCGGCCGTACCACCCGCTACCGGCATGATGCGCGCGGCCGGCTCATTGCCATCGAGCAGCCCGACGGCGCCGTCACGAAGATCGCCTACGACCCGCATTGGAGCAAGCCCTCGCTTGTCACCGACGCCATGGGCGGCATCACCGCCCTGCGCTATGACGAATTCGGCAACCTCGCCAGCCTCACCGATGCACTCGGCCAACGCACCGCCTACCGCCATGGCGCGCACGGCTTGCCGGTATCCATCACCGATGCCGCCGGACGCAGCCGCACGCTGGCCTACAACGAGGCCGGGCAAGTCATCCGCCACACCGACTGCTCGGGCCGGACCACGCACTACGACTACGACGACCTCGGCCAGCTGAGCGCCGTCACCGATGCCCTCGGCCAGACCACGGCCTACCGCTACGACCTAGCCGGCCGGCTCGTCTCCATACTTCATCCCGATGGCAGCGAGGAGCAACTGGAATACGACCGCGCCGGGCGGCTGGTGGCGCAGGTCGATGCCGCCGGTCGGCGCACCGCCTACACGCTGGACGCCGACGGCTTGCCGCAAAGCCGCACCGATGCCCTCGGCCACACGCTGCAATACCGCTACGACAAGGCAAGGCGGCTGACGCAGCTGATCAACGAGAATGGAGCAGCATATGCGTTCAGCTACGATGCGCTCGACCGCCTGCACGAAGAGATCGGTTTCGACGGCCGCCTGACGCGCTACCGCTATGACACCGCCGGCTTGCCCATGGTCAGGGAAGAACACGGCAGCCCAAACGGCAAGGGGATGCACCGTCATCCCGATGCCCGCATCGACACCCACTACCAGCGCGATGCGGCGGGTCGGCTAGTAGAAAAGCTGGTCACGCGCATCACCGGCCCGGCGATGGCCGAGCAGCTGCGCACGCAGTATCGCTACGACAAGCTCGGCCGCGTGGTGCAGGCACGCAATGCGCAGGCCGAAGTCGAGCTGCAGTACGACGCCCTCGGCCAGCTGATCGGCGAGACCTCCACCGGCCGGCATCATGCCAGCCGCATCGCACATGCCTACGATGCCCTGGGCAACCGCATCCAGACGGTATCGCCCGACGGCCGCAAGCTCAACCAGCTGTTCTACGGCTCGGGCCACCTGCACCAGGTCAATCTGGACGGAGAAGTCATCTGCGACATCGAGCGCGATGCCTTGCACCGGGAAGTCGGCCGCACCCAGGGGGCGCTGAAAAGCCTGTTCCAGTACGACAAGCTGGGCCGGCTGACCGGGCAGCGGGTTGGCGGCGGTCCCGCGCAGCAGCGCCAGGCATGGGAGGCGGAGGACCATCTCATTGCAAGGCGCTA